>NZ_JBFRDT010000023.1:0-57202 GCF_052113925.1 Terrabacter sp. RAF57 | reverse complement strand
CGGCGGTTTCAGGGCGTGTGCGCAACGTTGAGTAGTTCGTTGAGTTTATGGGCGGGGGTGTGGAAGCCGAGGGTGGCTCGGGGGCGGGTGTTGAGCAGTTGTTCGACGTGGGCGATCTGCTCGTCGGTGACGGTGGTGAAGCTGGTGCCTTTGGGGAAGAACTCTCGGATCAGGCCGTTGGTGTTCTCGTTGGTGCCGCGTTGCCAGGGCGAGTGCGGGTCGCAGAAGTAGACCTTGCAGTCGGTGGCGACGGTGAACCGGGCGTGGTCGGCGAGCTCGGCGCCCTGGTCCCAGGTCAGGGTCTTGGCCAGGTGGGCGGGCAGCGTGGTGATCATCGCGGTGAGCCGGTCGGTGACGGTGGCGGCGTCGCGCCGGCCCGGTAGCCGCGCGAGCATCACGTACCGGGTGGCCCGCTCGACCAGGGTGATCAGGGCGCTGGAGCCGCGGGCGCCGATGACCAGGTCGCCTTCCCAGTGCCCGGGGACGGCGCGGTCGGTGGCCTCGGCCGGTCGGGCGGTGATCGTGGCGTCCCCGACCCAGGACTTCCCGCGGGGCCGGGCGGCCAGCTTCGAGGCCGGTACGCGCGAGGTGCGCCCGCTGCGCAGGGCTTTCTCCCGGGCCAGCTCGGCGCGCAGGCTGCCGCGGCCTTGCACGTAGAGGGCCTGGTAGAGAGTTTCGTGGGAGATCCGCATGGAGTCATCGTGGGGGAACCGCGCGAGCAGCTCGCCCTGGATCTGCTGCGGGGACCAGTGCGAGGTCAATCCCTCGAGGACGACCGTGCGCAGGCCGGCGTGCTCGGGCCGGTCCAGCTTCCGCGGCTGCGGGCGGGCCCGGTTGGTGACGGTGCGTGCCTGGGCGACCCGTACCGAGTACACCCCGGCGACGCGGTTGCGGCGCAGCTCGCGGGTCACGCTCGAGCGATGCACGCCCAGCTCGGCCGCGATCCGGGCCGGGCAGCGGCCCTCACGTAGCCGCAGCGCGATCAGGACCTGCCGGGCCACCTCCAGTCCCGACACGCCCGCCTCGAGCAGCCCCAACGCCTGCTCCCGCTGACCTACCGAATACCGCCTCAGCCCTGCAGTCATCGTCCCGCCTCACACGACATCCGTGTTGCGCAGACGATCTGAGACCGCCCCCACCCGTCCGGGACGGGGCGCTCACTCGTGTGGGACGGGGCGCTCACTCGAGGGGAACGGGTGGCACGATCGGGGCATGCGCCTCGGAGACCCGTCGTGAGCTGGCCCGTGCGAGCGACGACGGTCGTCTACGAGAACCCGTGGATCCGGGTCCGGGAGGACGCCGTGACCCGGCCGGACGGCACCGACGGCATCTACGGGGTCGTCGAGCTGCAACGCCCCGCCGTCTTCGTCGTCGCCGTCACCGAGGCCGACGAGGTCGTCCTCGTCACGGTCGACCGGCACACCGTCGGCACCTCCGTCGAGGTGCCCGCCGGCGGCACCGACGGTGAGGACCCGCTCGTGGCCGCCCGGCGGGAGCTGGCCGAGGAGACCGGGCTCGTGGCCCGGGACTGGAGGGAGATCGGCACGATGAACGCCCTCAACGGCGTGTGCCGCGCGCCCGAGGTCGTCTACCTCGCCACCGGCCTCGCGCGGGTCCCCGGCGCCCCCGCCAGCGCGGCCCGCGCCGAGGAGGGCATCCGCGGCGTCCGGCGCGTCCCGTTCCGCGAGGTCATCGGTCTCGTCCGGGACGGCGCGATCACCGACGGCGAGACGATCGCCGCGCTCATGCTCACGCTCGTCGCCCTCGGGCGGGTCTCCTGAGCCCTCCCGGGAGCCCGCGACGCCCCGACGACCGGGCCACCCGGCATACGCCATCGCGGTGGATCGAGACCCGAGTGCAACGGTTCGCCGTGCCTTGGTGTCTAGGGGGTGTACGACACTGACAGCCAGACGATCGGCACCACAGATGACGACCGGGACCGGCGGGAGCACATGAGACGGAGGGACGAGGCGGCGTTCCGCAGCTTCGTGGAGGAGCGGCAGACGATGCTGCGCCGACGCGCCTACCTGCTCTGCGGCAACTGGGCCGACGGCGACGAGCTCGTCCAGGAGGCCCTGGCGCGGGTCTACGTCGCCTGGCCTCGCATCGCCACGGGGGCCGAGACCGCCTACACGAGACGCACGATGATGAACCTCTACCTCAACGACCAGCGCAAACGGCGGCGCGAGGTCCTCACCGACGAGGCGCCCGAGCCGGAGACGACCGACCACGACCGCGAGCTCGCGATGACCCTCACCGACCTGCTGCACGACCTCCCCGAGAAGCAGCGTGCCGTGCTCGTCCTCCGCTTCTGGGAGGACCTCACGGTGCCCCAGATCGCCGAGTGCACCGGCGTGGCCGAGGGCACCATCAAGAGCCAGATCTCGCGCGGGCTCGCCGCCCTTCGCGACCGGCTCGCCGAACCACCACTGACCGGGGCGGGAGCGTTTCCATGAGCGACGACACCACGAGCGGACCCGGCGCTGCGCCGGAGGAAGGTGAGCTGCAGCTGCGAAAGGCGCTGTCCACGATGAACGACCTCGAACCACCCCGCGACGACCTCTTCGCCCAGCGCGCCCTGATGCGCGGACGGGCGCGCACCTCACGCCGGCGCTCGACGCTCCTCGGCGCCGCTGCCGCACTCGTCGTCGTCGGTGCCGTCGGCGCCTCCTGGGCGGCCGGCAACCACGGCGCGTCGTCGAGCACCGCGAGCGCCGGCTCGGCCCCCGAGGTCATGAAGGACGCGACCGGGAGCGCCGGTGCCGACAACGGCGCTCGCGGACCCGGGACCCTCAGCGGCAGCCTGCCTCCGACGGCCGTCGACCTCGTGCCGTCGGCGCCGCCCGCCCGCGACACCACGCGCTGGTTCGGCACCCTCTCGACGCGGCAGACGAACGCCTTCACCGCCGTCGAGCCCACCGTGGCCGCGCGCTGGCCCGACGTCTTCTCGGGGGCGTATGCCGCCGACGCCCCCGGTGCCCGCGTGGCCGTCGTCGTCACCCGGCACGACCCCGACCTCGAGGCCTTCGTGGCCGCCGCGATGCCGTCACCGACCGATGTGGAGTTCGTCGTCATGAAGCACACCCTGGCCGAGAAGGAGAAGGTCGCCAAGGAGATCGTCGAGCAGCGAATGCTCTGGCGTTCCAAGGGGATCGAGATCATCGCCGTCACCCAGGACGCCCGCACCGACCGGGTGCTCGTGATGGCCGACGAGGGCTCCTCGGCCGGCCTCATCGCGCAGCAGTACGGCGACATCGTCCGGGTCGTCCCGGCGACCCAGACGCCCCCGGGCAAGTTCCCCGACGGGAGCACGCTGCCGCCCCTGCAGCAGTAGCAGGCGCCGCGTCGGCCGCCGCGGTTAGGCTGCTCGACATGGAGCAGCCGACCCCTCCGCAGGCACCGATCAGCCCGCTCGACGCGCTGCGACGCATCTGCTTCCTCCTCGAGCGCGGCCGCGAGAGCAGCTACCGCGTCGACGCGTTCCGCAAGACCATCGAGGCGATCACACTCATCAGCGACGATGAGCTGAAGGAGCGCGTCGAGGCCGGAACCCTCAAGCAGATCAAGGGAATCGGCGACTCGAGCGCCGCGATCATCGGCCAGGCGGTGCGCGGCGTCCTACCGGCCTACCTCGTCTCCGCCGAGGAGAAGCACGGCGCGCCGCTGACGACCGGGGGCGCCGAGCTCTACGCCGCCCTCCGCGGAGACCTCCACGCGCACTCCAACTGGAGCGACGGCGGCAGCCCCATCGAGGAGATGGTGCTCGCCGCCGTCGAGCTCGGGCAGGAGTGGATGGCGCTGACCGACCACTCGCCGCGCCTCACCGTCGCCAACGGCCTGAGCCGGGCCCGCCTCACCGACCAGCTGAAGCGTGTCGACGCCATCAACGCGAGCCTCGGCGACGCGTTCACGCTCCTTCGGGGCATCGAGGTCGACATCCACCTCGACGGCACGCTCGACCAGGACGACGACCTGCTCGACCAGCTCGACGTCGTCACCGCCTCGATCCACTCCAAGCTGCGGCAGCCCTCGTTCGAGATGACACCCCGCATGGTGGCCGCCGTGCGCAACCCGCACACCAACGTCCTCGCCCACTGCACCGGCCAGCTCGTGACGGGCAACCGCGGCAAGCGTCCGCCGTCGCAGTTCGACGCCGAGAAGGTCTTCCGCGCGTGCCTCGAGCACGACGTGGCCGTCGAGATCAACTCGCGTCCCGAGCGGTGCGACCCGCCCGACGAGCTCATCGAGCTGGCGCGCGACCTCGGCTGCCTCTTCACCATCGACTCCGACGCGCACGCCCCGGGGCAGCTCGACATGAAGTCGCTCGGCTGCGAGCGCGCCGAGCGCCTCGGCATCCCGGCCGAGCGCATCGTCACGACGTGGCCCGTCGACGAGGTCCGGGCGTGGGCCAAGGGCTGATCCGAGAGACCGCCCCGGAGGCGATCCGGCCGCCCCCGGACGGGGGTTCGGAGCCGATTTGGACGGTGCCAGAATCTCCCATATAGTTTCGACGTCCCAACGGATAGGTCGGGCAGGTCCCCATCGTCTAGCGGCCTAGGACTCCGCCCTTTCACGGCGGCAGCACGGGTTCGAATCCCGTTGGGGATACGCAGTACAGTTCGACACGCACCACCCAGTAAGGCCCCGTAGCGCAGTCATCAGAGAGCGGCGCTTCTCGCAGGTGAGGGTCCTCGTAGGCTGGGGTCCGTGCGGATCGCGGTGCTCGACGACTACCAGGGCGTCGCCCTGTCCAGCGCCGACTGGTCTCCGGTCACGGACCACGCCAGCACTCCGTCCACCGTCGACGTCTTCCGCGACCACGTCAGCGAGGTCGGCGCCCTCGTCGAGCGACTGGCCGGCTACGACGCCGTCGTCGTCATGCGCGAGCGCACCCCGCTCCCGGCCGCCGTGCTCGCCTCGCTCCCCCGCCTGCGGCTGGTGGTGACGACCGGCCGTCGCAACCCGAGCATCGACGTCGCCGCGGCCAACGCCGCCGGCATCACCGTCTGCGGCACCGAGAGCCTCGCCACCGCCCCCGCCGAGCTGACGTGGGCCCTCGTCCTCGGGCTCGCGCGGCAGCTCGTCCCCGAGGCCACCGCCGTGCGCGAGGGCGGCTGGCAGACGACGGTCGGCCGCGACCTCGCGGGGCACACGCTCGGTCTGTTCGGGCTCGGCCGCATCGGCACGCAGGTCGCCTCCGTGGGCCGCGCGTTCGGGATGGACGTCGTCGCCTGGAGCCGGAGCCTCACGGCGGAGCGCGCCGAGCAGGCGGGAGTCCGGGCGGCCTCCCTCGACGACGTGCTCTCCGGGTCCGACGTGGTCTCGATCCACCTCGTCCTGGCCGAGGGGACCCGCGGCCTCCTCGGCGAGCGCGAGCTGGCGCTCCTGCGCCCGGACGCTCTGCTCGTCAACACCTCCCGTGGCCCGATCGTCGATGAGCGGGCCCTGCTCGCGGCCCTCCGGCGCGGTCACCTCGGGGGCGTCGGCCTCGACGTCTTCGACGAAGAGCCTCTCCCCGTCGACCACCCGCTGCGCACCGCACCGCGCACGCTCCTGACGCCCCACCTCGGCTACGTGACGCGTGACGTCTACGCGACGTTCTGGGCCGGCGTCGTCGAGGACGTGACGGCATACCTCGACGGCTCCCCCATCCGCACGCTCTGACCGCTCATCGGGCGCGAGGTCGCGCGGCGGCTGCGCCCCGGCGACCCGAGCCGCGCGATCTCGCGCGCGACCTGCCCACGGGCGTATGCCGTCCGGCCGGCCCGAGCGCGCCCGTGGCCTCAGCGGTGGCCGGCGCGCAGCACGAGCTCGAGCTCGAAGCGGACCTCGGGGTCGTCGAGCGCCTCGCCGAAGAGCTCCTTGAGCTGCGCCACGCGGTAGCCGACGGTCTGCTGGTGGACGAAGAGCTCTGCCGCGATCGGGGCACGCTGGCCCTGGTGGCGCAGCCAGGACAGGAGCGTCTCGGTGAGGCGCTCGCGCACGGCCGGTCGCAGGCCGTCCAACGGCGCGAGGCGGGTGCGGGCGAGGTCGTCGGTGGCGAGCGGCTCGGCGAGGACGACGAGCTCGRCGAGGTGGTCCTCGACCCACACGGGGGCGCCGTCGGCGTCCGGCCGGTCCGGTCCGGGCGCGACGCCGTGGGCCCCCGCCGCCGTCGCGAGGTGCAGCGACTCACCCGCCTGCTGCCACGGGCGCGCCGGCCCGACGATGGCGCGCCGGCCCCTCAGGGCGCGCTCGAGGTCGCGACGGCGGGCCTTGCGGCTGAGGAACGGGAAGACGATGAGGACGTCCGTGCCTCGCTCGGTGACGAGGCCGTCGGGACCGAGCGCACCGCGCAGCCCGTCGACGTGCGGGAAGGGCACGAGGGCGACGACGACGACCTCGGGGAGGGTCCAGCCGACGGCCGCCGCGAGACGTGCCACGCCCCCGTCGCTCGAGTCGCCGCGCAGGATCATCTCGAGCAGCTCGCCGCGCAGCCGCAGCTGCTCACCGGCGCGTTCGGACTGCTCCTGAGCGTAGCCCTGCGCGCTGGCCGCGGACAGCTCGTCGATGTAGGCGAAGAGGGACTCGCCGAGGGAGAGGAGCACGTCGGGCGGCAGCTGCGACACGTCGACGGTGCGCGAGATCGCGCGGAAGGTGACCCGCGCGCCGTAGCGGTAGGCGGCGAGGAGGGACTCCAGGCTCCGCCCGGAGCGCACCTCCCCACGACCGAGGTTCTCGTAGACCCACTTGCCGTCCTCGGACAGCGCCTGGAGGCGGGTGCCCGGCAGGTCGAGGAAGCGGTTGAGGGCGACCGTGACACCCCGCCGGACGCCCTGACCGAAGCGGCCCTCCATCGGCATCGCGTAGACCGGGACGTCGCGCGGGATGCCCTCGATGATCGCCTCGACGATGTCGGTCACGACGGGACGCAGCACGGTCGTCACTTCGGCGGGGAGAGACAACCACGGCGGGTCGGACGTGGCGTACGCCACTTCGGCCTCCTGCCTTTTGTCGTCACGCAACAGTTTCCTACCCCAAAGAGTACGCGCCACCCCAAGATCCGGAAGCCCCTCGGCGAGGACCATAGGAGGATGACCCAGATCAGAGCTCTCCGGCGTGTGGCGTCGATCCTGACGACCCCGCTCGCGCCCGAGGACATCATCAATCTGGTCAACCCGCTGGCCTCGGCCCGGCAGCTGCGCGGGGTCGTCACGAAGGTGGTCCGCGAGACCCCCGACTCGACGACGATCCACTTCCGTCCCGGCCGCGGCTGGAACCCCCACGCCGCCGGCCAGTGGGCCCGCATCGGCGTCGAGATCGACGGCGTGCGCCAGTGGCGCAGCTACTCGCTGTCGGCCGCCGTCGGCCACGACCCCGCCATCACCGTCACCGCGATCGGCTTCGTCTCGACGGCCCTGGCCCGCAGCACCAAGGTCGGCGACATCCTCTTCCTCGACACCCCGCAGGGCGACTTCGTGCTCCCCGAGCACCCCCGCCCGCTCCTCATGCTGACGGCCGGCAGCGGCCTGACCCCCGTCATGTCGATGATCCGCACGCTCGTGCCCCGCCGACCCGACGCCGACGTCGTCCTCGTCCACTCGGCGCGCACCCGCGACGACGCGCTCTTCCACGACGAGCTGCTCGAGCTCGCCGACCAGTTCCCCGGCCTCACGGTCCGTCACTGGTTCACGCGCGAGGAGGGCGGCCGCCGCCTCGACCTGTCGGACGTCACCGACCTCGAGACGCTCTGTCCCGACTGGCGCGAGCGGGCGGCATACGCCTGCGGACCCACCGATTTCCTCGACGCGGCCACCGAGCTGTGGGAGCGCGACGGCGACGACGCGACGCACGCGGGCCTCACGATCGAGCGCTTCGCGCCCGTCCTGCTCGAAGGCTCCGGCGGCGAGGGCGGGCTGCTGACGTTCGAGAAGTCCGACAAGGAAGTGGAGGCGGGCGGCGACGTCCCCCTCCTCGAAGCCGGCGAGGACTGCGGCGTCGTCATGCCGAGCGGATGCCGCATGGGCATCTGCCGCAGCTGCCTCGTCCCGCTCGTCGCGGGCAAGGTCCGCGACCTGCGCACCGGCGAGGTCCACGGTGACGAGGGCGAGCTCATCCAGACCTGTGTCAACGCGGCCGCCGGACCCGTCCACCTGGACATCTGAGAAGGGAACCACCATGACAGCCACCACGAACCGACCGACGACGACGACCCTCGAGGCCGCCGCCACCGGCGTCGCCGAGGGCACCGCCCCGACGACCCGGAACCGGAAGCCGGTCCTCGCGGCGTCCGGCGGACCCGCCAAGCGGCCGAGCGCCGCCGCGCACCTCAGCGACGCCGACGTCGAGCAGCTCGGCAAGGAGCTCGACGCCCTGCGCGACCGCGTCATCGCGACGCGTGGTGCTGCCGACGCCGCCTACATCCGCCGCGTCATCCGCGTCCAGCGCACCCTCGAGGTCGCCGGCCGCGCCACGCTGCTCTTCTCGAAGAAGCGCACGGCGTTCGTCGCCGGCACCGCGATGCTCAGCGTCGCGAAGATCCTCGAGAACATGGAGATCGGCCACAACGTCCTGCACGGCCAGTGGGACTGGATGCGCGACCCCGACATCCACTCCACGACGTGGGAGTGGGACTTCGTCACCCCGGCGGCCGCCTGGAAGCACACGCACAACGACCTGCACCACACGTGGACCAACGTGCTGGGCAAGGACAAGGACGTCGGCTACTCGATCCTGCGCATGGACGAGGACCAACCGTGGCACCCCGGCAACCTCGGCAACCCGCTCTACAACATGATCCTCGCGCCGTTCTTCGAGTGGGGCATCGCCATCTACGACCTCGAGCTCGAAGCGGTCAAGGACGGGGAGAAGTCCAAGGACGACCTCAAGAAGGATCTCAAGGCCATGGGCCGCAAGGTCGTTCGCCAGTTCACGAAGGACTACGCCGCGACCCCGCTCGCCGCGGTCCCCTTCGGCTCGGGCAAGCAGGCGCTCATCGGCACCTTCACGGCCAACGCCATCCGCAACGTCTGGGCGCACTCGGTCATCTTCTGCGGCCACTTTCCCGACGGCGTCGACACGTTCACCGAGGAGGAGATCGAGGGCGAGACCCGCGGAGACTGGTACATCCGCCAGATGCTCGGCTCGGCCAACATCTCGGGCAGCAAGCTCATGCACCTCATGACCGGCAACCTCAGCCACCAGATCGAGCACCACTGCTTCCCCGACCTGCCGAGCAACCGCTACCACGAGGTCGCGGTCGAGATGCGTGAGATCTGCGAGCGCTACGGCCTGCCGTACACGACCGGCCCGCTGCCCAAGCAGGTCTACCAGGCGTGGGCCAAGGTCTTCCGCCTCGCCCTGCCGAACCGGCCGCGACCGCTGCCGAAGAACGCCGCCCGCGCCGTCAACGCCCCGGTCCCGCCGCGGCGTCCCGCCCAGCCGATGGTGGCCCGTGTCGGCTGAGGCGGGGGCACGACCGGTGCCGACGGCCGCCTTCTTCGACCTCGACCGCACCCTGATCCGAGGTTCCGCCAACTACCCGCTCGCGATCGCCGCCTTCCGCGGCGGTCACGTGCCGTGGAAGGACCTCGTCAAGGACACCGTCAACGCGATCTCCTTCCACCGCAAGGGATCCACCGACGAGGGCTCGGAGGCCCTGCGTGAGCGCATCCTCCGGGCGGTGGCCGGCATCCCGCAGTCGGACATCATCCACCTCACCGACGCGATCACGCCGGGCATCGTGCGCAAGGCCATCCCGGCCTCGATGGGCCTGCTCGCCGAGGCGCGCGCCACCGGCCACGACCGCATCGTCGTGTCGGCCTCCCCCATCGAGCTCGTCAGCCGCATCGCGGCCGCGCTAGGGCTCGAGGGCGCCGTCGCCACGCGCAGCGAGCTCGACGAGGAGGGCCGCTACACCGGGCACCTCAGCGGCGAGTTCTGTTACGGCGCAGGCAAGGTCATCGAGATCGAGAAACTGGCAGCCGAGCGCGGCTACGACCTCGCGCGGTGCGTCGCCTACAGCGACTCGGTCAGCGACCTGCCGATGATGGAGCGCGTCGGCGAGGCCGTCGCGGTCAACCCGGATCGTGAGCTGCGCGAGCTCGCCCGCGAGCGCGGCTGGCGCATCGTCGAGGTCGGCCGCAAGCGCCACTGATCGTGTATGCCGTCGCCTCCCGAGCGGTGACCGCGTGACGATCCGCGCTTCGGTGGGGTGATCACCGCACTGGACGGCGGATCATGCGGCAGGTCCCGTGCCGATCGTCCGCCGCTGACACGGGCCGCCGTCGGGCGCCGTCGGCCGCCGTCGGGCGCCGGCGTCACCAGGAGGTGTGGAGTGGGCGCCCTTCGGCGAACCCGGCCGTGCTCTGGAGCCCGACGACGGCCCGCTCGTGGAACTCCTCGAGCGTGCGCGCACCGGCATACGTGCAGCTGCTGCGCAGCCCGGCGACGATCTCGTCGATGACGTCCTCGACGGAGGGGCGTGCGGGGTCGATGTACATCCGGGCCGTGCTGATGCCCTCCTCGAAGAGGGACTTGCGGGCGCGGTCGTAGTCCGTGTCGGTCGCGGTGCGGTTGCGCACGGCCCGGCTGCTCGCCATGCCGAACGACTCCTTGTACTGGCGCCCGTCGTTGTCGGTGTAGAGGTCCCCGGGCGACTCGAGCGTGCCTGCGAACCACGAACCGATCATGACGTTGGACGCGCCTGCCGCGAGCGCGAGGGCGACGTCGCGCGGGTGCCGCACTCCACCGTCAGCCCAGACGTGCTTGCCGAGCTCCCTTGCGGCCGCGGCACATTCGAGCACGGCCGAGAACTGTGGCCGACCGACCGCAGTCATCATCCGGGTCGTGCACATCGCCCCCGGGCCCACCCCGACCTTGACGACGTCGGCACCGGCCTCGATCAGCTCACGCGTGCCGGCAGCAGACACGACGTTGCCGGCGACGACCGGCACCTGCGGGTCGAGCGCGCGCACCGCACGCAACGCGTCGATCATCTTGTCCTGGTGCCCGTGGGCGGTGTCGATGACGAGGACGTCGGCGCCGGTGTCGAGCACCTCGGCGGCCTTGGCCGCGACGTCTCCGTTGATGCCGACCGCGGCGGCCACGCGCAGGCGCTGCCTGGCGTCGACGGCCGGCTGGTAGAGACCGGCTCGGATCGCACCACCCCGGGTCAGGATGCCGACGAGCTCGCCGTGCTCGGAGACGACGGGGGCGACCTTGCGCCGCGCAGCCGAGAGCCGCTCGAAGGCCTCCTGCGGGTCGATGGAGTCGGGCAGCACGACCATGTCCTCGTGCATGACGTCGTGCACCTGTGTGTAGCGGTCGACGCCGGTCAGGTCCTTCTCGGTGACGATGCCCACGGGCTTCGGACCGTCGACGACGACTGCGGCACCGTGGGCCCGCTTGCCGATGAGGACGAGCGCCTCCCCGGCGGTCATGTGCCGCTCTAGGGTGATCGCCGTGTCGTGGACGAGGTGGCGCTGCTTGACCCAGCCGACGACGTCGCGGACCACCTCGACGGGGATGTCCTGCGGGATGACGGCGATGCCGCCACGTCGGGCGACGGTCTCGGCCATGCGCCGACCGGCGATGGCGGTCATGTTGGCGACGACGAGCGGGATCGTCGTGCCCGAGCCGTCGACCGACGACAGGTCGACGTCGAGGCGGCTCGTGACCGACGAGCGGCTGGGCACCATGAAGACGTCGTCGTAGGTGAGGTCGAGCTGGGGCTGGAGACCGTTGAGGAACTGCACGGGAACCCATGGTAGGCGGTTCCGGGGCGAGCAGCGGTCAGCACCCGGCCCTGACGGGGCCCCGAGGTCAGGGTCCTCCCCCACCTGACCCTGACGTGGACCCCCAACCTGGCCCCAACCCCTGTTCGCGCGGCCGTCGGCGGCCCTAGCGTTGATGGGGCTGCGACTGCGCGGCAGACTCCGGTAGGGGGCAAATGCCATGAATGACAACAGGATCGGCGATGTCGGGCGGCTTGCGCGCATCCCGTCCTCCCGGGTGACGAAGTGGCTCGTCGTCGGCTTCTGGATCGTCGTGGTCGCCTTCCTCGCCGGCCCGTCGTCGAAGCTGCAGTCGGTCCTCAACAACGAGGCCGCGTCCTGGCTTCCCGCGGACGCCCAGTCGACCCAGGTCGTCGACCAGATCTCGGCGTTCCAGAGCACCAACGAGTTCCCCGCCGTCATCGTCTACGAGCGGCCGAGCGGCGTCACGCCGGCCGACCTCGCCGCCGTGACCGCGCAGGTCGCGCGCTTCAACGCCCTCGAGCCGGTCAAGCGCGACTCGGTCGGCCCGATCCCGTCCGCCGACGGCCAGGCGCTCCAGGTCATCGTCCCGGTCGACGCCGGGGAAGCCGGCTGGGACTCCCTCAGCACCACGGCGACGCAGATGCGCGACATCGCCGCCAACGGGCCCGCTGGTCTCTCGATGCACGTCACCGGGCCGGTCGGCTACGGCGCGGACTCGTCGGAGGCGTTCTCCGGCATCGACGGCAAGCTGCTCTACAGCGCGATGGCCGTCGTGATCCTCATCCTGCTCATCACCTACCGAAGCCCGATCCTCTGGCTCCTTCCCGTCGTCTCGGCGGGCACCGCCCTGTTCGTCGCGCAGGGCGTCATCTACTTCCTCGCCGATGGCGACACCCTCACGGTCAACGCACAGAGCTCCGGCATCCTCACGGTCATCGTCTTCGGCGCCGGTACCGACTACGCGCTGCTCCTCGTGGCGCGCTACCGCGAGGAGCTGCGCCGTCACGCCGACCGGCACGAGGCCATGGCGGTTGCCCTGCACCGCGCCGGCCCGGCGATCCTCGCCTCGGGTGCCACGGTCGTCGCCGGCATGCTCTGCCTCCTCTTCGCGTCGATGAGCTCGACGAAGGGACTGGGCCCCGTCGCCGCGATCGGCATCGCCGTCGCCCTGCTCGTCATGCTGACGCTGCTGCCGGCCCTGCTCGTCGTCCTGGGCCGCTGGGTCTTCTGGCCCGTCCGCCCGACCCCGGGCTCCGTCGACGGCACCCGCGACGGGGTCTGGGCCCGCATCGGCGCCCGGATCGCCCGGGCACCGCGACGCACCTGGGTGGTGACGTCGCTCCTGCTCGCGATCGCGTCGCTCGGGGTGCTCCAGCTCAACGCGGTCGGGCTGCAGAACAAGGACTCCTACTACACGACGCCGCCGTCGGTGATCGGCGAGCAGATCGTCGCGAAGCACTTCCCCGCCGGCGGGGGGTCCCCGGTCCTCGTCCTCGCGAACGAGGCCGCCGCCGCCCAGGTGCGGTCGTCGCTCGAGGCGGTCGACGGCGTCGACACGGTCGCCGACCCGGTGACTCGGGACGGCCGGTCGCTCATCCAGGCCACCCTCGCCTCGGCCCCGGACTCCGACGCGGCGACCGCGACGCTCGACCGGATCAGGACGGCCATCGCGGCCGTGCCGGGTGCGAACGCCATCGCGGGTGGCGACACGGCGACCCGCGTCGACACGCTCCGGGCCAGCTCCGACGACAACGAGCGGATCATCCCCGTCATCCTCGGCGTCGTCCTGCTCATCCTCGTGCTCCTGCTACGCGCCCTCACCGCACCGATCGTCCTCATCGGGACGGTCCTGCTCTCCTTCGGAGCGGCAATCGGCCTGTCCGCGTTGGTCTTCCGGCACGTGCTGGGGTTCGCCGGCGCCGACTCCTCGTTCCCACTCTTCGTCTTCGTCTTCCTCGTCGCCCTCGGCATCGACTACAACATCTTCCTCATGACCCGTGTCCACGAGGAGGCGAAGAAGGTCGGGACGTGGCGCGGGTCGCTCGTGGGGCTCGCTGCGACGGGCGGGGTCATCACGTCGGCGGGGCTCGTGCTGGCCGGCACCTTCGCGGTGCTCGCGACGATGCCGATCGTCGCGTTCGCCGAGATCGGCTTCGCCGTGGCACTCGGCGTCCTGCTCGACACGCTGATCGTCCGCTCGGTCCTCGTCACCGCCCTCAACCTCGACATCGGGGCACGGATGTGGTGGCCGAGCCGGCTCGCCCGCACCGATGCCGCGACCACCGCAGCAGCCGAGCGTCCCGAGCCCGCCGCCGAACCGGCTCTTCAGGGTTGAGAGCTCGTCGCCAGCTGGATGTCGGGTGGCGCGTCGGGCACGGGGCAGCGACGCGCAGGCGCAGCCGGGGGCCCGATCCGGTGCCACCCGCTCGGCGACACCTGCAGCTCGCCACTCTCGTCCGACGGGACGTCACCGYCGGACAACCAGTCGAACAGCGGTCCGGGCTGGTCGTTCTCGTCCACGACGAAGCCGTCCACCGACACCGAGCCGTGCAAGACCACCGTGCCCACGGCGCTCTCCTCTGCTTCGGGGTGCCCCAAATCATCCATCGTGGGCTGTCGCTCGCGCAGGAGTCAACCGGCCCGCAGCGGCCCACGAGGGCAACCACACGGCATACGCCCGTTCGGCTGTGCGCGAGCGCGCGCGGGAGGACGATGGACGGTGGACGCGACTGCGCCCCGGACCGATTGGGGGAACGCCATGACGGATGCACCGCACGTGTGCTTCGACCGGATCCTTCCCAAGGACCTGATGCGCCCTCACCGGCGCGAGCGCGGCCCGGACGGTGCGGACCGCGCGATCTCGCCCATCGGCAAGGCGTGGATGAACGGCACGACGCTCACCGTCCGCTTCCTCGAGGGCACGCCCGCGCAGCAGGCCAAGGCCCGTGAGCAGGCCGCGTGGTGGCAGGCCGCGTGCAACATCTCCTTCGACTTCGGCAACCACCCGAACGCCGACCTCCGCGTCTCCTTCGACCCGAATGACGGCGCGTGGTCCTACGTCGGCACCGACAACAAGGGCATCCCGAGCAACGAGGCGACGATGAACCTCGGCTTCCTCGACGGTGGCACCGCGGGGCACGAGTTCGGGCACGCCATCGGGCTCGCCCACGAGCACTCGAACCCGGAGGGTGGCATCCAGTGGAACGAGCCGGTCGTCATCGCGGCCCTCGCGGGCCCGCCGAACCGCTGGGACGAGGCGAAGGTGCGCCACAACGTCTTCATGAAGTACGCCGTCGACCAGATCAAGGGGACGCAGTTCGACCCCGACTCGATCATGCTCTACGCGTTCCCGGCGACGTGGACCCTCAACGGCGTCGCGACGCACGCCAACGACGACCTGTCGTCGCTCGACAAGGCGTTCGTCGCGGGAGCAGCCATGTACCCCAAGGGAGCTCCCGTCGTCACCGACGCCGCGACGCTCACGGTCGACGGCCCGAAGGTCGAGGGCTCGATCGGCGCCGCGGGCGAGGAGGACCTCTACGCCTTCGACGTCGCGAGCGACGGGCTCTACGAGGTGACGACCCGCGGCTCGACCGACGTCTACCTCTCGCTCTTCGGACCGAACAGCGACACCGACCTCGTCGGCGAGGACGACGACAGCGGCTACGGCGTCAACGCGCGCGTGCGCGCCGGGCTGACCCCCGGCCACTACGTCGCCCAGGTGCGCCACTACCGGCCGAGCGGGACCGGCGCCTACTCGATCCGGGTCCGCCGGCGCTGAGCCGGCTCGCACCACAGAGCCCCCACAGCCCCGCGGGTCAGGCCACGCCGCTCCCCGAGGACGTATGCCGTCCGCACGCCACGCGACGGCATGCGTCCTCGCGCTCTGCCTCCGGCGTAAGGCGTTGACGACCGCCCGTAATGGAGTAATCCTGATTACATGATTACGAACGAAGCACTGGAGCGGGTGCGCGGCTGGTTCGTCGGCCGCCTGCCCGAGGAGTGGCGCAGCACGCCGCCCGAGATCACCGTCGACCGCGAGGAGATCACCGTCGTCCTCACCGTCACCGACGTCGACCTGCCCGACGGGTCGAGCGACGCCGAGCGTGACGAGGCCCGCGCCGGGCGCGCCAAGGCGTTCCGCGAGGACACCCGCGGTCGCCGCATCGAAATCGCCCGCGAGGCCGAGCACCGCTTCGAGCGCAAGGTGTCGTGGGCCGTCCGCGTCGGCGACCGCACGGAGCTGTTCACCCACGTCGCTGCGCCGGCGATGACCCGGCTGCGTCAGCCGGAGCGACTCGTCCTCGACACGCTCGTCGATGCCGGCGTCGCCAGGTCCCGCGCCGAGGCGCTGGCCTGGTGCGTCAAGCTCGTCGGGCAGCACGAGAGCGACTGGCTCGGCGAGCTGCGCGAGGCGATGTCGCACGTCGCCGACGTGCGCACGAAGGGTCCGGGGGCCTGATCAGCCCTGCTGATCAGCCTGCTGGTCAGCCCTGCTGGTCGGTGCCGCGCTTGACGGCGGAGATCTCGAACTCGAGCGAGATCTTCTCGGAGACGAGGACGCCGCCGGCGTCGAGCGGCATGTTCCACTCGAGGCCGAAGTCGCGACGGTTGATCCGGCGCGAGCCCTCGAAGCCGGCCCGCAGGGCACCCATGGCGTCGGTCTGCACGCCGATGAGCTCGATCGGGATCGTGACGGGCTTGGTGACGTCGCGGATCGTCAGGTTGCCGGAGACCATGTAGGCGTTCTCCTCGACCTCCTCGATCTGCGTGCTCTCGAAGCGGATGTCGGGCCACTTCTCGACGTCGAAGAAGTCGGGGCTGCGCAGGTGGTCGTC
This sequence comes from Terrabacter sp. RAF57, assembly GCF_052113925.1. Classification (NCBI taxonomy): domain Bacteria; kingdom Bacillati; phylum Actinomycetota; class Actinomycetes; order Micrococcales; family Intrasporangiaceae; genus Terrabacter; species Terrabacter sp. RAF57. The sequence goes on along the minus strand of NZ_JBFRDT010000023.1, from coordinate 40,626 downwards.
ACGCTGCTGGTTGCGGGTGTCGACGCTCGACGCCTTGAGGACGACCTCGGCGTAGGACTTGGCCATGTCGTCGAGGTCGGCGTAGAGGCGGCCGGTCACGTCGTTGAAGGAGCCGCGCACGGTCGTCACCATCGCGTGCCGGGCCGAGAAGCCGATACGGGTGTGGGCCGGGTCGAAGTCCCAGTCCCCGCTCAACGCGGATCCGTGGTCGGTCATGGTCTCTCCCCTGCAGGTCGATGGATGAGTCGCGGCATCCTCTCACGACCCAGGGTGCTTGAATCTTTCACTATTGCCTCGTTCGTTGGCAAGTGCGGAGCACGGAGTCCCGGCCCTGAGCCCCCGCCGGCCGTCCTTCCCATACCCCCCGACGATCCCGCACACGCACGCGATGCGCCAGCCGCGGGCGGCTTGCCTGATGCCCCGAGGGGTCGGCTATAGTTCCACTCGTTGTCGCGGCCAGGTAGCTCAGTTGGTACGAGCGTCCGACTGAAAATCGGAAGGTCGGCGGTTCGACCCCGCCCCTGGCCACCACCCAAAACCGCAGGTCAGAGCCCTCTGACCTGCGGTTTCGTCGTTTTTGGCGGCCCCGTTCATGGCCCCGAGCAGGGCCGGCAGCTGACCGTCGATGACCGCGACACGCCGCGAATCCCCGGGAGTTATCGCACGAGCTATCGCACGAACTCTCGATGTCAAGAGAGTTGAGGCGGTTAACCAGGCAGCTCGCCACGGTTGTCGGCACGACCGCCGAACGGCTCGACGGCATGAACAAGTTAGAGCGGATGGAGTTGCAGCTTGAGTCCGTCGCCGGCTCAGTCATCAACCGCAGCATCCGCTCCATTCAAACGCTCGAAGACATCAACCGGAACCACCTCGAGAAGCTGAAGGCTGAGGGCAAGGTCGTGCGTCTAGGACGACACGGTGGTGCCGCACAATGCGTTGCAGAAGCTGCAGCGCATATACGGCCTTCACCCATACGCAGGCTTCGTGTCAGGAGGGCAGCTGGGACGCCATGGCGTGCCGCACGTCAGTCTCTTCGCGGCTATCGAGCATTCGGGTAGCTTCACGAGTGGTTCGCTGCGCGCCAAGGCTCGCGTGGACGCCCTCCATTGCGACTACATGTGCGCGAGCTTGCATGACCTCCCGATCGATCCAGCGCTCTCCCTAAGCAACCGGTTGAATCAGTGTCATGGCTCTTCGCTCACGGCCACGCGTCGATGCCGGAAACGCTGGTGTCGGCCTCCTCGGGCCCGGGCCAACGCGGCATCGTCAGGAGCATCAGGCGGAGCGGCCCCACCCCGGTCGAGCAGAACTGGAAGGGCACGCCGGTCGGGATCTCGACGGACACCCCGTACGACAACGAGGTCAGAAGGGGTGCTGCCTGTAGACCGTCCCCCCAGCGCGCCAGCTCCCCCGTCCCGTCGAGGGTCGACCAGAGCTCCACCACACTCCGGTGGCGCACCGCTTTGGTCTTGGCACCAGCCGGCAGCGTGCAGTGCGACAGCCCCCCATCCCTCACCTCCGGCAGAAGCCGGATCTCCGAGCCGTCGGGTGCGGCGTAGTCAGCCAGCAGCGGCAAGTCACGGGTCTGGACTTCCCTGCCGGCCACCGCAGGCGCCTCGACGAGGCCGAGCGGGCCAGCATCGGCCGACCACGGACCGCCAGTGCTCCCGTGGTGCCGGTCGGCGGAGAACCGGGGCACGACCGCGACGAACAGCGTCAGGTCGTGGTGCGGTCCGGCGCGGTACTGGTACCGCGCCCGCGGAGGAATCAGGGTGGCGCGGCCCGGCCGCAGCTCCGAGATGGTCTCCTGCCTGCCGTCCGCAACCCAGAGCTCGCCTCGCCCGGAGTGCGTGTACAGGGTCTCGGTGAGCCCCTCGTTCCACGCCGTGCCGGCCACCCGGCCCCGGTGGACGATGGCGTGCGAGATCTCGCCCTGCGGGGTGTTCACCAGCTCGCGCACCTCGGTGCTGCCACCGGGGGTCAGGTGGTGCGGATCGGCAGGCAGCATCGCCGTCTGCATCACGCGCTCCCTCGGAGCCGTCGGTGGCACCCGACATGCACTCTCATCCCGCGGCCGCCTGCTCCGCACCTTTCTCGCAGTCCTCTGGCGGCGGGGGCTGCGTAGGCGACCCGGCATCGTCCATGCAGCACTCGTAGGCGTCTAGGATGGTGACCAGCACGCCGGTCGTCTTGCGCTCGCACTCGGCCGTGGCCGCCTCCTCGAGGCACACCAGCTCGGCACGCACACCCTCGAGCACCGCGATCTTGTCCCACCCCGCGGCGATGCACTGCAACGCCTTGCACAGGCAGTCGCGATAGGCCGCGGCCGTCGCGAACCCGTGGCCGAGGCGGCTCAGCTCCAACCCGTGGTTGGCGATCAGCCAGCGGGCGTGCCACTTCGGCCGAGTCTTGTCGTCCACCGTGGGCCACTCCGCGGCCAGCGCCGTGACCTCCACCTTGATCTTGGCCACCTGGTCGTCGCGGGTCTTCACCTCGTCGAGCAGCGACAGGAAGCAGGCGACGTTCGCCGTGGTGTCCCGACGGTAGGCGTCGATCCGCGACCCGATGGTGGTGGCGTCGTCGTCCTCTCCGACCTCGTTGCTGAACTCGCAGTTGCCGACGCAACAGCCGGTGGATGGCCTGCACGCGTCGACGGCCTGGAAGGCCTCCTGGGCCGCCTTCTCCAGGCACGTCACCATCCCCGGGTCGGGCTTCTCGCAGTCGAACTTCCGCTTGAGGTCGTCGAGCGCCTTGCGGGTCCCGTCGATCTCCGCACCGGTTGCCGCCCACGCATCGGAAAGGGTCTGGCAGACCCCATCGAACTTCTTCTTGTAGCCGTCCAGGTCCGCCGCGACCTGGGTCATCACCTCGGCCTGCTTCGCGTAGCGCTTGGCCTTGCAGGCGATGGCGCCCACGTCACCGAGGTCGCAGGTTGTGCAACCCGTGCCCGTCTGGCCGTGCTGATCTGCGTCGTTGCTCATCGTGGCTCCTTTCGATGACGCCACATGACAGCGTGGTCGGCCGTTGTCACGGCGGCGTCGCACGGCCGGTGACGCACCTGTGACGCTGGCGTGACAACGGCCCGGCTATCGTTCCGCAATCTTCGGACGAACCTGATGCCACGTGTCCTCACTGATCACCTCGCCCCCGCCGTCGACCGAACAGCCGGTCGGCTGCCAGATGCTGTGCCTCGTGGGTGGCCCGTACGTCGTCCGCGGGGGGCACCGGCTCAACGTGCCGGAGGGCAGCAAGCGGCTGTTGGCGTTCATCGCGCTGCACGGGGGCCGCGTGGACCGGCGACAGGCCGCGGGCACTCTGTGGCCGGAGGGCTCGGACGAGCGGGCCGCCGGCAACCTGCGGTCGGCGGTGTGGCGGCTGAAGTCGGGGGGCATCGACATACTGCTCACCGACAAGCAGACCCTCGCCCTGCGTCCGGGTACCCAGACCGACGTGAACGCGCTCTGCGAGTGGGCCGGACGGCTGGCGGACGGGTGCTCGTCGATCGCCGACCTGCGGATCCTGGCTTGGGACCCGGAGGCGGCCGACATCCTGCCCGGGTGGTACGACGAGTGGGTGATCTGCGAGCGGGAGCGGATCAGGCAGCGGCTGCTGCACGGTCTCGAGGCCGTGGTGCGCGAGCTGATCAACATCGGCCGGGTCGGTGACGCGGTCGAGGCGGCGATGAACGTGGTGCGCTTCGAGCCGCTGCGCGAGAGTGCGCAGCGGGCGCTCATCGAGGCGCACCTCGCCGAGCACAACCGGATCGAGGCCAGGCGGGCCTTCGAGCGCTACAGCCGGTTGCTGGCCGAGGAGATGGGACTGATGCCGAGCACAGAGCTCGCGGACCTGGTGACACTGCCGGTGACGTCCCTGTGACTCGACCCGCGGCACAGTTACCGGGTGAGTCGTCGTCCCCGGACTGGCACCGTCGTCGTGCGAGCATGGCTCGAGCCCGAGAGCACGATCCGCGACATTCGAGCCCGCGTGCTGGTCATCCGCGGCACGGCCGCGGAGACCGACGAGGTCGGGGCCGCCGCCGGGATCGACGAGGTGCTGACCCTGGTCTCCGACGCGCTGGCCTTAATTGCCGAGCCGCCGGTCTGACGGGGTCAGTTGATCCGCACTCCCGTCACTTCCGAGGCGTCGTCGGTCCGGCGTCCAGGAACACACCTCGGCCATAACGTGCGCCGTACTTGCGCAGGTGGGCCTGCCAAGACCCAGTGGTCGTGGCATCGAACCAGTCGTCACCGGGGGTCTTCAGTGCGGAGTCGATAAAGTCAGGCTCAGGGATGAAGTCTGGCGCCGTGATCACAGACGCGAGGTCGGGGTCGTTCATCACCGACTCCTTGGCGAAGGCATCGATCCGTGACCCGCGATGCATAGCCGCAGAGCGAGGGTTGGCCCGGACGTCGAGCTCCTGCTTCGGTGTGTAGCCCTCGGCTTCGAAGCGTTGACGGGCCGCGTCGACATGCTGTTGGAGCCTTCGCCGCAGCCACGCCCGGCGCGCCCCCGGCGGGGCCTTCGGACCCGGCGGAGGCGTTGCACCCGAAGGCCGGGACGGGCGACGCGGCGCACTGAGGCCCGCCACGTCCTCGTCTCCGACCAGGCGCCGATCCGGGCTGGCGCTCAGCTCCTCCGGATCCGAGGGGCTGCGGCCACCTCTGCCGGTGTGCTCGGTGGCCTCGGCGTGAACCGAGGCAACGTCTTCCGGCGTGCTTCCGCGGGTGGGTCGCGGGGGCGGCTTGACAGCCTGCTTGGTCGGCGTCGTCGTGGGTCGGGTCGGGCGAGCTGTCCCCGGTCGCGTCTCAACCACGGGTTCGCGCACCGTGGGGTGGTCCTCGAGCTTGAAGTTCTCCCCGGTACCGGATCCGGAGGCTCCCCGACTCCGGACGACCGGGGGCACGGTCCCCTTGCCACCCGTCGTCGGTACGGGCTCCTTCGGGGCGAGGGCCTCATTGGTCGACTTCATGTTCGCTCGGTCGGACATGTACTTGGCGAGCTCCGTCTGACCAATCGTCTTCGCGAACTTCGTCTTGGCCAGGGCCTCGCCGCCCTTCTTCATCAGGTAGGCGACAGCGGCGAGAAGTGCGGCCACTGCCAGGACGCCGATGGCCTCCGCCAAGGTCTTGCCGGCGTCCTCGATCTTCTTGGGATCGCCGTTGGCCTCCCAGGCCTGCCTGACGAAGCTGCCGAGCTGGCCGAGCAGCTGGCCGGCCATGGAGAGGATGAGCTCGATCAGCATGGCCAGTCCGTAGGCCTCAAGGATCAGCAGGCCGATCTCGAAGCCGATCTCTGCGCCGGGCAACGCACCTGCCCCACCGAACAGGGCGCCGATCAGCGCACCGACGAGGGTGCTGATGGCCAGGATCTTCACAGCGTCCAGCGCGAAGTCGACGAGACCGTGGATCAGACCAGAGGCGGCCTCTCCGACGTGAGCGGCGACCGCGGCCGGGATGTACTTGCCCGCCGCCGCCCCGGCGTCCCGGAAGTCCTTGAGCTTCTGCTCGATCTTCTTGATCAGTCGGGCGATCTCCCCCGTCACGGTCCCGCTGCCGACATCCATGCCTGCGGCGACACCGAAGCTGGGGATCCACAGGTCATACCCCGCCCGCAACAGTGTGTCCGAGGCATCCCGTCCGCTGATCGCCCAGTTTCCGAAGGCGTCCATCCAGTCGGTCTCGATGGTGAAGGCCTCGGACTTGTTCACGGCCCGGATGGCGTTGATGAAGTGGTTCATGTTCTGGTCGGCCGTGCTCTCGTTGCCCTGGATGCCGTACTGCTGCCTCACCAAGCCCCACATCGTCTGGCCCGGCTGAACGCGGATGAGTCTCAGTCCGGGGTCGCGCGCAATGAGATCCGGGGGCGGGAAGTGCACCTGCTTGGCGTACAGATATCCGACGTTGCCCGTCGACGTGGTCACCTTCTGCCAGTCCGCTTGCCGGGCCTCGTCCTCCAGCACGTGGACCCGGGTGCCGAATGGCAGCTGCCCCATGGACGACGTGGTCTGGCTGGGGCCCGAGCGCAGGTTCAGTCCCTCCTCCCGGACGAACGCGACGCGGGAGACGTGTGCGCTCGAGACGTCCGGAGTCTGCCTGGCCCTACTCTGCGACTGCTCCGCCGCCGGTGTGGCGAGCTCGGGTCCGATCGAGAGCGGCTGCACCTCGGACCGTCCCCCCCAGGCACCGCCCGTCTCGTCGCTCTCCTGGTCGGGGGCCGCCAGGGCGAACAGGCTCATGGGGATCGGCTGGGCGCGGTCGTCCAGGCCGACGGCCCGCTGCTCCTCGGGGAGCGCTTCGGGGACGGGGCGGTCGAGGCCCTGCTCGATCACGACAGCTCCGGGGCGTACGTCGCCACCAGGTCGCGCGGGACCAGGCGAGCCTCGCGTTGGAACAGCCGGGCCACGGCACGCACCAGGTCCGCCATCGTCAGCGCCCGGCGATGGTCGTGGTGTGCCGCCAGGGCTGCCGAGCGGACGATGGCCGCCACGCCCGCGCCCGTGAGGTCCAGCGAGGTGAGCAGGTCCAGATCCACCTCGCCGTCCAGCACGACGGGCGCACCGAGGACCAGCTCCCAGAGGCGTCGGCGCTCGTCCGGACCGGGTTTGGGGAAGTTCACCACGTGGTGGAAGCGGCGGGTGAACGCGTCGTCGAGCTGGTCGCGGAGGTTGGTGGCCAGGACCACAAGGCCGTCGTATCGGTCGAGCCGCTGGAGCAGGAAGCCAACCTCGAGGTTGGCGTAGCGGTCCGAGCCCCGGTCGACGTCGCCCCGACGCCCGAAGAGGGTGTCGGCCTCGTCGAAGAACAACACGCAGTGGGAGCTGCCAGCCTCGGTGAACACCACGTCGAGGTTCTTCTCCGTCTCCCCCACCCACTTGGAGACCAGGAGCGACAGGTCGGCCACCATCAGGTCCAGCCCGATCTCGGCAGCAACCACCTCGGCCGCGAGCGTCTTGCCGGTTCCGGGCTCGCCGGCGAACAGAGCCGTGACGCCAGAGCCCCCGAATCGGTCCAGCCGCCAGGACTCAGCGACCCGCGGCCAGGCCCGGAAGTCCTGCGCCACGCGCAGCACCCGGGCCTCGTCGGCGGCGGGCAGCACCAGCAGGTCACGTCCCCGCCGGGGGGTCACGATGCTGGCGAGTGACGGCGACCGTGGGCGCGACATCCGGGTGGCGAGCTCGTCGATGCTGGGCCGGTGCCCGTTGGCCCAGGCCCCGGCGGTCGCGTCCTGGACCGCCAGTCCGCGCAAGTCCTCGTCGCCGAGGCCGAATCGCCCGGCGAGGTCATCGGCCGCGTCACCGGAGAGTTCCGGGAACGCGGCCGCCCAGGCCCGGCTGCGCTGCAGTCGGGAGGGTACGTCGACCCGCAGCTCAGCCACCCGCCGGGACGACCAGAGCCGGGCCAGCGGCAGCGGCTCCGGCGCGAGCACCAGCACGGGCGCGGCCGACCGCGCGAAAAGTCCGAGGAGGGTCTCGCGATCAGCGTCTGACGCCTCGTCGCCGAGGTCGACCACGCAGACCGAGTCGGTGATCCGGGCGCGTTGCAGCCCGGCGGCAGCCCGTTGCGACGGCACCCGAACGAACGGCCTTCCGCCACACAGCACGGTCGCGACGGCGTCGCCGCCGTGCGGGCCGGTGCCCCACACTCCTACGAGGTCCACGGTCCGGGCCTCGATCGCATCGGCCAGCCGATCGAGATCGTCCGGGTCGAGGCCGCTCGGAATCGGCCCGGCGCCCGCGCGCACCCCCGGGAGTCCCAGGAGGGCCAGATCGACGTGACTGCCGCGGAGCAGCTCGAGGACTCCGGGCGCCGGTCGCAGCAGCGGGCCGACCAGCCGGTCGGGGAGGCTGACGTCGAGGAGGCCCGCCGTACGGAGCAGCCCGAAGGGTCCTGCCGCCTCGGTGACAGAACGCTCCTCCTCGGGCGTCCGGGCCAACAGCTGAACGGCGAGCCGGACGCCCGGCTCGATGGCGTCGAAGGAGTCCTGCAGATACGCATACAGCCCCCCGAAGGCCGGCTCCACCATCGGTGCGCATGCCACGAGGAGGACGTCGAGATCGGTCGGCCGGAGGCCCCGCGCCCGCAACGTCAACCAGGGGACCTCGATACCCGCTCGCGCGGCCTCACTTGCCAGGTGCGAGATCCGGTCCTCCTCGGCCGGTGTCGGACGCACACCCGGACCATGGTCGTCACCCCCTGCGGCCATGGTCGTCGCCCGGTCCAGCAGGAGACGCGCGTACTGCTGGAGGGCGCTCCCGGGTCCTCGCATGGGCTCGAGGTGATGGTCCACCGCCCAGGTCAACGCCCTGGCGAGCCCGCCCAACCGCAGCTGGAGGTCGGACCTGGCCACGCCAGCAAGCGTCGGCGCATGCGTTGCGTTAGTCACCATGTCACCAGCTCCCACACCCCGCCCGGCGCCCAGGCGGCCGGCCAGGCATCGACGAGACCGGCCCGCTTGAGGTCCAGCCAGCGCTGCCCGCGGGGGATCGCGATGGTCATCCGATCGTGGACCTCGACCCGCGCCTCGAGGTCACCGAGCCGGTCGAGCGCGACCATGGGGTCGGCCGAATTCCCCCACAGGTCCTCGGCCAGGCTGCCCAGGCCGGTGCCGACGGCGGCTCCGATCAGGCGCTCCAGCTCCTCGGCGTCGGTCCCGGGCAAGGCGCGCCGCGGGGCGAGCCGCTCGACCAGCCCGGTGAACACGGTGCTCTCGAGCACTGGCGGATCGCCCAGCTGGGCGAGCACCGCGACCAGCTCCTCCGGGTCGGAGGTCCAGCCGATCGGCAGTCCTCCCACCGGCTCGCCGACCACCGTGCCGTCGTCCGGCGTCCGGGTCACCGCTACGTCCGCGAACCTGCTCCGGTCAGCGGCGTAGAGACCGACGAGCGCCGAGCCGAGCGGCGCCAGCGCGTGTCGGGCCTGCGGCTCCCAGGCCTCCACGGCAGCTCGCAGGTCCTCGTCGTCGAGCCCCGAGGCGAGTTGTACGGCGTCCCGCTCGGCCGGCGAGCGGAGCCAGCCGTGGGCGGGTGGCTCGAGGACCTTGCCGGCCACCATTGCGGCCAGGGCCGCGTCCGGTAGCTCCAGCCCGGACACGGCGAGGACAGCGGCGGCTCCGTCGAGGTAGCCGAGACGACCGAGCTGGACGAGGACCAGGAAGGGCAGCGCCGGCACCACCCACGGGCCGGACCGGACCGCGTCGCGCACTGCAGGTGCGGACGGCATCGCGGCTGCGGACGGCGCCGGATCCACGGCGCCGATGTCCGTGGCGACCGTCGTGGGCGATGCGAGGCCAGGTGCTGCCGCAGTTCCCTCGGCCAGGATCCCCGCCCCGGCGATCCGGAGGACCGCGTCGAGGGTGTCCCGGTCCGGGAGGCGACCGCCCGCGGCGGTGATCACGGCTCCGACGAGCGCGAGTGCGCGTACGTCCGGGGTGCTGGTCGCGGCAAAGCTCGGTGTTAGCACCGCTTCCGCGATCCTGGAGACGGTCCGGTCGCCGAGGTGCTCCCCACCACCCGCCGTCACCGCGCCGCGCAGGGCCCGCATCCACGACGCGCGCGCCGCCGGGCTCCATCCGGACACGACGACGCCGAGCCGCCCGGCGCGCGACCAGGCGGCGAGGGGGGCGGCAAGGGTGGCGGCAAGGGCGGCGCCGTCCAGGGCGGCGCGGTCCAGGGCGGCGCCGTCGAGGGACCGTCGAACGGGCAGGGCGCCCGCCTCGAACATCGGCTCGATCCTGGTGCGTCCGGGTTCCGGCGGTCGGGCGCCCGTCGCCGGCGCATCGACGAGCCCGCCGGCCGCGGCCCGGACGACGTGGGCCAACGCGCGCGTGTCATCGACGCGGACCACGCCGTCGGGGCCGATGTGCAGGGTGACCGGCTCCGTCACCACGGCATCGACGCCGGGAGGGATTCCCGCCTCGGCGGCGGACTGCACCAGGGCGCGCTCGATCGCCCGACTGACCTGGTCCAGGTAGGCCTCCGGGTCGCCCCAGGCCCACCCACCCCGGCGACGTACGTGCACAGTGCACCGCCGGACCGTGATGTCCTGGTCGTCGAGGCCTCCAGTCGCGCTCATCGCATGTCCGCTAGGTGGCGTAGTGCAGTGGCTTGCCGGGAATCGCGATCAACCGCAGCGTGCCGCCCTGTGGCGTGAGGGACGTCAGCTTGCCGTTGCCGTCGAGCTTGTCGCGAACCACCTCGAGCTGGTGCCCGATCTGCCACAGGGAGAGCACCTCCACCCCCGGATCACCTACCTGGGTCGCGGGATCCGGCAGCTCCGTGGGCGGGCCGACGTTGGCGAGCGGAGGCACCGCCTTGACCACGCGGAAGCTCGTCGGGGCGGACAGCACGTCGTTGTCGACGGTCACCGGCAGCTCGGTCAGCAGCTCGGTGGTGACGTGGACGAAGAGGTCACCCGGATCCACCCGGACGGCGACGAAGGACCCTCCCGTGAGGGCCGCTGCTGTCGGCATCGTCTCACTGGCTGTGGCGGCCGCCAGCACGTGACCCGTGCTGAGGTGGAGGACCACCATCTTCGGGGTGGTCACGGCGTGGCCTCGGCGACGCTCACGAGCACGAGGAAGTCGCAGCTGGCCGCCTCGTCGGTCACGGTGTTGGCGGCCAAGTCGACCCAGCCCCCCGTGGCGCTGACGCGGCGATCGGCGTCGACCTCGCAGGTGCGGGGGACGAAGAACGTGGTGGCGCGGGGCGTGGGCAGGTGCGGGCTCACGACGACCGAGACGACCAGTGCCCCCGAGTCCACCGCGGCCTGGTCGACACCGTCGGGCAGTGGCAGGACGGTGCCGTCCGACGCGGTGCCGGAGAGGACCCGGAGTGATCCGACGGTCTGCAGGCCACGCAGCGTGCCGCTCGCCGTGACGTTGCCGGAGGCGTCGACGCTCAGCAGCGGGGCGACTCCCCCAGTGCCGTCGTGCGTGCCGAACGTCAGCGACGCGGCGGGCACGCTGTCCAGGAGGACGACCGGCACTCCGGCGTCCGCGGTCGACCGGGTGCGGAGTTCGACCCGGCCGGCGCCCGCCACCAGCGAGGCGGCGGCTCCGGCGCGGCTGACCGTCACGCCGTCGGCCGTGCTGCCGACGGCGGTGAACCGCCTGATGCCGGGGTCGTAGCGGACGAAGCCGACCAGCACCCGCCAGGCACCGCTACCCGGCCCTGCGTCCGGCGCCGGAAGCGGTTGGTCGCGATCCGGGTCGCCCGGCCGCCCGAACTCCACCTCGACCAGCTCCTCGACCCCGCCCCGCCCAGGTCCGTTGGCGCACTGCCCCTGGGCAGGGGACCCGGCCAGGGGCTGGTCGAAGCCACGCACGAACACCGGGTGCCAGACGGAGAAGGTCTCCCCCGACTCCAGTGGCGGGTTGGGGTTGTCGTCGAAGAACCGGTCCGGCGACAGCTGCACCTCGTTGGCCACGACCAGCTCTCGGCCGGTGCCGTCGACGGCGTAGCCCAGGCCCAACGTGACGTCGACGTAGTCGCGCCCGTCCGCTGTCTTCGCGTCCTTCTTCTCCAGGGCCATCCCGGCGCAGACGCCAGGGGTGTGCAGGTTGCGGGCATGGCGGGCGTCCCGGTCGCGACCGATCGTCTCCAGCGAGCCGAGGTCTGCCGCTGCCAGGATCGCGCCGTCGAGGAAGGTCGGCCTGGTCGTGGTCACGACGTCCTCCCGCGTACGGCGAACTCGTCGCCCAGGGCTTTCATGATGGCCGCGAGCTCCTCGGACTCCTCGGGCGGGCGGACCAGCTTCGCCGACGCCATGGCGCGATCGCGCAGGACGTCGATCTCGCGCTCACGGATCACCTTCTTCTCGTAGCGCTCCTCCGGGCAGCAGCGGCTCTCCAGGACTTCGCGAACCACCTCCACGACGGGGAACCAGTAGGCCAGCGCTCGGGGCGAGTGCACCCAGTGCCGTTCGAGGTCGCAGACGCTGACGACGTCACAGCCCTCCACGCGGACCCGGGCGATCGGCACGAGCACGTCGGTGCAGGTGGGGCATGGCGGGTTCGCCGCCGAGCACGGGCAGCGGGCGAAGAGGGACAGGAAGACCCTTCCCAGGACCCGCGCCTCCGCCGGGGAGCGCTCGTCGAGGCGGTCGAGCTTGAGGCCCGACACGTCGCGATACTCCCGACAGCCGGCGCGTCCCGAGTCCACCAGGCCACGCAGCACCCGCGAGCGCAGCATCGTGGCGTCGCGGACGTAGGCCTCCTCCGCCTCCGGTGCGGTGAACCCCTGCCCGAGCACCGCCTGGTCGGCTGCAGGCACCGCGGCCAGATCGTGCTGCCCCGCGGCGGTGTTGAGGATCCGGGTCACCCGCTCCCGCTCGTCCGGCGACAGCGCGGCGAGCTCGTCCGAGGCCAGCATCCTCGCGGCCAGCGCCCGGCTGCGCGTCTCGAGCATCCGGCGGCGTTCGGTGTTGATGGCCAGCGCGTGCCCGTGGCCCGCCCGACCTGCCGCGTCGCCGGCCAGGGCCGCGGTCGCCCGCGCCACCAGCCGAAACGCCGGCATCAGCTCCACCCCGTCGCCCTCGAGGTCGTCGAACTCGCGCTTGAGCGGGATGTCCTCGACTGGCTGTGCCTTCTCCGCCTCCTCCGCCTCCTTCGGTTCCTCGCGGGCCTTCGTCATCGCGAGCGCGATCACCCGGGACATCGACCTCGCCTCCTCCTTCGACGTGTCGTCGTCGATGTCGAGGCAGTCGCGGAGCACGTCGACGATGGTCGGTTGGGCCTCCGCCGCGTCACAGCTGATCTCGAACCGGTAGCCCTCGCGCACCCGGGAGAACTCGCAGTCGCCGGCGGCACAGTCGTCCGCGGCGTACGGTGCCACCGGGTCGGTCGGCTGCTCGGCGTAGACGATGTTCAGCACGTATTCCTGGCGCGGGTGCTTCTCGCACGGCTCGCCGCAGTCGACGCCCTGTCGGTCCCGGAGCTCGCGGACCAGCGCGATCACGTCGACCTCCTCGGGGCAGTCCACGACGATGTCGTTGCCGCAGCAGTCAAGGGCGTAGCCCGGTGAGACCGCGACCGAGCCCGACTCACACCGGTTGCAGCCGACCTCGAGCCCGCACACGACGCCCGCGCCGAACACCGACCGGTTGGTGAGCCGCCGCTTGGCCAGCATGTAGTCGCTGATCGACTGGAGGTCGTCCTCGCCCAGCAGCTGCCCTGCGAAGAACCGGGCGCGCACGTACGACGAGCCGCGCGTCGGCGTCGAGCCACCGCACGCCCCACCGCACGATCCACCGCAGCCGCAGCCACCGCCGCCACCACTGCCACCGCTAGATCGGCGGCCGCCTCCGCAGCCGCAGCCACCCTTGCTTGAGGCCTTTGCGGCCAGACCGGTGGTCATCGCTTCTCACGCTCCTCCACATAAATCCAGGACACGAACTCGCCGCCCTCGACGCCGTCGCCCGACGGCCGGGGTGGGCACCGGCGCACCGGCTGCTCGCCGACCGGGGTGTATTTCGAGTCGCAGGCCTGCGGCACGGCTCCGCCGAGGTGGTCGGCGTCGAGCGCCCGACAGCACTCGTCGAGGATGAAGTCCCCGCGAACGATTATCAGCACCCGGTCGCCGTACTGCAGGGTCTCGTCGGTCCTACGCCGGTACCTGACCCTGTCGACGTAGGGCTCGGGCGGGAGGTCCACGAATTCGCCCTCGATGTTGTAGGAGCCGGCCGAGCGCCCGGAGCCGGACTCGATGCCGGTGAGGTCGAGGACCCCGGGGCGCAGGGTGGCGACGTCGACGCCTCGGGAGAACCACAACTCGAGGCCGTCGTCGAGGAGCGCGTTGGCGTCCTCGCGGGTGTAGGTCGCCCCGTGCACCCAGTTGATGCCCACGATCTCGGTCAGCTCGCGCAGCGCGAGCTGTCGTCGCCCGCCCAGGTCGATCTGTTCCTGGGTGAGCGGCTTGGTCGGGTCGAAGTCGCGGATCGCCGCGAGCTCCAGGCAGGTGTCGCTGCAGGCGCCGCAGCACGGCTCGCAGTCGGGCCCGGTGTCGGGACGTTCGAGGGTGGCGCAAACGCGATAGGTCTCCAGGACGCGTGCGTGCTCACACGCGGGGGCCGGCACGCAGCGTCCGACCAGCATCGGTCTGGACGGGTCGATGGGGACCTCGTGGAAGCACAGGGTCAGGTAGACGGTGCCGGGCCGACCTGTGAGCCGCTTGAGGTCGGCCTCGGTGAGCAGGCTGTCGACGTACACCGGACGCGGATGCCGTACGACGATCTCGTCGCCCCTGCAGTCCAGTGCAGCCCCCGGGTGCACGATCACCTCGGCCGACGTGGGGTCGCCCTCGCACTCGAGCGGGTCCCGGCGCGGGGCCACCTCCACCTCGAGGCCGCAGACGAGGCCCCAGCCGTGCAGCAGCCGGTTGTGCAGCCGGGCGTGGTCGCGGTGGTAGGCCTGCTCGCGGCGCAGGTCGTGGGCGCTGAGCGGCTGACCGTGGAAGTAGCGCAGCCGGGCGAGCTTGGGCACGTCACCGCACCCACCGTGCTCGCTGCAGCCGCAGGAGGTGTGGTGGGCGTGCTTCTCCTGCTGGGCAGGGGGTGCTGCCTGGGTTGGCTGACTCATCGTGCTCACTCCGTTCGCAGGGCGGGTCGGACTCGAGTTCGGGACCGGCCGCGGGCCACGACCGCGCGACCGAGGACGGTGGGACCGGCGCCCGGCACCGCCGCGCCGAGCACGGCGGGACCGGGCGGCAGCAGGACGGTGTCGATGCCGAGCCGCATCGCCACGGCCGTCATGCCGGGACGCGCCTGGGCGACTGACACCGCGAGGTGGGCAGGGGCCTGGCTGCGGACGACGCGGGTGACGAGGGCGCGGTCGACGCGCCGCCCGTCCTCGTCGAGGGTGGGCACGTGGACCCGGAGCTTGTGCTCCCCGGACCGTACGGCGTCGAGGTCGGGGTCGCCGTCCGAGACCATGGGCGCCCGGCCGAGCTGCGAGGTGCCCAGGCGGAACCGGGCCGTCGAGCGCCCGAAGAGCCGGACGTCGCCGAGCCGGGCCGTCCCGACGGCGCCCCAGGGGCGGTCTCGCCCGAGCTCCTCGAGGGTGACGTCGATTCCCAGGGCGATCCGGAGCGTGTCGCGCAGGCCCGCAGGGGTCCCGCGCCTGCGGTAGAGCCCCGGTGCGGCGGCGATCAGGTCGCGTCGCCTGCTGGCCGGCATCTCGGCCTCGAACCCCACCCCGATCAGACCGCCCAGCCAACCCAGCGCGTCGTCGGGGAGGGCCTTGGCGTCGAGGAGCGCGGCCCGGCCGTCGATGGCGAGGTCCATCTCGTCGAGGAAGGCGTCGAACAGGCTGACGAACCGTTCGCCGAAATCCCGCGCGCGGGGGTCCTCGGCATAGACGGCCGGCAGGTCGTCCAGGCCCGTGCGCCGGGGCAGGTCGAGGCGGATCCGGTGCACCGTGGGGCTCACCACGCCGTCGCCCGTCAACCGCACGCGCACGAAGGCCCACCGGCCGGGTGGGGTCTGGAGCAGCACGTCCCCCAGGGCGCTGCCCGCGTCGTACCAGTCCGTGGGGTGCGGTTCGTGGCCGTCGGGATCGCCGTCGGTGGTGGCCACCGCGACCGCCACCGACGTGCCTGCCGGCACCTCCGCGTCGACCCTGAGCCGGTGCCACCGGCAGCCCGGGATGCCGGAGTCGAGCGGCTCGGTGAGCAGCTGCCCGGTGGTCTCGTACGTCGGCGGGCGGGGAGTCGCGTCGAGCTCGGCGACGGCGGTGGGGGGATCGCCCTCGGGCCAGGGTGGCCGCGGGAGCGCGATCTCGTGCGGCAGGCAGCTCTCTACCACCTCGCAGACCAGGCCGCTCGGATCGAGGTGTGTCAGCCGGCCGTCCTGGTCGGCGACCACGACCCCGGCGTCGGTGAGGCCGACCGTGACGGCTCGCGCGACGTCCGCCTCGCCGACCAGGTGGCCGTTGACGACGTCGAGCACCTGGACCGTGCCGCGCCCGTTGGCCAGCAGCACCACCACCAGGCCGTCGCCGACCGCCACGGACCGGACCGGGCGGTGGACGACCCACGGCTGGAACTCGTCGTCGCACACGCCAAGCCGGCGCAGGCCGGAGCGCCCGCCGAGCCACCAGGTGCAGTCGTCGCAGGACCAGGCGAGGGCCTGCGGGAGCGGCCTTGGCGTCCCGGGCGCGGGCGTCCCCGGGAGCCTTCGCAACATGACCGTGCCGGCGTCGGTGGTGACGTCGTCGAGGCCACCCGGGCGGGAGTCCCAACCGGTGCGGGCGTCCAGGAGCCGGAAGGCGGGCGCGCTCATGGCGTGCCCTCCTCGCGGATCGTCTGCAGCACGTGACCACCCGGCCGGACGAGCTGGTCGGGCTCGAGTGCGACGTCGGTGCAGACCGGCAGCCGTAGGCCGTCGACCCGGAAGGAGAGCCGGCTGACGGCCACCAGTCGATCCACGGTGGCGAGGAGGTCACGCACCAAGGCGTCCCAGCGCACGGTGCCGCCGAAGGGCCAGCCGGTCCCGTCGGGCCGGAGCGGGCTGAGGAAGTGGTCGATGCGATCCCGCGTGTGGCTCTCGACGGCCGCCGGGTCGGAGTCGGGAGCACCGATGAGCAGCGCGGTGACGGCGAGCGCACGGTAGCGCGGCGAGGCGGTCACCACTCGCACGCCGACGACCCCGACCGAGGAGGCCAGGTGCTGCGCGACCGCGGCCAGCGTCTCCGGCGACGGCGTCGGGGGTGTCCTCGGGTCGGTGGCACGCGGTAGGACCACGACCGTCACGGTGCCCGGGGCGGACGTCGCGGTGCCGCGGAGGTCCCGCGCGGGGAGGCAGTGTGCGCGGGCCACGTCGGCCCCGGGGGTGTCGAGGGCCGACGTGACGTAGTCGCTTGCCGCCACGGCTCGGAGACGGGAGCGGACGGCGGCAGGCCCGCGCAGCAGCAGGCTGCCCGGCGTCTCGGCGTCCGAACCGGTCGTGATGGACAGGACCGTCGCATCGGACAGGTCGGGGATGGCGCGCTCGGTGCTGACCCGGTCTCCGGAGTGCGGGAGGCCGGTCGTGCCGCCACCCGTGGCGTAGGACCGGGCGACGACGTTGCGGTAGCCCGCCGGCACCGCCCGTCCGGCGACACCGTCGCCGAAGGTGAGCAGCCCGTTGGCGGGGTCGAGGGCGAACACGCGCTGGTCGGACTCGGCGGAGCTGAGCGTCGCCATCTCCTCCCAGGTCGTCGACTCGTCGGCGGTGGTCCCGAACGGGTCGGCAGCCGTGTCGGCGATGTCGAGGTCGACGCTGCCGGGCAGCACCGGGACCTGCGAGAGTCGGTAGGTCGACCGGCCCGACGGCGAGCGCCCGACGGGCTCGGCGACCTCGCCGCGGACCGTACGTCGGGCCACGGCAGGCACTCCGTTGAGCGTCACGCTGCGCAGCCGGGGTGCCGCCGGGAACACGCCTGTGACGAGTCGCGCACGGACCCAGGTGAGCGGCGGTTCGCCGGCCCGACCGGGCAGCGTGCTCGCGACCCACGGCGCCGGGGTGTCCGCGCGGAGGACGATCACGCCGTCCCGGGTCAACCCGCGGGACTCGTCGAGCTCGACCGCGAGCTCCACCGGCCCGGCCGCGGTCATCGCCTCCCAGCGCAGCGCGGGCAGCTGCTCCGCTGCCAGCAGACTCGAGGCCTCGGCCGTCTGCCTCCCGACGCCCGGAGCGAGCCGGACCGCGAACGAGAGCAGGCCCTGGGGGGCGACCGTCGTGCCGGTGCCCCACCACAGCTGGGCGGGTGGACGACGCGTGGCGCCGAAGGGTGGAAGGTCGCCGAGGTCCTCAGGGGTGTCGATGACGGTGAGCCCCCCGTCGAAGACCGCCACGGCCACCACCGCGCCCGGCAGGGCCGTGCTGGCCTGGGTCGTCTCGAGGGCCGGTCCGGCGCTGCCGAGCGGGGTGACGAACCGCGTGCCCTTGGGCACGGAGATCGGAGCGGTGGCGTTGTCCGCGGCCGTGACGCCCAGCACCGCGGTCGCGGACGTCGGCGGGCGGGCACGGACACCCGCCAGGTCGAGCTGGCCGAGCGCCAGCCGGCGCGGCATCCGGTTCAGCCGTTGGGTGACAGCGGCCGCGAGCGTGCCGTGCACGCGGAGCAGCGCGATGCCTGCGTCGGCCGTGCTGCGGTCGGTCCACTCCGGGACGTAGCCGGTCAGTCGGGCGGCGACATCGGCCCTGATCGACTCGCGCGAGCCCGGGAGCAGCTCGGGCTCCAGGCCACCCTCGACCGGCGCCGCGAGCATGGTCAGCTCCGCCTCGCGCACGTCACGTCCCCAACTCATCGCAGGCCACCTCCGTCAGGCAGTGCGTCGGTGCGAGCGACGACCACGTCGCCGATCCGGACCAGCTCGCCGGGCCCGATCGCCAGCCCGGCGCAGCTCGTCGGCTCGCCGTCGTCGAGCTCAACGGCGAGGTTGGTCACGGAGACCTCCGGCCCCACGGCGCGGCTGGCGACTCCGGCGAGCTCGGAGGGGCGTACGGCGCCGCCGAACGGCCAGCCTTTCTCGCCGGGCCCACCGCGCAGGGGGTCGAGATAGCGGGTGAGCGCCTCGATGACGCGGTCCCGGAGAATGTCGGTCCCTGCGGACCGGGTCACGTCCACCCGCACCCTGACCGTTCGATAGACGGGGGCCTCGACGAAGACCTCCTGGCCCAGCAGCCGGGCGTTCTCGAGCCGGGTCCGTACGGCACTCAGCAGCCCCTCGTCGGGACGGGGCGCCGGCACCCAGTCAGCGACGGGGCCGTCGCGGTCCACGGTCGGCACGACGACGACGCTCAACACCGCCGGCAGGCTCACGCACGGGAACCCGGGGTGGTGCCCGACCCGGACGTGCGCACGCTCCACGGCCACGCCCCGGGTGCCGAGCGCCAGCTGCCGCGCGTCGTCCGCGGTCACGATCCGGTCGGGGACGGTGAGGGCGTCCGCGGCTCGTTGCCGGGCCACCTCGATCGCCTCCGGCTCGGCTCCACCCGTGGCCGCCACCGGGTTGGTCGCGACGACCGCGCCGCCGTCCTGTGCCCAGGTCCCGCCGCGGCCGAGGTTGCCCACGGTGCCCCCGCCCAGCGCGTACGACGCCGCAGCGCGACCGCCGCTGGCCGCCCGCGGCACCCGACCGCTCAGGCCGTCGCCGAAGACCAGCTCGCCGCGCGCCCGGTCCACCAGGAACACGCGATCATCGGGGCCGACCCCGACCCAGTCCGCGACGGACGTCCAAGCGTGGTCCTGGCCGTCGGGCTCGGACAGCTCGAGGGTGACCGAGCCGGGCGCGTCGTGCAGCACACCGGCGGTGCCGCGGATCGTCAACCGCTGGTGGGGCAGGACCAGGAGGGCGGCGAGCCCGGAGGTCAGGTCGGCCGTCCCGGGCACGAGGTGGCGGGCAGTCACGGCGTTGGGCGTGGCCGAGACAACCCGGGGCGGCTCGGAGAAGAAGCCCGAGGACACCGTCGCCCGCAGGCGGCAGCCACTCCCGCCGACCTGGTTCCAGACCTCGGGCCACGGCAGCCGGAGCAGGCCGCTGCGGCGCAGGCCGCACGTCCCGTCGTCGAGGGTGACCGGCTCGGACGACCCGTCCGGGCCGAGTGCGCGCCACTCCAGAGCGGCCGGAACCGGCACGTCGACGGCATCGACGTCCCACTGCGCGTGGACCGACGCGTCGGTGCTCAGCTCCACGAGCACCGACAGCAGGTGGGCCACCACGCGGGGGCCGACCCGGTCCAGCACCAGCTCGAGCACGTCGCCCGGACCGGAGAGCTCGCCCTGCGCCTCGATGGCCCGCACGGGCAGCACCGACACCGGCTGGACGAGCGAGAACTGCCGGCCGGCGGTGTCACTCTCCAGGGTGAACAGCGCCCCCGCCTCGATCCTCGTCGGCGGCACGTCACCCCCCAGTCCGAGCACCGTCGTCGCCGCTGCTGTCGGCAGGGGGTCGGCGACGCCGAGCAGCCGGAGTCCGGCCCGGGTGATCGACTCGGTGACCTGGTCAGCGGCGTACAGCCGTTGCTCGAAGCGCCACGCGAACAGCTCGAGCAGGGTGACACCGGGGTCGACGGCGCCGTGCAGGGTCCACAGCCCGGACGAGGATCCGGGCACGTCGTCGAGCGCGATCTTGAGCAGATCGGTGAACGTCAGGTCGTCGATCAGCAGCTCGGCAGGCAGCTCGCTGGGCACGGTGGTCACGGCAGTCCCCCCGGTCTCCCGAGGTAGTAGGGAAACACCACCGACGAACGGGTGTTGGTCCGGCGGACGGTGTAGGTCACCTCGATGTCGACGCGATCCGGAGAGACCGGGTCCTCGGTGACCACCACGGCGTCGAGCAGCACCCGCGGCTCGAAGTCGCGGATCGTGTCGCGGACCGACTCCTCGAGCAGCTGGTGGTTGACGGGCGATCCGGGGGCGAACACCAGCTCGGGCGCATCGGAGCCGAAGGTGGGGCGCATCACGCGTTCGCCGGCGCCGGTCGACAGGAGCAGCCGCAGCGACTGGACCACGTTGGCGTTGCCCTCGACGTAGCGCAGCGACCCGCCCGCATCGGGAAGGAGCGGGAAGGGCCAGCCGCGGCCGCGGAAGTCGTCGCTCATCCGATCGTCACCTTCGTCGAGCCGGAGGTGATGGTGCTGGTGTCCGCGTCCGTGGGGTCGTTGCAGGTGCGGACCGTGTCGCCCTGCCTCGCGGCCGCCTTGCCGCCGATGGTCACGCTCGACGACCCCGCGCTGACCTCGCCGCTGTTGCTGGGCGGTGAGGCGAACGAGGTGCCCGGCGGGAGCGGCACGTGGGACGGGGAGTTCGTGGCCTTGGTGCCGACCACGGCCGCGGCCAACCCGTCGATGGTCACGTCGCTGGAGGCAGCGGAGGTCAGGGTGCCCGAGAAGGGGTGCCCCGGCAGCGACGTCGGCACGGACCCGGACGGCGCGGGCACCATCACGATGTGGGTGTCTGAGCCGGTCACCGTGTCGGTGAGCCGGGCGGCCGCTGCACCCATGGCGTGCCTCCTCTCCGTCGGTCTGGTGGGTCAGTTGAGGGCGATCGAGGGACTGGTGACCTTGACGCTGCTGGTGCCCTCGATGACGACATCGGTCGCCTTGAGGGTGAGCGTCTTGCTGGCCGTGACGGTGACGTTCCCGGTGTTCTCCTCCAGCAGCACCGAGGCGCCGGACTTCGTCTTCACCTCGACGGTCTTCTTCGTCTCGTCGAAGCGGATCTCGGAGCCGGTCGGTGACTTCCACGTGCGGACGTCCTTGTCCTTGGTGCGCTTCTCCGGCGGCTTGTCGATCGGGTTGTAGAGACAGCCGAGGACGTACGGCGCCCGCATGCTGCCGCGCTCGAACAGGACCAGCACCTCGCCGTTCTCCTCGGGGATCCACGTGCTGCCGAACCGGTCCCCCGCATAGGGCTGGGCGACCCGCGCCCACTCGCGGTAGCCCTCGGCGAACCAGGGCAGCTGGATCTCGACCCGCCCCAGGCCGCCCTCGTCGACCACGTTGGTGACCAGCCCGATGGAGAGGCCGAGCACCCCCTCGTCGGTGTCCAGAAGTCGGAAGTTCATCGCCCTACCTCCTGCTCACGTCGAACTCGGTCAAATAGCCCTGCTCGTTGATCGTGTGCGTCACCTTGGTGACGTGGTAGGTCCCGCTGAACCGGCGGCCGACGCCGACGATCTCGACGTTCGCACCGGGGCGCAGGTCCGGCAGGCCGATCGCCTTGCCGTGCGCGGTGAGGAATCGGTAGGCGCGCTCGGCCAGCAGTGCCTGGGCGAGCTGGAGCGCCTCCTCGTCGGTGGTGACCAGGGTGCGGACCACCACCTCCTCCCGCCCCGCCGGCCCGGCGATCTCGCCGGCCGCCTTCGGCCCGCTGGTGCCGGCCACCACGGCGACGCCGGGGGTGTTCTCGGGCGTCGCGGTCTGCTTGATCGCCTTCTTGTTCTTGGGGTCCCAGCCGCGCACCGTGACGGTCTGGACCTGGTCGGCGACGGTCATGGTCGGCTTGAACTCGACCAGGCTCGGCGCCAAGTCGGTGTTGCGCAGCGTGCCCCAGGCCAGGACGTACGTCGTGATGGGCCCGCTGCCGCGACCGTCGGGCGGCTTGATGAAGTTGAGCGTGTCCTCGCCCGACGTGGCGTCGGTCTCCATGAAGACGACGAAGCCGATGCCGTCGGCGCGGGTCTTGAGGAAGGTGCCGTCGTCGATGTTCTCCTGACACATCATGGTGTGGACCGGGCCCTCCTCGGTCACCGTCACCCGCAGCCCGTGCCGCTCGCCGATCTCCTGCGCGATCTGCCAGTCGGCCTTGTCGCGGAAGATGACCTTGTCCGGCGGCGGCTTGGATCCCTTGAGCCGCGTCAGTGAGTCGAGCCCTCGGACCAGCAGCGTCGAGGACCCGTCGCCGGGGAAGTCCGGCGTAAGCGTGGTGATGACGCCTCGCATCATCGACAGCGTCCGCTCGGCGTAGCCCATCTGCACGTGGATCTGGCTGCCCAGCCGGAACTGGTCGGCGTCGGACCACTTGAGGTCGAAGGTGGTGTCGTCGTAGTTGTTCAGCCTGATGTCGACGCTGGTCAGCTTTTTGAGCTCCATCTCGACCCTGACTTCGAGCACGTCGCCCATCGACTCGGGATCGAGGGGCTGTCCACCGACCTCGACGACGAAGGCCGGCGCGTAGTAGCGCTCGGGCAGGCCGGGCGCGCGGGTGGAGGTGGCGGTCATCGGCGGTCCTCGGACAGGGCGGGCACGATCAGCACCGTCCCCGGCGCGACTGTGGTCGGGTCGGTGATCCGGTTGGCCCGGGCGATCTCGCGCCAGTGGGAGGGGTCGCGGTAGACCGCGGACGAGATCGAGCTGAGGGTCTCGCCAGTGCGCACGACGTAGCGCTTCTCGACGTCGGGCGAGGTCTGCTCCACCTCCTTGAGCTGCACCTTGACCGGCCGGTACTCCTTGAGCTTGATGCCGAGCTTGGCGCGAAGGGGGGTGCCGTCGGTGTTGAAGAGGACGTAGTTCACCTCGAGCGAGGTCAGCACTCCCGTGAACTTCGGCTGGGGTCCCCACACGAACATCACGATCGGCGGGGCGTGCAGCTTGCCGTCCTTGGCCATGGCGCCCTCGACGGCGGCGACGTACTCAGTGTGGACGCTCTTCTTCGGATCGTCCGAGGTGTCGACCAGGACGTCCATCGCCAGCACCCGGCTCCCGCCGCGGACGTATTGCAACGGCGGGGAGGCCAGGCCGGGGATGGGGATCTCGGCGAAGGCGTTCTCCTTGGTGAGCTTGTAGTCCGCCGGGTTGAAGTGCAGCGGGATCAGCTTCGTCTTCGGGTCCCGCGTCGGCTCGACGATCTCCAGCCGGGCCTCGGCGAACTCGCGGCCCAGGAAGTTGATCGGCAGGCTCATGACCACCCCCCGGAGCCGAGCGAGCGGTCGCTCGCGGCCTGCTGGGCGTCCTCGTCGGCGCCCCGGCGTACGGCGTCGAGGCGGGCCGTGTGCTGCGCGAAGAGCCGCGCGAAGACGGCCTCGTCTCGCTCCCGCTCGGCGTCGAAGAGAATCTGGAGGTGCTCGATGGTGATCATCAGCCAACCCTTGGAGGTGTGAGCGGGACCTGGAGGAGTCCCTCGTGGGCGATCTCGATCGACTCGACGGCGATTGCGCTGTCGCTGCCCTTGAGCTGCGGGCCCTTCCAGGCTGCTGCCAGGCCGCCGCGGAAGATCCAGCCGATCGCGGGGACGCCGCCGGGGGTGAGCAGGATGATCGCGCCGTCACGGCGGGCACCGATCGAGCGGGACAGCCCCGCCTGGTACCAGAAGTAGAGCCCGGGGTCGCGGACCATGCCCCGGCTGAGCACGATCTTGGGATAGCTGTGCCGGACCGGGAGCTGGTGCACGTAGTCGTTGCGGCCACCCTCCGGGTGGGCGAGCACCTCCAGGTCGGCCCCCAGACCGGTCACCTCGCTGAACTGGCCGGCTGCAATCGCGGTGATGATCGCCGACTGCGCGAACGGCAGGTAGGCGTCGGTGGGGTCCAGCGACACCAGGAACCGGTGGGCGGGCAGCGGGTCCTCGACCGAGGGGATGATGCTCATTGCTCCACCACCTCGAGGAGGCCGTCGGCGCCGAGGGTCAGTCGCAGGGTGATGAACTCCATGGGCGTCGCCGGCGCGACCTCGACCAGGCACACGACCTGGCCCTCGTCGATCGTGTCCGGCGGGTTTGTGGTCTCGTCGCACCGCACGCGGTAGGCCTCCGCGGGCGTCTCACCTCGCAGCGCGCCGCTGCGGTAGGCCTCCATCAGGATCCCGCTGACGGCCCGGCTCACCGAGAACCACAGCAGCTGCGTGTTGGGGTCGAACACCAGCGGCTCGAGGACACGTCGCACGGCTCGCACGATGCGGTGCACCAGTCGGCGGTGCGCTAGGTAGCGGCCGTCTCCCGGGTCGAGCGTGTGCGCCCCCCAGATCTCCAGGCCACCGCCGACGCGACCGCGCAGCAGGTTGGCGCCGCTGTCGAGCACCAGGGCCTGCAGGGACGGCGGCAGCGGCACCGCGGTGTCGACGGCGTCGCTCACCAGGACATTGGCCGGGCTCCAGCCCGATCCGCGTTCACGGTCCAGCCGCGCCATCACCCCGGCCACGTGCCCCACCGGGTCGGTCGGTGGGTAGTGGTCCGGTCCGCTCGAGGCCACGTCCTCCGCCAGCAGCCAGGGGAAGTACGCCGCGACCGCGCGCTGCTGCGCCGGGTCGGAGACCCTCGTCCGGGTGCGCTCGCACCAGGCCGCGAACGACCCGGAGTCCGTGCCGACGGCGGAGACGACCGCGAGGCGGTCCTGGCTGGCCGCGCAGCTCTGCGCGAGCTCGGCGACGACCTCGGCCTGGTCCTGCTCGGTCAGCCGGAGGGCGAGCGAGGGCACGCAGACCAGCGCGATCTCCTCGACGTCCGCCTGCACCTCCACCGCCCGCCGGAGGCAGGCGGCGTCCAGGATCGGCTCGGTGCCACCGCGCAGACGCAGCTCCCACCTGCGTACGGCGGGGCCGGTGGCGGCCAGGTCGCCCGGCACGGGCTCCCCCTCGAAGGCGAGGACGACGAGCCCACGGGCGGCCACGGCTGTGGGCAGGTCAGCGGCGGAGAGGCCCGCCCGGCGCAGCGGAGCCAGGCCCGGCACGTCGACCGCCACGTCGAACTCCGCCGACCCCGTGATGCCGAACGGGCGGTAGGTGATCCGAACGGCCGTGTCGTTGCCCCACGTCCCGGCGCTGGAGGCGGTCACGCGGACCCGGTTGCCCGGGAGGTCGGCCCGCAGGCGCTCCCGGTCGTCGTCCCCGTCGTCGCTGTCGACGCTGTCGACGCTGTCGACGCTGTCGACGCTGTCGTCGCTGTCGTCGCTGTCGGGCAGCAGGGCCACCACCCGGCTGGCGGGTGCTCCGCCGCGTCCCGCCCGGACCACCCAGGCGACCTCGCCGCCGTTGGCGTAGTAGGCCGAGACGGCCCTCGACACCGTGCCCGGCCCCACATCGCCGTAGGTCGCCACGAACTGCTGCCACGACGCGAGCCGACGGGGCACGCCGAGCGGACCGCGCACCGTCGAGCCGAGAAAGGCAGCGACGTCATTGCGCAGCCCCTCGTCCTCAGGGGGCATCGCCGCGTCGACGACGCGGAAACCGGGGAGCGCGGTCGTGGTCATGGCAGTGGGCTCAGACGTCCAGCTCGAGCTTCTCGACGCAGATCTCCAGCGACTCCATGGCGATCTCGTTGTTGGCGGCGTTGAAGGTGGGCGCGGTGTACTTGCAGGGCCAGCCACGGGTGAAGTTCCAGCGCATCACCGGCACATGGTTCTCGTCCTGGAGGATCACCGCACCGGAGGCGCGCTGGATGTCGCCCTCGACGGCCTTCTTGATCCAGTTCCAGAACTCCACGTGCCCGGTTGCACCGCGCTTGCAGGTGATGTTCGGATAGGTGGCCAGCCCCTCGATCTTGCGCACCGTGCGTGCCTCGCTGCCGCTGCGGTACTCGATGGCGTGGACCTGGACCTCCAGCCCGCTGATCTCGCTAAAGGACCCGCTGACGGCGCTGCCGTCGTCGCTGATCCCGGTGACGATCAACTGGAAGTTGTGCCCCGGATAGGGATCGGGTCGTGTCTTCGTGGGCATCGTGCCCTCCTTCTGCCTTGCGGGTCGGTGGTCAGGCGGGCACGGTCTCGAGCGTCTTCTGCTGGATCCTGAAGATCACGAACTCCGCCGGCTTCACCGGGGCGATCCCGACCTCCACGATCAGTCGGCCGTTGTCGATGTCGTCCTGGGACATCGTCGAGCGGTCGCACACGACGTAGAACGCCTCGGCGGCGGTGAGGCCCTGGAGTGCTCCGATGCGCCACTGCGAGGTGAGGAACCCGTTCACGGACTGCCGGATCCGGTCCCAGAGCGGCTCGTCGTTGGGCTCGAAAACGACCCACTGTGTTGCCTCGTCGATGCTCTCCTCGATCATCAGGAAGAGTCGACGCACCGGAACGTAGCGCCAGGCCGAGTCGGATGTGAGGACGCGGGCGCCCCACACCCGGTTGCCGCGGCCCGGGAAGGCCCGCAGCACGTTGATGTTCTGCGGGTTGAGCAGGTCCTGCTCGCGCTTGGAGATCGCTAGCTCGAACCCGCGGATGGAGCGCAGGGTCTCGTTGGCCGGCGCCTTGTGCACCCCGCGGAGCATGTCCGTGCGCGCGTACACCCCGGCCACGAAGCCGGACGGCGGGGCCGGCATCTCGGCCCCTCCTGGTCGCGGATCAGTGATCGTCACCCACGGGTAGTAGAGGGCGGCGAACTTGGTGTCGATCGGGCTGCGGAACTCTTGGATCCCAGGGATGTCCTTGCCTGGTGGCGAGTCGAGCACGGCGAACCGGTCGGCCAGCGTCTCGCAATGGACGATCAACGCATTGCGCACGTCGTCGGCCCAGATGCCGGGCACCAGACAGATCGCGACCTGATCGATGTCCTCCAGCGCCTGGATGCCGGTGCGGCGGCCAGGCCCGAGGTCCTGCCCGACGAAGTCGCCGACCGCAAGGCTGTCGAGCGCGTCGTCGCCCCCACCGAGTCGCGCCCACGCGCCGGTCGACACTGCAGGGAACGCCTGCAGGACCGTGCCGTCGAAGTTCGCGCCGGTCCGCACCTCGACGAGCCGCGACGTGGCGTTGACCTTGCGGGCGATCGAGTCCGGGTGGGTGTCGGCGGTGAGCCTCAGACCTGAGTGCCTCTCGAGGACCTCGTCGCCCCCGGCCGGTCGGTAGCGGACGGTCAGCTCGGCCTCGAGCACGCTGAGCTTCTCTCCCTCGACGTGCGGGTTGCCGGGCGGTGCGCTCAGGGTGACCACCCCGTCCCCGACGCTCACCACGGTCAGCCGCTCGGTGCCGGCGCCGCTCTCCAGCTGCACCAGTGCGTTGG
This sequence comes from Terrabacter sp. RAF57, assembly GCF_052113925.1. Taxonomy (NCBI): domain Bacteria; kingdom Bacillati; phylum Actinomycetota; class Actinomycetes; order Micrococcales; family Intrasporangiaceae; genus Terrabacter; species Terrabacter sp. RAF57. The sequence continues at coordinate 13,225 of NZ_JBFRDT010000023.1, read as the reverse complement.
GGTAGAGCCGACCGGCGCCACCCACGGCCACCGTGGCGCCGCTCACCGCCGTCCGCTGCTTCGACAGGGTGCTGCCGGAGGGTACGAGGCGCGCGAGCGGCGTACCGAGCGTCAGGCCCAGCCCACCTGCCGCGGCGGCGACGGCGGTGACGGTCGAGATCGCGCCCCCAACCTTCACCGAGAACGGCACGGGCGTCGCGGCCTCCAGGCTGCCGGGGACCGGCGTGACGACGACCGTCGCGGCACCGGCGGCGGCGTCGGCGGTGGTGGCGGTCACAACCGGCGCGCCGCTGACGGCGCTCGCGCCCAGGTCGAGCGGGCCACCGGCCACCGGGAGCAACCGGACGCTCAGGTCGTCTCCCCACGCGCCCGCACTGGACGCGGTCACGGTGAGCACGTTGAGATTCGCGTCCACCGCGAGGATCGAGGCCAGGTCGCGCCCGCGGCGCAACGAGAAGCCCGTTTCGGCGGTCAGCGTGACCACCTTGCCGGCGTGGTCCACGGATGCGATGACAGCGTTGCCGATCGGTGTCGCGGTTTCGCTGACGAAGGTCAGGTTGCCCCCGGCAGCGAGCCCGAAGGTGTGTGAGAGCGTCACCGTGGTGGATACCGGGCTGACGTCGCTCTGCACCAGCGCCTGCAGGCCACCGTTGAAGCCGCGGCTGGACGCGGCGGCGCCTTTGGGCACGACGCGCTGGAACCACATCGTGGCGCCGCCCTCGTCGAAGAAGGCCTTGACGGACTCGGCGGCGTGCCAGTAGCGGCCGTCGTCGTCCCAGCGACCCTGCGCGGCCTCGTCCGGCAGGTCCAGCGGACCGCCGTACATCCGGGTGAATCCGCCATAGCTGGTGAGGGGCTGCGGGGTGTCCGGCCCGCGCCGGGTCACTCCGACCACTCCGGCGGTGCTGGTCGCGACGGGGGCGATCGGCTTGGGCCCGGCGTCGACCTCTTCGACGTAGACCCCTGGGCTGAGGTACTCCGGCATGCCGTTCTCCTTCGATCGGTGGGGTTCAGGTCAAGGTGAGGTCGAGGACGTCGTCGAGGTCGTCCGGGACGATGAGGTTGGCGGAGCCGGCCAGCACGCCCTTGGTGGCGTCGACCTGTGTGGCGCCCGAGGACCACCGCAGCGGGAGCCGGAACCAGCCGTCCGCGTCGGTCAGGGTGCGTTCCAGGACCGGCGACCCACCGATCAGCTCGGTGACGCTGACCATGGCCCGGAGAACGGGGTCACCCGCAGCGGTGAGCGCGCGACCCGAGAGCAGCGGCGTGCCCGGGCCGAAGGCGTACGACGGCAGGGGGAAGAACCGGACCACCACGGGCACTGGCACCGGCGGCGCCTGCGCGCTCCACAGGTCGATCGTCCGGATGACGCTCGCGGAGCCGCCGGCCGTGGCGCTCTGGGTGTGGGGGGCGCTGACGCTCACGCGCACCTGGACGCTCCCGGCGACGCCCGGCTTGGCCCGTCCCAGGTCGAGGAACCCGAGGTCGCCGCGCGACGAGATCTGGTGGGCGCACTCCAACGCCACCCAGGCGGTGCCCTCGCGACGCTCCAGCAGCACCTCCAGCGGGCCTGCCGGCCGCCGGCCGGTGAACTCGTCCACGAGTCTCACCCACAGCGGCGTCGCCGCCAGTCGCTCCTCCGGCGAGACGAGCCTCATGGCGCCTTCACCCCGAACCGTTCGCGACGCGTCAGCACCGGGGTGTCGCTGGTCGTGCGCTCCGCGTCGAGGTCGACCACGCGGACCTCGTAGTTGACCGAGAGCCGGTAAGGCTTGCCGATCGCCCACCAGATGCGCGCCCGGTCGTCGATCTGCATCCGCGAGAGGCTGACCCGCAGCTCCACGGCGGTGCCGGCCAGGTCACCGGTCAGCTCGGGGCCGTCGATGATCGCGTCGTCGTACATCACCTGCATGACGCGGCCGAGGATCTCCTGCTCGGTCTCCCGCGAGCCGCCCCACGCCGTCACGAGGTAGTAGAGGCAGAGGCCCAACGGTTGCTTGCGGCTGATGAGGGTGCCGTTGACCAGCTCGGTCGTCCGGGGCCGGTTGCGGGTGGCCGCCTCCTCCACGACGTCGTAGAGGAAGAGGGTGGCGAGCGGCCCCGCCGCCGTCGACGGGCTGGTGGTCAGGTCGTGCAGCTCCGCGCCCGGTGCCGGCGGTCCCAGACCGCTCAGCCCGGACCTGAGACGATCGCGGAGCGTCGTGGAGACCGCCACAAGCACCTCGGACCCTGCCATGTTGCGAATGCTCGTAGGGTCACGTCACCCGAGCGTCACCGTGCGAGGATGTTCTCCACCTGAAGGTCGGCACCGATTTCGCACACCAGAGCCCGCATGAGGGGTGACGGCGGCAGCCCGAGATCGCTGTGCATCAGCTCGCGATAGTCGGCGTAGGCGCGGCACACGTCGGCGAGGTTGCCGAGGTCGCGGTGCGCGGAGATCGCCAGCCGCCACGTCGACTCGCGCAGTGGTTCGGCCCGGATGGCCGCGAGCGCGAACTCCAGCGCGCGCGTGGGGTCGTGGGCGTCGAGGCACGCCGTGGCCGCCACCTCCAGGGCCCCAAGCCGCAGCAGGTGAAGCCGCTCCCGCTCGAGCACGACCCAGCAGTCGCTCCATCCCGGGAGCAGGGGCGCGTCGGCCATCAGGGCGCGGGCCGCCCTGCCGTCGCCCGGGCTCGCGATGACGTCGCTGGCACAGGCCTCCACGTCGTCGACATCGACGTGGAGGCGGTCACTGAGGACGAGGCTGCTGTCCCGTCGCTCCACAAGGTGGGCGCAGTCCTCGGGCAGCCGCCACAGGGTCGTCCGGAGGCTGGCGGCGGACCGCTCGTGGGTTCCGGAGGGCCACAGCTGCCCCGCCACCACGTCTCGGGACGCACCACGGCTGAGGGCCAAGTAGGCGAACAGCCGTTGCGCGTTAACGCCCACCGAGACCGGGGCCCCCGAGACGCTCAACCAGAACCGCCCGGTCAACGACAGGAGTGCGGGCTCTCCTTGCTGCGGGCGAATTCGAGTGACCATAACCTCACCTGCTGCCTCGCGGCCGAGCCGGTTGTCCTGCTGCCCTTCGCTCAGGTGCCATACTCACTCGGGTTCCGGTCAGCCAGGTGTCGTCGGCCTGAGGCCCCAGCCCCGACCCCACCCTCTACCGTACGTTTCTAGAGTCCTCGCGTCCCGTCGAATTGTCGACGCCTGGGCGCGACCAGTTGTCCGACCTCACGCGAGCACCGAGCACCAGCCCGGTCGGCAGCACCATCTCACGAGGTTTGTCGGTGTTCGCCGGGACGTCCACGACATGCTTGCGTCGGCGAGCGGTCGCCGGGCCCCCGGCCGAGCCGTTGCTCCCCTCGAACGCCCACACCCGGTCCGGGTGGAGAGCGCGTGCTTTCGCATCGCGCGCACCCGGCCTTGTCCCTGTCGGAGCGCCCTGTGGCCATTACCGTCTCTCGTTCGTCGACCACCCCGATCGTCATCGCAGGTTGTGTTGATCGCATCCCAATGAACACCCTCGCCATGGCCGCGCACCTTCCAGGCGTCACCCAAGAACGCCGGGCGGGCACTGCAACTTCGCGCTGGGTAGGCACCTCTTCAGCCACGCACCGGTACGACACGCGACAGAACGCCCTCCGCTGAAGAGCACACCCACAACACCTGTGGTAGTTCCGAGGAGAGCATCCGTCGAGCACCTGTACCGACTCTGGCCGCACGACCGTCCTACCGAAATCGTCAAGTAGGGGCATGAAGGTGACGACGCCGTGACGTGCGTCGATACACGATGGAGGCTGTACGTCTTCATCCCCGGAGGTGGCCATGACGATCAACCACGATCGACCCGTAATCGGTGTCTTCGGCAGCGCGATCGGCCACCACAGCGAGCGCGACGCTGTTGTGCTACTGGCCGAGGCCATCCACCGGGCGGGCGCGTTGCTGCTGTCTGGGGCAGAGCCACCGGACGGTGGCTACCCGGCTGACTTCAAGCCGACTGACGTGAAGGACGTGGCGGTCCACGCCCTTCACAGCCTCACCAGCGAGCAGGAGGTCCTCTGGATTGGCGTCGGACGCCACCACGACACCCGGGAATCGAAGCGCCACGGCGACAGGGGCATCGGGGTAACACCGGGCTGGGACCACCGCCGCAACTTCGTCGAGGCGGCGATCTGCGACGCCGCCTTCGCGATCGGCGCGACGAGCCCCGGCACGGCATCCGAGGTTCTGTTCTGCCTCTATCTCGGCCGCCCTGTCACGGTCATCAGCCGCAGGCCCCACCTCATCCTGTCCGCTGCCAACCTGAAAATCACCAACGGCAACCGCGTGCAGCCGAGCGTTGAAGGGCGACCCGTCGACGTCGGGGTCAAGGGCGCTCTGGACTGGGCCGACAAGATCCACTCGCAGGTCATCACGGTGGCGCTGCCCACGAATTCCTTGGAGGCCGACGCGCTGGTGCAGAACCTGCAGGATTCATTGCCACAAGGCCGCACGCGCAGGGCCTTCGAGAAGCTGACCGACGAGGACGGCTGGGACGACTACTTGCGCACTGAGATGGACATCGCGGACCGCGGGTGGTGAGGTGCGCCCCTCGCTTGCGTTGCCCATCGCGAGGAGTGCGCAGGCCAGCGTCCTGGCGATCGGCCACTCGCACGCCTTGGCGTTCCCGCGTGCTTCGTCGACGTCTTTGACATCCATGCGGACAAGCCACAGATCCAGCCGGTTCCGGTGGAGCCGGACAGATCGGCCTCACAGACGCTCCTATGCTTCGTCAAGCCCCTGTCGTGGTGTTCTCGAGTAGGCGATAGAGGTCGCGGGCGACGTAGCGGGCTAGACAGCGTTTGATCTCTCGGCCGGTCTTGCCTTCGGCCGTGCGGCGAGCGACGTAGTCGCGGGTGGCCGGCCGGTACTGGATCCGGCTCTGGACCACCGTGTGCAGGGCGTTGTTGAGCTGGCGGTCGCCGTACCGGTTGAGCCGATACCGGGTGGTGACTTGACCACTGTTCGCCGGGATCGGTGCCACGCCGGCGAGCATCGCGAACGCCGCCTCGGAGTGGATACGGCCRGGGTGGGACCAGGCGCACAACACCGTCGCAGCCACGATCGGTCCGACACCGAACTSCTCGAGCAGGTCAGGRCGCCAGCTGCGGATGATGGCCACCATCGCCTTCTGCAGCTCCCGCGCCTCTTTCAGCATCGCGTGCGCGCGACGAGCCAAGGTCCGCAGCGCCACCACGGTGCTGGTCGTCTCGACGTCCCAGCAGGAGCGCACGCGCAGGTTCGCGGCCGTGTTGAGCATCGCGGCRAGCTTCTGGCCGCGGAACCGGGCTCGGATCGGTTCGGGTGCGGCGATGACCAGGSYGAAGACCTGCTGCTGGGCCTCGGTGGAGGCATTGATCGCGGAGCGGCGAGCAGTCAGAAGCACTGACAGTGCTTGGCGTTCACCCCCAGTGCGAGGAGTCCCCAGCTGGGGTCGAGCCACTGCTTCACGCGCGGCCCGGATCGCGTCGAGCGGATCCGACTTCGCCCCGTTGCGGCGCGCAGCACGCTTCGGACGATCCAACTCGATAACGAGCTCCGACAACTCCAGCAGGTGACGACTCAGACCGGCGCCATGACCGCCGGTCCCCTCGATCGCCCAGGCCCGCAACGTCGCGTGGTTGTTGGCGAACTCCACCAGCTCGGCATAGCCCTCGGCTGTCGCCTCGACGGTGATCTCGTCGAGGACACCACCGGTCGCAGCATCGACCACCGCCGCGGAGTGGGTGTTCACGTGGGTGTCGACGCCGATGACGACATCGACCACCTCGCGCAGATCGGTCAGACTGGTCATGCGTTCTCTCCTTCGCCGGRWCGGACGTGGTTCCGGTCCGGGACGGAGGCTCGGCAGGACTGTGATGAGACACGCCAGGCGCCGCTAACGCCAAGCGGTCAAGCTCCTGATCAGGCCAGCTCCTCCAACCGGGCCGGGGCCGGCGACCACGAGCGGACAAGTCGCAACAAGGCACGARGCCAGTCMYWYCGGGGGTCACACTCGCGGTCACCAACCACAGCCCAGCACCWTCAGGCCGCGTTGGCGATCCTCACAGTCTCTTCGCCGCGATTCGCTCACCGAGCGCGGTGCGCGTGGCCGACGGCTTCGTTGGCCCGGAAGGCTCCGCCGCGTCCCGGGGGAAGGCCAGTGAGGGGATCACCCGGACCGCCGTAGCGTCCTGGCTGTGCCGAACACACCCATCGTGTCGCGCAGGTTGCCCATGCGCTCGAGCGAAACCCGGGACTCGCCTCAGGGCCGTAGCCGCTCGTGGTCCAAGGCGTGGCTGAATGGGCCGGACCTCCAACTTGTGCCCTGGAGCATGTCGGGTGGATCGGCCTTGCTCAAGTGCTGGACCAGCATCCCTTCGAACGCGACCAACCCTTTAACGCGGTCTTCCGGTCCTCGAACTGCGCTGGGACTGCGAGGGCATGCAACAGGGGCGACGCCGAGTCGTTCGGCGTGATGCATGCGGGCCAGGAGGGGGCGCCACCAGTCAGCGCCCTTGGCGGCCTCGATCTCGCCCGACGTGACACCGGCAGCGAGGAGCATTTCGGTGTAACGCTGCTCGCGCGCTCGAGCGTGGATCGCAGCTCCCTCGGCCTCAAGCCGAGCAGAGCTGCTGGCGGCGGCGAGCTCCTGGTGGCGGGTCTCGGTGGCTGACTTATCCGCGCCGGAGCGGGCGAGAACCTGGGTGAGGACGTCGACTGGCTGCACCTCGAGCGGCTGCTCGTGGGAGGTCGCGCTGTCGGGTTCGTAGTGGGTGTCGACGTAGAGCCGGTTGCTCTCGCGGCCCCGGGTGGCCATCACGTAGAGCGGCTCCCGGACCGTCGTCGCGCTGACGAACGCGTGCGCCGTGTCCACGGTCCGGCCCTGGGCGCGGTGGGCGGTGGTGGCGTAGCCGAGTTCGACGTGCTCACGGACATAGGCAGCGGGCAGGAGCGCCGCTCCGCCACCGACGGCGCGCCGGACCTGCACGGAACCGTCGTCGTAGATGGCGCTGACGACCCACTGGTCGCCGTTCTTGACCCAAGCGCCGGAGGCGGCGAGGGCGCGCTGGTTCAGCCGCGTGACGACGACGTCGCCGACCCCGAGGGTGGACCCGTCCGCGACCAGCACCCCGTGAACGGTGACGTCCCCGGTCGCGACGCGGTCTGCTCGGGCCCTAGCGTTGAGATCGGCAACGGTCTGCGCATCAGCAGCCATCATCAGGGACCAGTGTCCGGCCCGGGTGTCTGCGCGCCAGGCCCCGAAGAGGACATCGAGCATCGACTCGCGGTCCCCACCCTCGACCCGTCCCTGCGCCACATATTTCTTGGCAGCCTCGGGGCTGCCGGAGCGCAGGCCGAGCGAGGCGTCTCGTTCCCACTCGTGCCGGAACCGGCGCACGTCAAGCAACTGCGCGGCGTCGTGCCGGTCGGTCGCGAGGAGCTTGAACGCCCCCCCGGCAGAGACCGGGGAGAGCTGGGCCCAGTCCCCGACCAAGAGCACCTTCGCACCGGCGGTGCGGGCGTGCGAGGTGAGCGAGTCGAGCTCGAACGTGCCGGCCATCGAGGCCTCGTCGACGATGACCAGCTGCCCCGGACGCAGCCGCCACCGGTCCGCCTCGGCCGCCACCGTCCGCGCCCGATGCCGGAGCACGCGGGTGCGAAGCGACGGGCCAGCACGGTCCAACCGTGCCGACAGTCGCTCGAGCTCGGCGTGCCGATCGAGCTGCCGGGACGCTTCGGCGAGCCATTTCGCGGTGTTCTCCGTCGGCACCCCGACCGCCTCAGCCAACACCTCCGCCGCGGCCGCGGACGGCGCCAACCCGACCACCGACCCCGGACCGTAACGGGCTTCCCAAGCGGCGCGGACGCTGGCCATCGCGGTCGACTTGCCCGTGCCGGCAGGCCCGACGAGGACGTCGAGGACGCGCCCGGAGGTCAGCACCCGGCATACGGCATCGGCCTGGTCCGCGGACAGTGGGTGGTGCCGGCCCGGCACGTCCTGCGCCACCACCGCGACGGCCGTCTCCGCGGGCACGGCGGGCCCGTCGGTGGCCCGCCCGGCCGCGAGGAGGCGCTCCTCCGCGTCGAGCAGTTCGGCCGTCGTGAACAGCTCCGAATCGCGGGCGCGGAACCGCGAGGACCCATCCGGGCGACGCATCGCGGCAGGGACGACGCCAGCATCGGGCGGCGTCAGCTGCAGCGACACGCCCAGGGCGAGGTCGGACACGCGCTCGGCGACGGCCACCCGCTCGGCCGGGGCCGCGAACCGCACCCCGGCGATCTGGCGCAACACCTCGGCGAACACGTTGGCCCGGGTGAACGTGGCCCGCTTGCCCGACACCACCGTGACCGCTACGCGGGCGGCGTCGACCAGGATCTCCTCGGACAGGTCCCCGACGCGCAGCAGCGGCAGGTCGTTGCGGCCCGCGAGGGACGCGACCCACGCCTCCGGCTCGTCCCCGACATGGGGGGCGGCCCTCTTCCGCCACCCGACGGCGAGCTCGGACAGTGCGTGCTGGTGCTTGTCCGGGCGGGTCGCTAGGGTCGCCTGCTGCCGCAGTTGGAGCACCTCCCGGGCGGTCGGCTGCCGCCCATGCGAAGCCACGAACCGCTCGACGAGGACGTCTTTGGCGACCTCGATCTCCGTGCTGCGCTGAGAGAACTCCGCTCGCAACGCCTCCCCGACCCCGGTGACCTCCCACTTCTCCACCCCGGAATGCCGCCGGGCCTCCGGCGCCCACCCATACCCGAGGTCGGCCGTGACCAGATCGGAAAGGACGCCGATGTACAGCTCCGACAGCCCGACCGCAGCCCGGAACAACGCTTTACTGTCGAGGGTGCGCCAGCCGCCGTCGGACACCGCCTGCACTCGGTTGAGCACGACGACATGGGTGTGCAGCTGCGGGTCCCCGGCGCGGGAGTCCCAGTGCTCGAACGCGGCAGCGACCACCCCGCGTACGTCGTCCGAGACGACCCCGCCGCGTCCGGTGCGCGTTGCGATCACCCGCTCCTCCGCGTGCCCGATCACGAACTCCAACGCCGCCTGGTGCGCCGCCCGGATCCGGGCCCGGGTCGGCTCGTCCGCGAGCGCCCAGGCCACCGATACCGACTTCGGCGCGGAGAAAGTCAGGTCGAACCCGGCCACCGTTTTCGGCGCCTTCCGTGTCCGGCCCAGTCCGTCCACGTATGCCGCCCGGCTGGCTCCCGGGGGCCGGCCCAGCGGTGCGCCGGTCGCCGGGTCCTGAAGCATCCCGAGCATCCGCCACAGCTGCTCCTCGGTCACGACCGAGCCGGGAGCGATGCCCCTACCGACGTCCAGGCCAGCCAAGCCGCGGCCGAGGAACCGGCCGCGCGGAGTCCCCACCTGCGTGTAGTAGTCGGTCAGCGGCGACGCCGTCCGGCCATCGGCGTCGCCGCGGGCGACCGAGGCCATCAGATAGCGGTAGCCGGAGCCCAGCGTCATACGGCGGATCGACATCGTCACCTCGGGCGAACCCGGCCCACGGGGCACCCGCGGGCCCGCGGACACCTCGGTGCCAGACGTGTGGAGCGGAAAGGGGCGCAGTCGAGCCGGGTTGCGAATGGGGCTTCGGCGGCGTCGGGCGACATCGGGAGACGAGTGGTTGAGGCGGTGCTAGGGGCCGATCAAGGGCGGGGAGGGGCGCTGGTGGTTGCGACAACGTGGTACGTCAGCATGCCTGGTTGGCGATCGCTGACCGGAGGGCGCCTGCGCACGGTATGTAGTCGACGGCGCCACGGGCCCTATCCTCGTGGAGCCGGCGCTCGCTCCCCCTGTGCGGGCGCCGGCTTCTCCATTTCCGTCGCCGCCTGAAGGTCGATTGGGGTCTTCGAACAGACGTTCGACGGTGCGGGATAATGGGCAGATGGCTGGTGGGTCGGGACGAGGGCATGAGCACCCCATACCGGTGCCGCCTCCAGCTCGCCGGCACTGCTGGGTCACCGGTCCAGAGGCGTCGCGGGGACCGCATCCAGGGCTAATCGTCGAGTGGTCCCGTCGCGACGACGGGTGGTGGGCGTTGGTCACCTATGTCATCGAGGCGGACGCCGCTGTCGTGCAGCAGTGGCTGCCGGCGAAGCTGCTGACTCCGACCGTGTCGCGCCGACGGTGACCCAATCGCTCCGTCCTGCACCTGCGGTCAAGTCCGTATCGGTGGTGTACGACGGTGATCCGTCGTGGTCGTTCGGTTAGGCGGTGATCGCCGCGGCGATCAGGTCGTTGGTCACCTCCTCACGATCGTCGTCGGTGGTGCGGTCGGTCAGGACGGCTCGGGCGTTCTTCAGCGCTTCCAGGCCGAGGTAGCGGCGCTGCTCGGCCCACTCGTCGTGCTGCTCCGCCAGGACGGCCCCGACGAGGCGGATGATCGCCTCCCGGTTGGGGAAGATGCCGACGACGTCGGTGCGGCGGCGGATCTCACGGTTGAGGCGCTCGTTCGGGTTGTTGGACCAGATCTGGCGCCAGATCTCCTTCGGGAAGACGGTGAAGGCGAGGATGTCGGCGCGGGCGAGCTCGAGGTGCTCGGCCACGGCGGGAGCTTCTCGTACAGGCCCTCGAGGACCCGGTCGAACTGGGCGTTCACGGCCTCGGAGTCGGGCTGGTCGTACACCGAGTGCAGTAGCGCCTTGACCCACCCCCACTGCGACTTCGGCGTCACGGCCATCAGGTTCGCGGCGTAGTGGGTGCGGCAGCGTTGCCAGGACGCGTTCGGCAGGGTTGCCCCTATGGCCTCGACGAGGCCGGCGTGCGCGTCGCTCGTGACGAGCGCGACGTCGGTGAGGCCGCGGGCCGTCAGGTCCCGGAAGAACCCGAGCCAGCCGGCGCTCGATTCTGTTGTGGCGGTGTGGATCCCGAGGACCTCACGGTAGCCGTCGGAGTTGACGCCGGTCGCGACCATCACCGCCACCTTCACGACCCGGCCGGCCTCGCGGACCTTCATCGTCAGCGCGTCGGCCGCGACGAACGTGTACGGCCCCTCGTTCAGGGGTCGGGTGCGGAACGCGGCGACCTGCTCGTCGAGGTCCTTGGCCATCACCGACACCTGCGACTTGGACAGGCCGGTGATCCCGAGCGTCTTGACGAGCTTGTCCATCCGCCGGGTGCTGACGCCCAGCAGGTAGCAGGTCGCGACGACCGTCGTCAGCGCCGCCTCCGCACGGCGGTGCCGCTCGAGCAGCCAGTCCGGGAAGAAGGTCCCCTCACGCAGCTTCGGCACCGCGACATCCAAGGTGCCGGCGCGGGTGTCGAGGTCACGGTGCCGGTAGCCGTTGCGCGTGTTGACCCGGTCGGGGCTGCGGACCCCGTACTCGGCGCCGCACACGCTGTCGGCCTGCGCGGACAGCAACGCGTTGATGAACGTGCCGAGCAGCTCACGCATCAGATCAGGGCTCGCCTGGGACAGCTGTTCGTGCAGGAAAAGGGCAGGGTCGATACTGGTGTTCGCGGTCATCGCGATGCTCCATTCGAGGGTTCTGTGAGAGGTTCACTCGAAGGATCACGCGGTGACCGCACCTGCATGTGCAGGGACACGCTCACCGGTGTCGTCGTACACCAACGCTATGGACTCAACTGGACCTGCTGGGCGTTGGCCTTTAATAGGGACGGATTCGGGATCACCGTCGGAGGACGGGGACGGAGCGGTCCACTAGGGCTAAAACCCCTAAACATCTGACAGCCCCCCCATCACAGCCGACACTGGCCGAACAGGGGGACCGCGACGAAGGTCCAATGTCCTGGAACACGAAGACGTGACGCGAAGACAGGGACCAACGCCACATGAGTGATTACTACAACACCCAGCCCATGCCTAGCTCCGAGGGTGACCCGCACCTGCCGCCCCCAGTTGGCCAGCCCATCACCGGACTCACCGATGCACCATCACCGAAGCAGAAGATGAGCCGGGGCAAGAAGGCCGGGCTCTGGTCCGGCGGCATCGTCGTCGCGCTCATCGCAATCGGCGCCACGCAGGGCAACCAGCCGGCGGCCACTCCGGCGGCAGGCCCTGTCATCTCCTCGAGTTCGTCTACGCCGGTAGCCACCGCTGCGGACACGCCCACAATTGATCCGGCATTGCAGGCATCGCTGGACAAGGCGTCCGCCGACAAGGCAGCAGCCGACGCGAAGGTACAGGCCGTCGAGGACGCGAAGCAGAAGGCCGAAGCTGACGCGGCCGCTAAGAAGCAGGCGGAAGCTGACGCAGCCGCGAAGCAGAGGGCTGCGGCCGATGCCGCAGCCAAGAAGGCGCAGGCTGACGCGGCCGCGAAGAAGAAGGCTGCGGCAGATGCAGCCGCCCGAAAGGCAGCCGAGGAGGCGGCCGCGCGGACTGCCGGGCAAGAACAGGCCATCGGCAAGGCGCAGGAATACTTGGACTTTCAAGCCTTCTCCCGCACGGGACTAATCGAGCAACTGCGATTCGAGGAATTCTCGAAGGCCGAGGCGACCTACGCGGTCGACCACATCACGGTGAACTGGAACGAGCAGGCCGCGAAGAAGGCGAGCGAGTACCTCGACTACCAGCACTTCTCCCGCAAGGGCCTCATCGGCCAGCTGCGGTTCGAGGGCTTCACCAAGGCACAAGCCGCCTACGGCGTCAAGGCTGCCGGCCTCTGACGTCAGGGGTCGGATGTCGCTCGATGGGCGGCATGAGCGCGTATCAGTGCTCAGACGACGGCGGCCCTACTCACGTCGTAAAAGCCCCCGTTGAGGCGCCAGAATGCCTCGAGGCCTTTGCCGTTGATTGATCGTCGGTAGCTGGCATCCGTCGAGTACATGCCGACGAACGTGGTCGCCGCACTTGTGAGCTCCTGCGCGCAACCCGGTGCGACGCTCCTATGCTTCGTCAAGCCCCTGTCGTGGTGTTCTCGAGTAGGCGATAGAGGTCGCGGGCGACGTAGCGGGGAAGGCAGCGTTTGATCTCTCGGCCGGTCTTGCCTTCGGCGGCACGGCGAGCGACGTAGTCGCGGGTGGCCGGCCGGTACTGGATCCGGCTCTGGACCACCGTGTGCAGGGCGTTGTTGAGCTGGCGGTCGCCGTACCGGTTGAGCCGATACCGGGTGGTGACTTGACCACTGTTCGCCGGGATCGGTGCGACGCCGGCGAGCATCGCGAACGCCGCCTCGGAGTGGATACGGCCGGGGTGGGACCAGGCGCACAACACCGTCGCAGCCACGATCGGTCCGACACCGAACTGCTCGAGCAGGTCAGGGC
>NZ_JBFRDT010000022.1:0-92061 GCF_052113925.1 Terrabacter sp. RAF57 | reverse complement strand
GCCGAGCTCCACGACGTGCTGGCCCACTGCCTGTCCGGCGCCGCGATCCAACTGCAGGGCGCCCGGCTCCTCGCCGCCCGCGAGCCCACCAGCGCGCGGGTGCAGGAGGCGATCCGACGGGCCAGCAACCTCGTCAACGACGGCCTCGCGAACGCCCGCGCCGCGGTCGGGGCGCTGCGCGGGGAACCACTGCCCGGCATCGCCGACCTCGAGGACCTCGTCGCAGGCTTCCGGCGCGACTTCCTCGTGCCGGCGTCGCTGACCATCCAGGGCCAGCCCCACCCTCTGACCGCCGAAACAGATCTGCTCCTCTACCGCGCGGCACAGGAGGCCTTGACAAACATCGCCCGGTACGCCCCCCGAGCCCCCACCCTCGTGTCGCTGCGCTATCGGAGCGGCCGCACCTGCCTGACGGTGCAGAACCGGGCCGCCGACCCTGATCCGTCCGACGGCTCGCTCCCGGCTCCGCGGGACCTGACGACGATCGGTGGCGGACACGGACTCGCCGGACTGAGCGAACGCCTCGAACGGGTCGGCGGCACCCTCCACGCAGGGCCCCACCTGGACGGCTGGCAGGTAGATGTGGACGTGCCGGCATGACCAAGGTCGCCCTGCGGGTGGTCGTCGCCGACGACCAACGCGTCGTGCGCGAGGGACTCGCCATGCTCATCGGCCTCCTGGACGGCATCGAGGTCGTCGCCACTGCAGTGAACGGACTCGACGCGGTCAAGCAAGCACAGCTGCACCGGCCCGACATCGTGGTGATGGACCTGCGGATGCCCCGCCTCGACGGGGCGCAGGCCACCGCCCGGATCCGTTCCGAGCTGCCGCAGACGCAGGTGCTGGTCCTGACGACTTATGCCGACGACGACGCACTGTTCCCTGCGCTGCGGGCCGGCGCGCTCGGCTACCTGACCAAGGACGCCAGCGCAGAAGAGATCGAACACGCCCTGTCCGCGCTGGCCCGCGGCGAGACCCACCTCGCCCCGGAGGTCCAGCACCGCCTCGTGACCGCCACCCTGGACGCGCAAGAGGCCCCCATCCTGAAGGCCTCCACGGCAGGCCTGCCCCACGGGCTGTCCCCCCGTGAGGCCGAAGTCCTCGCCCTCATCGCCGCCGGCCTGTCCAACACCGACATCGCCCGCCAGCTCGTCCTGAGCAACGCCACCGTCAAAACCCACATCAACCACATCTTCGCCAAGATCGGCGCCCGCGACCGCGCGCAGGCCGTCCACTACGCATACGACCACGGCGTGACTTGACGGCAAGCGACCACACCGATCACCCCACTCGTCCTGAAGAACGCTATTGCGCGACCACAATCGTCCTGCGGGAATCGACGTCCTCTATGGCCGCGTTGGTGGCGGCTACGCTCGCCCGGTCACGAGAGCCACTGCGGCGTGAGTACGGCCCCGCGGCTCGGCCCCGTCACGCGTTGGGCCCGTGATTCGGCGTCGCCCTTCTAGCATTGACCGACGAGCCATGCTTGTACTCAACCTAGGGGCTAAGTAGAGTACAAGCATGGTGACTGCGCGCCGGATGACGATGGCGACCCAGTTGGTCCTTCGCGCACTCCCCGCCGCCCCACAGAGGAGCTGTGCGGAGCTGAGATCGTGGGCACGGCGGGGCTGATGAGCGGCATCGGCCATCCAACCCTGACGCGCTTGGAGGCGGCGGGCTGGGTGGAGTCACGCTGGGAGGAGGTCAACCCTCAGATGGCCGGACGACCAGCCCGCCGGTACTACCGCCCCACCGGGGCGCGCACAAGGCGCGTGGGCCTTGGCGTGGGTCTCCCGTCCCCAACGGGGCCGACTGGCACCCGTCCCGAACCGGGTCTGCCGTGACCGGAGCCGCCGGCGGCGGGAGTACGACATCGCGTGTCCTCATCCGCGCCGCCACGAACTCGCTGCTACCAAGAGCAATGCGCGAGCGGTACCGCCGCGAACACCTCGAGCAGCCCAACGCCCTGCCCATCAGCGACAAGATCGACTATGCCGTCAGGGCGCCTGCCCTCACCTGCGCTCTTCAGACCCCTCCGGACCCGAACGGCTCAGCAACCAGGACTAGGCCCAAACGCGGCCGGCTGCTGGTGGTCCAGCACGTCTCCTTCGCGGGGCCCGGCCCGCTGCGCGCGCAGCTGGAGGCCGCCGGGCTCGTCCTCGACGTGATTGACGTCAGCGCCGACGCGGCTCTCCCCTCGACCCTCGAGCACTATGACGCACTGGTCGTCCTCGGCGGCCCCCAGTCGGTGCTCGACAGGCAGGGCTGGCCCACTCGCACCCAGGAAGCGGCGCTCGTGGCCGAGGCGCTCCGCGACGAGGTGCCCTACCTCGGTGTGTGCCTGGGTGCGCAGCTGCTGGGCGTCGAGGCCGGGGGCGCGGCCTATCGGGGCCCGGCGGCTGAAGTCGGATGGACCCCGGTCGCCACAACCGCGCAATGCGCCGTCGACCCCGTCTTCCGCGTGGTGCCGCGGCGCCTACACGTGATGTCGTCACATGTCGATCACGTGAGCCTCCCCGGCGGAGCCACCCGCCTCATGTCCTCCAGCGCCTACCCGAACCAGGCCTTCCGGGTCGGCAGAATCGCGTGGGGCACCCAGTTCCACCCCGAGGCGGACGCCGCGTTCGCAGCGACCCGACGACGGCTCGTGCCCAGTTGGGCAGAGGACGAGGTGCCGGCGAACGGCGATGAGCGGTTCTTCGAAGGGCACGCCGGGGCGATCTTCGCAGCGGTCTTCTCGCGGTTCGCCGCCGTCGTCGATGCCGCCGTCACCCGGCGCCGAGAGCTGGGTCCGGCGGGTCGAGTTGGCAACCGCGAGGGCAGACGTGCCAGCGGATCGCCGATGAGCAACTTCGGTCATCCTGCGCGGTCCCGTGACCGCTGTGGGGGCTTACGCCCAGCGTGAGGTCAGTGGCCCACTTCCAGGATGCCGCCTCGATCGTGCCGCGGTTCGGTTCTGGGGTCGCTGACGCAGTCCGGTGTCGCCACGCGATCTCGATCCAGGTCTTGACTGGCCGGTCGACCCGCACCTCGGCGCGCGCCGCTGCGTGCCGGCGTCGGACTCTTGTGCCAGGCTGTCGGCCCTAGGTAGAGTACGACCATGCCACCACGGATGACCATGGCAACCCGGTCGGTCCTCGATGTCCTCTTCAGCGACCTGGCGGCCGACTGGTACGGGTCGCAGATCGGCCGGCTCGCCGGACTGCCGAGTGGCACGGTCCACCCCATCCTGGCCCGCCTGGAAAGAGTCGGCTGGCTGGAGTCCCGGTGGGAGGACATCGACCCGAGCAGGGAGGGCCGACCGGCGCGCAGGTACTACCGGCTCACGGAGTCAGGTGCCACGCAGGCGGGGAGGGCCTTGGCCTCCGCGCGCCGGCCGCGAACTGGCTTCGCTCCGATACCGCAGGAGGGCTTGTCATGAGAAGGAAGATTCAGAGGGCGTCGGTCCGCTTCGCGGCGTCGGCGATGGAGCGGGCCACCGTGGGCGTCCCCTCCGAGACCCGCGATCGTTACCACGATGAGCTGATCGCCGAGATGCACGGGCTCGGCCGCCTGGCCGCGTGGCGGTATGCGGTCGGGGTCGCCGCATCGGCCTCGACGATGCACGCCGTCCTGACGGACGGCGGACCGCAGCCGGAGCCGGCCGTCCACCTACCCCTCGGCTGCCGTATCAACACCCGCCACGTGTGGGCGACGACCTATACGTCGGACGGCAAGCTGTATCGCGCCTGCGCCCGGTGCGGCAAGGAGTACGTCCCCATGGGTCCAGGGGCCGGCTTCACATGGGGCTGAGCCGGCCCTTGGACCGCCAGGTCAGAGGTCGCCCTCGAAGAACTGGGCGCGGGCCTTCGGGTGAGCTCGTGACGAGAACGGTCTCTCGGTGCGACTGAACCGGAACCTGGGGCCGGTCTCGAGCGCGATGATCCGGCCCGCCGCCCACAACGCACCGTGCAAGACGTCCCGGCCAACAGCTGAACCACGCTCAAAGGCCAAGCTGGTCCTTAGCCAGATAAGTCCCCGGAACCAGCCGCTCAGGACGCACGCTCATGGCACCCCTTTAGGCCAAGACTTGGCAAGGGCCGGGGTTCTACGCTGGTTGGTGACCGGTCCGGGAAGAGGCTTCTCCGAAGAGCCGGTGTGGGGTTGTGAGCCGGTCACGCTGGAGTCAGAGTCGTTGCCCCCACTCGTGCCCACAGCATCCAGCTCGCTCCACGACCGCGAAACCGCAGGTCAGGGTCACTATCGACCCCGTTGAGCGGAGAGCTGGCGAGGGGACTCGAACCCCTAACCGCCTGTTTACAAGACAGGTGCGCTACCAATTGCGCCACGCCAGCACGTCTCGGCGCGAGCGCCGCGGACGGGCGAAAGCGTAACCGAGCCGGACGGCATACGCCCAAACACCGGGCGCGAACCGACGCCGGACATGAGAAGGACGGCCCCGCGCAACCCAGGGGTTGGTCGCGCGAGGCCGTCCGGCTCAGTTGTATCAGGAACTCACGGGAGTCGCAGAGTCTGACCCACGAAGATGAGGTTCGGGTTGGTGACCCGGGCGCCGTTGGCCTTCCAGAGGGCCTTCCAGCCGCCGGCCACGTGGTAGCGCGCGGCGATCTTGCCGAGGGTGTCGCCGCTGTGCACGGTGACCTTGGCGCCCTTGGCGGTGTTCTTGACCGTGGGCTTCGTCGCGTACGTCTTCTTCTTGACGACCTTCTTCGTCGTCACGGGCTTGCGGACGGTCGACCGCGAGACCGGGGTCGTCGTCGCGCCACCGTTGGCCCGCGTCAGGCCGGCCCGCTGCGAGCACACCGGCCAGGCGCCGGGGCCCTGGGAGGCGAGCACGCGCTGCGCGATGGCGATCTGCTCGGCCCGCGTGGCGAGGTCGGCGCGCGACGCGAAGGCCGTGCCGCCGTAGCCACGCCACGTGCTCTGCACGAACTGGAGGCCGCCGTAGTAGCCGTTGCCGGTGTTGATGTGCCAGTTGCCGCTCGACTCGCACTGGGCGACGCGATCCCAGACCGAGGCGGCCTTGGCCGACCCGCCCGCGGCGATGCCACCGACGATGGTGGCGGCTCCAGCGATTCCGACTCCCGCGATGCGCTGCTTGACCGAGATCTTCTTGGCCGCAGCATGCTTGGACATGTACTGCATGGGTGATCCTTCCTGACGCGCGCCTGCGGGGTTAGCTGTCGGGTTGGGGCGTCAGGTGCCCCGTCGCGGATGCGACTTCACCCCGAGACCAGATCTCGTCCTCTTGACATGCGCTTCGACACACATGCACTCACTGGCCACACTGGGTCCCCCGTCCTCGCCCGGCCCACGGGTGTGGGCTACATCCCTGGCTGGCGAGGCTCGGCGCGCTCAGGGAACGGATAAATGGGTGTCCATGTGAAGTTGTGGGAGCGTTCGTGTGGAGCCGGACGCGACGAAGCGACCCGGGAACCGAGTCGTGCTGCTCCCGTTCGACCCGAAAGTCGAGGCCGCCGAGCACTGACGGTACGGGACGTTTCCGCAGCGCACAAGGCACGTCGAGACACTTCCGTGATCTTTTTTTCAGCCCCAGATGCAGGTCGATCCGCTATGCACACAGGCCTCGCACAGGGGCCGCCCGGGCGCCCCACAGGCCCCGCCCCGCACGCTCAACCGTCTCGCGCCGAGCCGTCACTTCCCGAACGGGTTCGTCGTGAACGGGTCCCACGTGAGGCTCGACCCGTGCTGCAGGGCCACGAGCGCAGCCGCGACGCCGAAGACGGCGAGCAGCCCGGACACGATCTGCGCGGCCAGGCCGGCTGGCACGAGGCGCCGCGCCATCGAGCGCGAACCGCGTCGCAGCGAGGCGCCGCCGGGGCCCCACCACAGCATGAGCAGGCCGAGGACACCGCCGATCGCGAGCGTGATCGGTGTGCCCGGGCCGAGGTCGGTCCCTTGCGTGCCGGCGAGGAGCAGGGCGGCCGCGAAGACGCCGGCGAGCGCCACCGCCACGGGCAGGAGCAGCCCGACCGCGGTTGCGATGATGCCGACGACGAGGTGCCACGGGCTCGACACGACGGCGAAGGGCACGTCGCTGCGCCGGCGGCCGAAGTCGTAGCGGCGCATCACGAGCGCCGTGACCGAGCGGTCGGTGGCCCGGGCGAGCGCCGACAGGACGACGAGCACGACGAGGGCGATGCCCGGCCACGCCATGAGGGCACCGACCCAGGCGATCGCGACAGCGGCGAGCAGTCCGGTGCGCATCGGCAGTCCGATGCGCGGGTCGCCCTCGCGCTGGGCGGGCTCGTCGTCCTCGTCCCACTCGTCGTCGGGCCAGTAGCCGTCCTGCGGAGCCGGCTCGACGTCCTGCCCGCCGCGCCCGTGCCGGGCATCGTAGGCCTGGGCGCCGCCCCAGTCGTCCGGCGACGCGGGCTCGTCGTCCCAGCCGTGGTCGTATGCCGCCGGGCCGGGGTCGGACGACCGCGGACCGGTCGGGGGCGGGGCCCACCGCACCGGGTTCGCCGCGGCCGCGCCAGCGCCCACCGCGCCCACCGCGCCTGCCGTGCCTGCTGTGCCGACGGGCGGCATGACGGCGGTGCTGCCGTGCTGCACGACCTGGGTGTCTCCGGGGGTCGCGCTGACGCGGCCGTCGTCCCACGGGTTGCCGCTCGGCGTCGGCACCGTCGCCGCGCGGCCGGCGGCGTAGAGCTCGAGCGCCGCGATGACCTCGTCGGCGTGGGGGCGAAGCCGCGGATCGGGAGAGAGGGACGCGCGCAGCAGCGGCACGAGGCGCGGGTCGACCCCCTCGAGGTCGACGTCACCAGCCCGGACGCGGGTGAGCACGGCGTCCATGCGGGCGCGGCCGAAGGGCGGACGGCCCGACGCGGCATACGTGATCGTGGCGGCCCAGCCCCACCAGTCGGTGGCGTCGGTGATGGCGGCACCCTCGACGAGCTCGGGCGAGAGGTAGCCGGGCGTGCCCATGACGAGCCCGCCGACGGTGTGGCGCACGTCGTCCTGCAGGTGCGCGATGCCGAAGTCGATGAGGACCGGGTCGCCGTCCTCGATGAGGACGTTGCCCGGCTTGATGTCGCGGTGGACGACCCCGCACGCGTGGATGGCGCGGATCGCCTCGGCGATCCCGCGGGCCAGGCGAAGCAGGTCCGCCGGGGCCAGCGGGCCGTGGTCCTCGACGACCTCGTCGAGGGCCGGGCCGGGCACGTAGCGGGTCACGATGTAGGGGCGGGGCGCCATGACGTCGGCGTCGATGACGCTCGCGACCCGCGCGTCGCGGACGCGCGAGAGGGTGTCGACCTCACGGGACAGTCGCTGCCGGGCGTCGGCGTCGTGCGCGACGTGGGCGCGCAGGACCTTGATCGCGACGGCACGGCCGCGCGGGTCGAGGGCGAGGTGGACCACGCCCATGCCGCCCTCGCCGATCTCCTCGATGAGACGGTATGGGCCGATCCGCTGCGGGGACCCCGGCCCGCCGGGGCGCGCTGCCACGGGCACGCCACCGGTGCGCGCGCCGGGCCGCGGGTTGGGCACCCGCTCGGTCCGGTCGTACGCAGTCATACCCCTACGGTATGCGACGGGGGCGCCACGGCAGGAACCCTGCGGCAGCGAGCCTCGGAGTGTCCTGGTTCGTCGGTTCTGTCCAGTTTCTCCGGAGCGTCAGCTGCTGATGTAGTCGCGCAGCTGGTCGCGCTCGGACTGGAGCTCGGAGAGCCGGTGCTTGACGATGTCGCCGATGCTGACGATCGCGGCGAGCTTGCCGTCGGCGTCGACGATCGGCACGTGGCGCACCCGCATCTCCGTCATCGTCCCCGCGAGGTCGGCGATGTTGTCGTCGGCCGAACCGGTGGTGACCTCGCTCGTCATGATCTGCGACACCGGCGCCTCGAGCACGCTCGTGCCGGTGCTGTGGAGGTGCCGGACGATGTCGCGCTCGCTGACGATCCCGTCCACGCTCGTGCCGTCCGTGCTCACCACGACCGCGCCGATGCGGTGCTCGGCCAGCAGGCCGAGCAGGCCGGCGACCGTCTCGTCGGGCTTGATGGTGATGACCTCGCTGCCCTTCTTGCGCAGCACGTCAGAAATCTTCACGGCGACTCCTTCACCTCGGCGCGATGCCCTCAGGCGGCCACCCGCTCCACCAGAGATGCCCTGTATCGACCCTAGAGCGGGACCGCACCGGGCGCCACCGTTCGCTCGTTAGAGTGGGACCGATCGCGCCCCGCGGCGCCCCTCCCCCGGGTCTGGGTACGTCGAGGGCCGTGCCCTCCCCTCGAGCAGCAGGAGCTGATTGCGTGTCGACCCCTCGGCCGACCTACGACCTCGTCATCGCCGCGAACCGCCTGCCCGTCGACAAGGTCGTCACCGACGACGGCGCGGTCGAGTGGCGACGCAGTCCCGGCGGCCTCGTCACGGCCATGGAGTCGGTGATGCGCACGCAGCCCGGCGCCTGGGTCGGCTGGGCCGGAGACGCCGGTGAGGCACCCGAGCCGTTCGACGAGGACGGCATCCACCTGCACCCCGTGCCGCTGTCGACCGACGAGGTCCGGGACTACTACGAGGGCTTCTCCAACGACACCCTGTGGCCGATCTACCACGACGTCATCGTGCCCGCGACCTTCCACCGCGAGTGGTGGTCGAGCTACCAGACGGTCAACCGTCGCTTCGCCGAGGCCGTCGCCGAGGTCGCGGCCGAGGGCGCCACCGTGTGGGTGCAGGACTACCAGCTCCAGCTGGTCCCTGCCCTCGTGCGCCAGCTGCGGCCCGATGTGCGCATCGGGTGGTTCAACCACATCCCCTTCCCGCCCGTCGAGCTCTTCGCCCAGCTGCCGTGGCGGGCCCAGCTGCTCGAGGGCCTGCTCGGAGCCGACTTCCTCGGCTTCCAGCGCCAGGCCGACGCCCGCAACTTCGTGCGCGCCTGCCGCCAGCTGCTCGGCGCCGCGACCAAGCGCGACCGCGTCACCGTCGAGGGTGCCCACCGCCAGGTCCGGGCGGCGGCCATCCCGATCTCCGTCGACTTCCAGGGACTCGAGGAACTGGCCAAGCGCCCCGACGTCATGGAGCGCGCTCGCGAGATCCGCGAGAGCCTCGGCAACCCCAAGGTCCTCATGCTCGGTGTCGACCGGCTCGACTACACCAAGGGCATCCGGCACCGTCTCAAGGCCTACGAGGAGCTGCTGAGCGAGCGTCGCATCGGGCCGCCCGACGTCACGCTCGTGCAGGTCGCGACCCCGAGCCGCGAGCGCGTCGAGGCCTACCGCAACCTCAAGATCGAGATCGAGCAGACCGTCGGCCGCATCAACGGCGACCTCGGCAAGATCGGCGCCCCGGCCGTCCACTACCTGCACCACTCCTACCCGCGCGAGGAGATGGCGGCCCTCTTCCAGGCCGCAGACGTCATGCTCGTCACCCCGCTCCGCGACGGCATGAACCTCGTTGCCAAGGAGTACGTCACGTGCCGCCATGACCTCGGGGGCGCCCTCGTGCTGTCGGAGTTCACCGGCGCGTGGCACGAGCTGCACCAGGCCTTCGCGTGCAACCCGCACGACATCGAGGGGCTCAAGCAGACGATCCTGCGCGCCATCAACACCCCGGCCAAGGACAAGCAGCGGATCATGAAGGCGCTGCGCCGCCGCGTGTCCGACCACGACGTCCAGCGCTGGGCGGCCCGCTACCTCGCCGCGCTCGCCGCGGCGCCCGAGATGCCGGGGGCCGAGTCGCGCCCGCGGCCCACACCGCACGCTGAGGAGACACCGCTCATGCCGGCGCCCAGCGAGTCGTCCGGCACGTCGTCCGACCGTCCGGGCAGCGACTCCCGCGACGAATCCCGCAGCGCGACGAACGGGACGCGGTCATGAGCACCGGCGCACCGACCACCGAGGCCCTCGAGGCCGCGGCCTCCGCGGAGGTCCTGCTCGTCGCGACCGACTTCGACGGGGTGCTCGCGCCGTTCGACGCCGACCCGATGCAGGCCACTCCCGTCGAGGGCACCGTCGAGACGCTCCGGTCGCTCGCGAGCCTGCCCGGCGTGCACGTCGCCGTCGTCTCGGGCCGCGACCTCGGCACGCTGCGTGAGCTCACCGGCATCACCGAGGACGAGCCGATCGTCCTCATCGGCAGCCATGGCGCCGAATCGTCGAGCCCGGCCGTGCGCGAGGCCATGGAGGCGGCCGCCGTCACCCCCGCCGACGAGGTGACGCTCGCCGAGCTGCGCACCGACATCGAGGCCCTCGTCAAGGAGCATCACCCCGAGGCCGGCATCGAGTACAAGTCGGCCGCCGTCGTCGTCCACGTCCGGGGCATCCCGCGCGAGACCGGCGACGCCGCGATCGCCGACGCCCGGCGGGTCGCCCTCGACCACCCCGGTGTCAAGGTGCTCAAGGGCAAGTCGGTGCTCGAGCTGTCGGTCTCCCACGCGGACAAGGGATCCGCGGTGACCGCCCTCGGCCGCCACGTCGGCGCCGTCGCACGCGTCTACCTCGGCGACGACGTCACTGATGAGGATGCGTTCATGCGGATGCGGCGACCCGAGGACATCACGGTCAAGGTCGGCACCGGTTCCACGGCCGCCCGCTATCGCGTCGACGACGAGCAGGCGGTGGCCGCACTGCTGACGCGTCTCGAGCAGCTCAGCTCCGCCGCCCACGCCCCGAGCTGACGGACGCGACCGGGCCACCCGGCATACGCACCCGCACTTCAGGGCACCACGGCCCCCGCACCGTCGGTCAGGGCAGGTATGCCGTCCGCTGGCGTCGGGTGACGCCCCTCAGTGGCGCCGGACGGCGCCGGTCGACCCGCGGACCACGAGCTCGGGGCGGAAGACGTACTCCGCTCGGGGAGAAGGTTGCCCGGCGATCTCGTCGAGCAGGGCGCGCACGGTCGCAGCACTCATCGCGTTGACGCTCTGGCGAACCGTCGTCAGGGGTGGGTCGGTGAAGGCGATGAGCGTCGAGTCGTCGTAGCCGACGACCGAGAAGTCGCGCGGCACGTTGAGACCGCGCTTGCGAGCCTCGCGGATCGCACCGAGAGCCATGAGGTCCGAGCCGCACACGACGGCCGTGGCGCCGCGGTCGAGGAGGCGACCGGCCGCCGTCGCGCCGCCCTCGACGCTGAACAGCGAGCGCTCGATGAGGTCGTCGACGTCGGAGCGACCCGTCAGCTCCTGCATCGAGTGGCGGAACCCGGCGATCTTGCGGATGACCGGCACGTAGCGGTCGGGTCCGACCGCGAGGCCGATCTCGCGGTGCCCGAGGCTCACGAGGTGCTCGAGCGCGAGCCCCATCGACGCGACGTCGTCGTTGCTGATGAAGGGCGCGTCGACACCCTCGATGTAACCGTTGACGAGCACGAGCGGCAGGTTGCGGTCACGCAGCGCGACGTAGCGGGCCGAGTCGGTCGTCGTGTCGGCATGCAGGCCGGAGATGAAGATGATGCCGGCGACACCGCGCTCGAGGAGCATCTGGACGTAGTCGTCCTCGTGGACTCCCCCGGCGACCTGGGTGCACAGCACCGGGGTGTAGCCGTTCTGCGCGAGGGAGTTCTCGATGATCTGTGCGAACGCCGGGAAGATCGGGTTGGTCAGCTCGGGGACGATGAGCCCCACCAGCCCGGCGCTCTTGCGCCGCAGGCGACTCGGCCGGTCGTAGCCGAGGACGTCGAGCGCCGTCAGCACGGCCTGGCGGGTCGACTCGGCCACCCCGGGCTTGCCGTTGAGCACCCGTGACACGGTGGCCTCCGACACGCTCGCCTGGTCGGCGATGTCACGCAGTCTTGCCTTCACGTCACCTCCCCCTTCGTCGCACGTGTCGTGGACCGTCGTCGGTCGGGCGCCACGTCCAGATGCTGACCCCGGGCCCGCTGGCGCTCAGTGTGACAGCACGCTTGCCGACCTTCGGACGCGGTCCGTATGCCGGTGTGCCGGACTCGATGCCCGCGAGGTGTCGCGGGTCGAGGACGACGGGCTCGTGCGCCGCGCGCGCCACGTGCACCAGTGCCACCTCGTCGAGCGTCTCGCGGAGGTAGACCATGGCGTCGCCCTCGGCGTGCACCCAGCGCAGGCCTCCGCGCCGCAACGCGACCGAGCGCTGGCGCGCCTGGATCAGGCCGCGGTAGACCGCGAGCGTGTCTGCGTCCCAGACGTTCTCGTCCCACGGCATCGGACGGCGACCGTCCTCGCCGAAGGTTCCCTCCATGCCGATCTCGTCGCCGTAGGTCATCATCGGCATCGACGGGAAGGTCATGAGCAGGCCGACAGC
This sequence comes from Terrabacter sp. RAF57, assembly GCF_052113925.1. Classification (NCBI taxonomy): domain Bacteria; kingdom Bacillati; phylum Actinomycetota; class Actinomycetes; order Micrococcales; family Intrasporangiaceae; genus Terrabacter; species Terrabacter sp. RAF57. The sequence continues at coordinate 79,828 of NZ_JBFRDT010000022.1, read as the reverse complement.
CGTCTCGACGGCGTCGGGGCCGACGAGGGTGCGGATCCGCGGCACGTCGTGGGACCCGACGAGGTTGAAGGAGTGGACGAGCGACTGCCAGGCGATCCGTGACGTGAAGTCACGCATCGTCTCGACGACCGCACCGGCTTCGAGGAGCGGCAGCGGCACGGGGGCACCGAGGAAGCGCGGGTCCTTCGGCTCCTCGCGCAGCCACGTCCACGTCGGCTTGCAGAAGCCGGCGTAGTTCATGACGCCGTGCCAGCCGTCGCCGGGCATGTCGGGCGTGTAGTCGTGGAAGTGCTCCCCGACGAGCAGGGCGTCCGGCGCGACCCGGCCCATGACGTCACGCATCTGTCGGGCGACGTCGTGGTTGACGTCGGTGGCACGCCAGCGACCGGTCATGTTCGCGACGTCGACGCGCCATCCGTCGAGCCCGCCCGAGCGGCCCAGCCACTTGCGTACGACCCCCTGGGGGTCCTCGAAGATGCGGTGTCGCAGGGCGGCGTTCAGGTGGTTGAGCTTCGGCAGGGACGGGACGCCGAGCCAGGCGACGTAGGTCCCGTCCTCCCAGATGTAGTAGTCGCGCTCGGGCGTGTTCTTCCCGCCCGGACCGGCCGCCTTGAGGAACCACTCGTGGGCGTTGCCCGTGTGGTTGGTCGTGAAGTCGCCCATCACCTTCATGCCGCGATCGTGGGCTGCCTTGGTGAGCCGGCGCAGGGCCGGGGCCCCGCCGAGGAGCGGGTCGATCTGCTCGAACGACGACGCGTCGTAGCGGTGGTTGGAGCGCGCCGGGAAGAAGGGCGTCATGTAGACGACGTCGACGCCGAGCGACTCGAGGTGGTCGAGGTGCTCGGTGATGCCGTCGAGGTCGCCGCCGTAGAGCTGGTGGGCGACACCCTTCGGGCTGAGGTCGACCGGGTCGGACCAGGCCGCGGCGACGGCCCAGTCGGGCGTCTCGTGCTTGTCGGCACCCTTCGAGCGCGCGAAGCGGTCGGGGAAGATCTGGTAGACGACCGACCCCAGTGCCCATTCGGGCGGCGGCGTGGCGTGCGCCACGAACCGGAAGTCGCTCGCGTCGGGGACGTCCCGATCGTGGATGCCGGTCCCGTTGAGCCACGCGTACTTCGTCGGGCCGCCCGTGAGCAGGAAGCGGTAGTTCGTGACCGGGTTGTGGCAGGTCAGGGTGGCACGCCACCAGTCGTCGGCGCCCGTGGTGCGGACCTTGCGCGCCACCGTGAAGGTCGCCTCGCCGTCGGGCGAGGTGCGCACGTGGACGGCCTCGACCCCGGCCTCGAGCGGGACGCGCACGAGCACGTCGACGCGGTCGCCGAGCCGGGGCGCCTGGTTGGAGACGTACCGCCCCGACCCGTCGTGGTGCGGCTGGCTCAGCCACGTCAGCTGGCGGGTCGGGGCAGGCGTCACTTCACGGATCCCGTGGTCAGGCCACCGACCAGCTGACGCTGGAAGGCGAGGTAGAGCAGCATGACGGGGATCGAGCCGAGCAGGGCGCCGGCCGTGAACCGCCCGAAGAGGGTGTTCGCGTCGTTGCCGAGCGTCATGCCGTAGAGGCCGACACCGAGCGTCTGGTTGTCGACGTCGGTGAGGAAGACGCTCGCCAGCATGAACTCGCCGTAGAGGCCGACGAAGACGAGCATGAAGACCGTCACGAGGATCGGCATGACCAGGCGCAGCGTCATCGTGAAGAAGATGCGAACGTGGCTCGCGCCGTCGACGATCGCCGCCTCGTCGAGCTCGCGCGGCACGGTGTCGAAGTAGCCCTTGAGGAGCCACACGTTGGCCCCGAGCGCCCCACCGAGATAGGCGAGGATCAGACCGGTGACGGTGTTGAGGCCGAGGGCCGGCAGCACGTCACCGATGCCCGCGAAGATGATGTACAGCGCGACGATGGCGAGCAGCGCCGGGAAGAACGTCGTCAGCAGCAGGAACATCATGCCGCCCCGGCGGCCCTTGAACCGCAGGCGCGAGAAGGCGAAGGCCGCGCACGCGCCGATGAAGACCGCGCCCAGCGCCCCCGAGAGCGAGATGATCATCGAGTTCTTGTACCAGGTCCAGAACGGGCGCGAGCTGTCGGTGAAGAGGTCGGTGAAGTTCTTCGTCGAGAAGCCCGAGGGCCACAGGCTCGCCGTGTTGAGCGTGCCGCTGGGGTTCGTCGCGGCCGAGTAGATGAAGAGGATCGGGAAGAGCGCCCACATCAGGGCGAGGATGCCCAGGGCGTGGCGCCACCACACCGAGCCGCCGAGACCGCCACGCTTGGGCGAGGCCGGCGTGCTGGCACCGGTCTCCTCCGCGATGCGGGTGTCCATGCGCGGGTCGGCAGGGACGGGAGCGTTGACGGTCGCCATCAGTTGACCTCCTCAAGGGCCTTGGTGCGACGGAAGCCCGGGATGCTCATCAGCGCCACGAGCAGGAAGATGATCACGGACACCGCGGCCGCGAAGCCGTAGTTGGGCGCGCTGCCCGAGAAGGCCAGGCGGTACGCGTACGTGATGAGCAGGTCGCTCGAGCCGATGCTCGTGTCGGCGCCGTTGAACGGGCCACCCTTGGTGAGCAGGTAGATGAGCCCGAAGTTGTTGAAGTTGAACGCGAACGACGCGAGCAGCAGCGGGCCGACGGCCACGAGCAGCAACGGCATGATGATCGAGCGGAGCGTCCGGAAGGCGTTCGCGCCGTCGATGATCGCGGCCTCACGCACGTCCTGCGGGATCGACTGGAGCGCGCCCGTGCACACGATGAACATGTACGGGAAGCCCAGCCAGAGGTTCGTGATGAGGATCGCGGCACGGGCTCCGCCCGTCGTTCCGAGCCAGTCGACGTCCAGTCCCAGCGTCTGGTTGATGATGCCGTAGTCCTGGTTGAACATGCCCTTCCACACCAGCGCCGTCACGAAGAACGGCAGGGCGTAGGGAAGGATCAGCAGCGACCGGTAGATGGACTTGCCGCGCAGGCGCGGGTCGTTGAAGAGCAGTGCGATGAGCATGCCCAGCAGGAAGGTCGTGAGCACCGACAGGACTGCGAAGGCGATGTTCCAGATGAAGATGCCGAGGAAGCCGCTTCGGATCGTGCTGTCGGTGAAGATGCGCGAGTAGTTCGCGAGGCCGACGCCCTCCTTCCAACCCTGTGGGAAGGACTGGCTGGAGTCGGCGACGTTGACCCAGCGGGCATCCTTGGGCTCGTACACCGTGGCCGGCGTCGTGGACGTGTCGGTCAGCTTGTCGGCGGCCGGGTCGTAGGTGACCGTGGCCTTGCCCTCGAAGGCCTCTGAGAGACCCACCGGTTTGATGCCACCCCCGTCGCTCGTCGGCACCGCGATGGCCGACAGGTCCTTGCTTCGGGCGTTCGCCTGCTTGGCCGTGAGGACGGTGTAGCCGGGCGCCTTGGTGATCTTGCCGATGGGGGTCTTCTCGACACCGGTCGCAGGTAGCGGCTTGAGACCGGTCTTGTCGCCGACGTACGTGCTGCCGTCGGGCTTGGTGAGGAGCAGGACGAGGTCTGCAGTGGTGGGGTCGCCGCCCTCGGCGGTCGCGACCGACATCTTGTAGCGGGGCGTGTCAGGGACCTCACGCACCGACTGGGCGATGATGTCGGTGACCGACTCCTGCTTGCTGTAGAGGTGTCCATCGCCGTAGTTCGTCGTCGACAGGCTCGCGGTGTAGATGACCGGCCAGAGCTGGAAGAGGGTCATGAAGATCAGACCCGGGACGAGGTACTTGAGCGGGACCGAACGTCTCGTCGCATAGACCACGAGGATTCCCATCCCCACGAGCCCCGCGATGACGACGGCCGTCGTGTTGCCTGCCTGCGCGAGCCTGGTGGCGATCCACAGGATGCCGGCCAGCGTCGCGACGATGAGAACCCACTTGATCGCGAGAGCGATGGGCTTGGTCATGTGACACGTCCTTTTGCGCCGACCCGGCGCCGTTGCCGTAGATGCACGAAGGGGAGCTCTCGCGGAGCTCCCCGGTGGCCCGTGCGCGGGCCGGGTTTCCGGGGTCCGCCCTCAGGACGGACCCCGGAACCCTTGTCAAGACTGAGGAGCTCAGCCCTTGGCGATGTTCGCCGTGATCTCCTTGGCAGCAGCGTCGAGACGCTCCTTCGCGCCGGCCTTGCCGGCGATGATGTCGGCGGTCGCCTGGCCGAAGGGGCCCCACACCGAGTTCATCGCGGGGATGTTCGGCATGGGCGAGCCGTCGATGCCGGCCTCGTACCAGGCCTTGACGTCGGGGTCGCTCGCGGCGACCTCGGCGTAGGCCTCCTTGAGAGCCGGCGGACGCTTGCCGACCTCGAAGAGCGCCAGCTGGACGTCCTTGCGCGGGATGTAGTTCGTGACGAACTCCTGCGCGAGGGCCGCGTTCTTGGCCTTGCTCGAGACGTAGAACATCTGGACACCGAGGAACGGACGCATGGCGCCGCCGCCGGTGAGGCTCGGCAGCGGGGCGATGCCGTAGTTGATGCCGGCTTCCTTCGCCTTGGCGACGCTCCACGGGCCGGAGATCATGAACGGGGTGGCCTTCGTGTCGAAGAGCGCGTCCTGGTTCGTGTCGTCGACGTTGGTCGAGAGGACCTTCTTCTTGCCGAGCTCGGCAAGGACGTCGCCACCCTTGATCGAGTCAGGGGTGTTGACGATGACCTTGTTCGGGTCGTAGTCGCCGTTGGGCTTGATGGCGAAGATGCCGCCCTCGGGGAACGCCGAGAGGTACGGGTAGGCGAAGTACGCGTTGCCGACCTTGGAGACGAACTGGCTGAGGACCTGCTTGGCCTTGCCCTCCTTGACGAGCTTCTCGCCGGTGGCGACGAGCTCGTCCATGGTCTTGGGCGGGTTCGGGACGAGGTCCTTGTTGTACATGAGGCCGATGTTCTCGACGGCGTAGGGCACGCCGTAGGACTGGCCGTTGAACTTGGTGGCCTCGATCGCCTTCGGCAGGAACTTCGCCGCGACGTCGGAGCTGAGGTTGACCGGAGCGACCGTCGAGTTCTGGACGAGCTCGCCGAGCCAGTCATGGGCGCCGACGATGACGTCGGGGCCCTTGCCGACCTTGGTCGCGTCCTTGAACTGGGCGCGGGTGTCGGTCGAGATCTGGACCTTGACGGTCACACCGTTCTCGGCGGCGAACTGGTCGGCATACTTCTGCACGGCCTTCGAGCGGTCGGCGTCGGTCCAGATGACGAGGTCGACGTTGGCGTCACGGACGGGAGCAGCGGTGCCACTCGGCGTCTCCGGGACACCGGTGGTCGTCGCCGCCTTGCTCGTGCCGGCGGCGCCGGTGTCGGACGGGGTGGTGGGGCTGGACCCACCGCAGGCGCTGAGGGCCAGGGCGGCAACACCCGTGACAGCAGCAGCGCCGAGCGCACGCTTGTGCATGGATTCTCCTTTGAAGCCAGGTGGCACACGCCGCCACCGGTGCCCCGGAATCTAGCAAGAAGTTGCAGATACCGGGAAGCCGCTTGCTGCAATTTTTTGCAACGTTCTGGACACAACACGAATCCGCAGGTCAGAGGGGTGCAGATGGACCAGGGGTGGCCTTCGGGGCGGGCATGGGTCATGATGACGAGGCCTGCTCACCCGGGCAGGCACACCTTTACAACGGATCGTCCGGCACGTTCCTGCCGGTGAAGGAAGGCAATGAAGCCATGGCAACAGTGACGTTCGACAACGCGACGAGGCAGTACCCCGGGAACCCGATTCCCTCCGTCGACAAGCTCAACATCGAGATCGCGGACGGGGAGTTCCTCGTCCTCGTCGGCCCCTCCGGGTGTGGCAAGTCCACCTCCCTGCGCATGCTCGCCGGCCTCGAGGAGGTCAACGGCGGACGCATCCTCATCGGTGACCGCGACGTGACGAACCTGTCCCCCAAGGACCGCGACGTCGCGATGGTCTTCCAGAACTACGCGCTCTACCCGCACATGACGGTCGCCGACAACATGGGCTTCGCGCTCAAGATCGCCGGCGTCGACAAGGCGGAGATCCGCAAGCGCGTCGAGGAGGCCGCCAAGATCCTCGACCTGACGCCGTACCTCGACCGCAAGCCGAAGGCCCTCTCCGGTGGCCAGCGCCAGCGCGTCGCGATGGGTCGTGCGATCGTGCGCTCCCCACAGGTGTTCCTCATGGACGAGCCGCTGTCCAACCTCGACGCCAAGCTCCGCGTCCAGACCCGCACGCAGATCGCCTCGCTCCAGCGCCGTCTCGGCGTCACGACGGTCTACGTCACGCACGACCAGGTCGAGGCCATGACGATGGGTGACCGCGTCGCGGTGCTCAAGGACGGCATCCTCCAGCAGTGCGACAGCCCGCGCCGCATGTACGACCACCCGGCCAACGTCTTCGTCGCCGGCTTCATCGGCTCGCCCGCCATGAACCTCATGGAGGTGCCGGTCACCGACGGCGGCGTCGACCTGCACGGCCACACCGTCCCCGTGGCGCGTGAGGACCTCGCCAACGTCGGCAAGAACGTCACGCTCGGTGTCCGCCCCGAGGACCTCGAGCTGTCGTCCGACCAGTCGGGCATCCCCGTCACGGTCGACGTCGTCGAGGAGCTCGGCGCCGACGCCTACATCTACGGCTCCACCGAGCAGAAGCTGCTCGAGGCCACCGGCGAGAACGCCGGCGCCGTGCCGTTCATCGCCCGCGTCGACGGTCGCCGCCCCCCGGAGAAGGGCGACAAGATCTACCTCAAGCCGAAGTCCGGCCACGTGCACGTCTTCAACGCCGAGTCGGGGCTGCGCGTCGGCGACTGAGCCACTCGCGTACCACCGCAGCACGCCGCTGGGCCGGCACCCTTCCTGGGTGCCGGCCCGGCTCCGTTGTGGCGCAACGCTGGACAGCATCCGGCACCGGGACCTCGGCAAGCCCTAGGCTCCGCGTGTGACCAAGTCGACGATCGGGCGGTACTGGCACGTCGCGACGCTCGTCGTCGCGGTCTTCGCGCTCGCCTTCCAGCTCTACCTCGTGGCGACGGGCGACAACATCCTCGACTCGAGCGCGGTGACGACCACCCGACCCGAGCAGGTGCGGCGCTTCTTCTCCTACTTCACGATCCAGGCGAACTTCCTCGTCGCGGTCTCGACGTTCCTCATCGTGCGCGGACGCATCGAGTCGCAGGTCTTTCGGGTCGTCCGCCTCGCGTCGCTCGTCGGGATCACGGTGACCGGGATCGTCGCCGCCATCGCACTCCCCCCGTCGCCGAACTACACGACGGGCTCTCTCGTCTGCGACCGGCTCCTGCACATCGTCGTGCCGGTCCTCACCTTCGTCGGGTGGGCCGTCTTCGGCCCGCGCGGCAAGGTCACCCGCGAGGACCTGCTGCCCTCGCTCATCTGGCCGGTCCTCTGGCTCGTGGCCACCCTCGCCCTCGGGCCGCTGGTCGACTGGTACCCCTACCCCTTCCTCAACGTCGGCTCCATCGGCCTGGGCCGCACCCTGCTCAACTGCGCCCTCATCGCCGTCCTCTTCCTGGCGCTGGCCGCCCTTGCGCTCTGGGCTGATCGACGCCTGTCGCGCGACCGTGCCACGATGAACGCGTGACGCTCGAGATCACCACCGCCAGGCCCGAGTCCGCCCTGCTCGACCTGCCGTGGTCGACACCGCTGGAGGAGTGGCCCGAGAGCCACCTCGCCGCGCTGCCCCGAGGCATCTCGCGTCACGTCGTGCGCTTCGTCAAGCTCGGGCCGCGCGTCCTCGCCGTCAAGGAGATCAAGGACGACATCGCCGACCGCGAGTACGCCATGCTGCGCAACCTGCGTCGCCTCGACGTGCCGTCGGTCGAGCCGTTCGGTGTCGTCCACGGTCGCACGACGGCCGACGGGGAGCCGCTCGACGCCTGCCTCATCACGCGCCACCTGCAGTTCTCCCTGCCCTACCGCGCGCTCTACAGCCAGAACCTCCGGCCCGACACGGCAGTGCGTCTCATGGACGCGCTGGCGGTCCTGCTCGTGCGCCTGCACCTCGAGGGCTTCTGGTGGGGCGACGTGTCGCTCTCCAACACGCTCTTCCGTCGTGACGCGGGCGCCTTCGCCGCCTACCTCGTGGACGCCGAGACCGGTGAGCTGCACGCACGGCTGTCCAACGGCCAGCGCGAGCACGACCTCGACATCGCCCGGGTCAACATCGCCGGCGAGCTCATGGACYTCGCGGCCGGGGGCTTCCTCGAGGAGCACGCGGACCCCTTCGAGGTGTCTGCATCGGTCATCGAGCGCTACCACACGCTGTGGGACGCCCTCACCGGCACGGAGCGCTTCGAGGTCGGTGACCGCTGGCGGGTCGACGAGCGCATCCGGCGCCTCAACGAGCTCGGCTTCGACGTCGACGAGCTGTCGATGACGACCGACATCGGCGGCACCGAGATCGTCATCACCCCGAAGGTCGTCGACGCGGGCCACCACTCCCGCCGCCTGCTGCGCCTGACCGGCCTCGACGTCGGCGAGAACCAGGCCCGCCGCCTGCTCAACGACCTCGACGCGTACGCCGCCGCGACCGACCGCCAGGGTGACGACGAGGAGATCGTCGCGCACGACTGGCTCGCCAAGATCTACGAGCCGGTGACGCGTGCCGTGCCTCGAGAGCTGACCGGCCGCCTCGAGCCGGCCGAGATCTTCCACGAGGTGCTCGAGCACCGCTGGTACATGAGCGAGCGCGCCGGGCACGACACCCCCATCGAGGACGCGCTGCGCGACTACGTCGCGACGGTGCTGCCGATGAAGCCCGAGGAGAAGTCCGTGGTCGGCGTCGACACCGAGGAGATGCCGGTCATCGGCCGTTTCGACTGAGGACGTATGCCGTCCGGCTGGGTCGAGGTGGTTCGTCGCCGCCCGGCGCGACGGCACACCTCAACCCGCCACGGCGTCCTCGTCGGTGCCCATCGCGAGGTCGTCAGCCGGTCCCGAGAGGATCTGGCCGAAGAGGACGACGATCCAGAGCAGGAACGTCACGACGTGGACGGCCGTGCACCACAGGCAGATCGCGTGGATCCGGTAGAGCTCGGCCCACACGAGGTAGAGCGCCATGCCGAGGCCGATCGTGAGCCAGGCGAGGCGGACGGCGTCGAGCCAGGGCTCCGGCCGCCGCCAGAGCGACGGGAGGCAGAGGCCCAGGGCGACGACGAAGAAGACGAGGCCGAGCAGCGCGACGGGCACGCCGATGAAGGTGCTCCACGCGCTCGTCGTCACCTTCGCGCAGTCGACGACGCCGCCGATGCTGCAGGCGAGGGTCGCGTTGGCGGTGAAGTGCTCGAACGTCAGGTAGACCGAGACGATCAGCCCGACGACGGCGAGGCCGACGGACACCGGGGCGAGCCACCCGGGTCGGACTCGCCCGGCACGGACCGGGACGCCGTCGACCGTGGTCACGTCGTCACGCTGCGTGCGCACGCCGACGTCACCGCTTGAGCAGCACGGACGCGGCCGCCACGCCCTGGCTCGTGCAGACGTTGGCGGGCTTGCCCTTGGTCTGGTCGCAGATCTGGGCGGTGATCATGTTGATGGCCGGCGTCACGGTCTTGCCGATGTCGGACGTCGGGTCCTGGATGCCGGCGATGATCTGGTCGTAGGTCTTGCCCTCGAAGGCGTTGGCGTCGACCGTCGCGCCGTCGGTGGCGTGGGTGCCGCCGTAGGTGATCCACGGGATGCCGCCACCGGGGTTGAACTTCTGGAAGAGCGCGAGGTTCTCGCCGTCCAGGGTCTGCAGCGGCTGCTTGTTGCGGTCCTGGGTCTCGACGGCCTCGAACGCGACGACGTCGCTGGTGTACTTCGCGTCCTTGAAGGAGAACGTCGGGGTGTTCGGGTGGACGTCGTCGCTCGAGCTCGTCGTCTCGGTGACACCGGTGAACGTGCCGAAACGGGACAGCGCCCCGATGAGCGCCCAGCGCTCCATCGCGCAGAACGGGCAGTACTCGGCGCCGATGTAGAGCACCTTCGGCTTGCCGTCCTGGGTCAGTGCCGTGCCCCCCTGGAGCTTGGCGGGGGCCTGCTCCGGCGTCGGCGCGGGAGCCTGGTCGAAGAGGGAGGCGGGCAGCTTCTCGAGGGTGGCGAGCGCGGCCGCCCCGCCGCTCGCCGCGGGGGCAGCCTGGGGCCGGTTGGAGATGACGATCCCCAGGACGACCGCGATCACGATGACGACCACCGCGACCGACGCGGCGATGACCTGCGTGCGCTGACGGTCCTTGCGGGCGGCCTCGGCGCGCAGCTGCGCTGCCCTGGCGGCCGTCTCGGCACGGTTGCTCTTCGCCACGAATCTTGTCCTTCGGTCGGTCCCGCTGCGGAGCCGCAGCGCTCGGTTGCGCGCCCTCACCGGCACGTCACGGCGTACTACAGGGCGTAGTGGAGGTCGACAGCACTCTATCGAGCACCACCTGACCAGCGTCGGGCGGGCCGTAGGAGTTCCCTGAGCGTATGCCGGACGGTCGCCAGTGGCCGGATCGTGACCTCGGCCGCCCGCCGCCCGCCACCGGCTGGCCGGCCGGGGTCACCGGCGAGAGTCAGCGGCGGCGCTGGCGGGCGATCTCGTAGAGCGTGACGCCCGTGGCGAGGCCGGCGTTGAGCGACTCGACGGCAGAGCTCATCGGGATCGACACGATCTGGTCGCACGTCTCGCGGACGAGTCGCGAGAGGCCCTTGCCCTCCGACCCGGTCACGATGACGAGCGGCTCCGTCGCGAGGGAGAGGTCGGGCAGCTCGACGTCGCCGTCCATGTCGAGACCGAGGATGAAGAAGCCGGCCTTCTTGAACTCCTCGAGGGCGCGGGTCAGGTTGCTCGCGCGCGCCACGGGGATGCGGGCCGCAGCACCGGCCGACGTCTTCCACGCCGACGCGGTCATCCCGACCGAGCGACGCTCGGGCACGACGACGCCGTGGCCGCCGAAGGCCGCCACGGAGCGCACGATGGCGCCGAGGTTGCGCGGGTCGGTGATGCCGTCTAGCGCCACGACGAGCGGGATGCCGGGCATCTCGGGGTCGATGAGGTCGTTCGGGTGGGCGTACTCGTAGGGCGGCACCTGCAGCGCCATGCCCTGGTGCACGCCGCCGTCGGTGAGGCGGTCGAGCTCGCCACGCGGCGTCTCGAGGATCGCGAGGCCACGCTCGGTCGCGATCTTGAGCGCCTCGCGCACGCGGTCGTCGGTGTCGATGCGGGTGGCGATGTACATCGTCGCCACCGGCACGTCGGCTCGCAGCGCCTCGACGACGGAGTTGCGGCCGTAGACCATCTCGCTCGAGGCCTTGCTGCGGCTCTTCGAGCGGGCCTGGCCGCGTCCGCCCGGTCCGGGCGCACCGGAGCCGGACCGCTTCGCCGCGGCCTTGGCGCGCTTGTGGGCGGGGTGGTACTCGCGCTCGGAGGCCTTGGGCGTGGGGCCCTTGCCCTCGAGTCCGCGGCGGCGCTGGCCGCCGGAGCCCACGGTCGCGCCCTTGCTGTTCTTGCGGATGGCGCCGCGCCGCTGGGAGTTGCCTGGCATGTCAGCCCTGTGCCTTCTCGGCCCGGGGGGCCGCGGTGGGGTGGTCGGTGGTGGTGGCGGTCTCGGCGTCGCCGCGCGCCGGGCGGGCGAGCGACCACTGGGCGCCGGACGGGGTGTCGGTGATCTCGATGCCGACCGCCGTGAGCGTGTCGCGGATCTCGTCGGCCCGCTCGAAGTCGCGCTCCTGGCGGGCGACCTGGCGGGCGTCGAGCTGGGCCCGCACGAGGGCGTCGAGGGCCAGCTCCGAGGCGGCGTCCTCGCGGCTGCCGCCGGAGCCCCAGTGCGCAGCGAGCGGGTTGATGCCGAGCACCCCGGTCATGGCGACGACGGCGGCCGCCGCCTCGAGGGCCGCCTCGTCGTCGTCCTCGTCGAGGGCGCTGTTGCCGGCACGCACCGTGTCGTGCACGACGGCGAGCGCCCCGCTGACTCCGAGGTCATCGTCCATCGAGGCGACGAAGGCGGCCGGGAGCGCGGCAGCCGCCAGGGGCACGATCGTGCCGCGTCGTGCGGCGCGTTCGAGGAAGCCCTCGATGCGCTCGACGGCGGCCGCGGCCTCCTCGAGCGAGCCGGGGTGGTACTCGATCATCGAGCGGTAGTGCGCGGCCGTGAGGTAGTAGCGCAGCACGATCGGTCGCGTCTGCTCGAGCAGGTGACGCACCTCGAGGGCGTTGCCGAGGGACTTGCCCATCTTCTGGCCCTTGACCGTGACCCACGCGTTGTGGAGCCAGTAGCGGGCGAAGCCGAGCCCGGCCGCGCGCGACTGCGCCTGCTCGTTCTCGTGGTGCGGGAAGCGCAGGTCGATGCCACCGCCGTGGATGTCGAACTCGTCGCCGAGCCAGCGTCGGGCCATCGCCGAGCACTCGAGGTGCCAGCCCGGACGACCGGCGCCGAAGGGCGTCGGCCACGACGCGCTCTCGGGCTCGTCGGACTTGTGGCCCTTCCAGAGCGCGAAGTCGCGCGGGTCGCGCTTGCCGCGGGGGTCGGCGTCGTCGGCGCCCACCATGTCGTCGAGCGACTGGCCCGTCAGAGAGCCGTACTCGGGCCACGAGCGCACGTCGAAGTACACGTCGCCGCTGCCGTCGGGGGCGGCATACGCGTGGCCCTTCTCGATGAGCGTCTCCATGAGGGTCACCATGTCGGGGACGTGACCGGTCGCCCGCGGCTCGTAGGTGGCCGGCTCGACGCCGAGCGCGTCGAGCGCCTGCGAGGTGAGGCGCTCGTTGCGGTAGGTCAGGGCGAACCAGTCCTCGCCGGCGTCGGCGGCCTTGCGCAGCACCTTGTCGTCGATGTCGGTGACGTTGCGCACGAGCGTGACGTCGTAGCCGTGACCGACCTCGAGCCAGCGGCGCAGCACGTCGAACGCGACGGCGAACCGGATGTGCCCGATGTGCGGCGCACCCTGCGTCGTGAGGCCACAGATGTACATGCCGACCTTGCCCGCCTCGCGCGGCGTGAAGTCGCGCAGCTCCCGGGTCGCGGTGTCGAACAGTCGTAGGCTCACCCGCCGAAGTCTATCGGCGCGTCGCCGCGCACCCGACCACGCACGTACGAGCACGTATGCCGTCCGGCCGGCCCACGAGCGAGCCCTCCCCCGGGCGCCGCGCGGCTACAGTCGGCCCATGGCGCAACCGCGGCTCACGAGCTACGAGCGGCTCGACGGCTCCGAGGTGCGCGCCGTCATCAGCTACCTCGGCGAACGCATCGACACCTACCTGCCGCGCCACCCGGGCCTGCGAGCGGCCACCGAGGAGCTCGGCAAGGTCGTCGACGCCCTCCTCGACCGCCGCCGCCGCGCTCCCGCCCAGCGGGCCGCCCTGGTGTGGGCCTCGCGGGCCCTCATCGTCGTCGTCCTCGTCGTGTCGCTCGTCGCGGTCGGCATCGCGGTGCGTGACGCCGTCGGCCGGGCCGGGTCCGTCGCCGCCTTCGAGTGGCTGCCCGTCGTCGAGAGCCTCATCAACGACCTCGTCTTCGCCGGCATCGCGATCTGGTTCCTCCTGTCGCTCGCCGACCGTGTCGTGCGCAACGACCTCATCCGCCGGCTGCACCGCCTCCGCTCGCTCGCCCACATCATCGACATGCACCAGATGAGCAAGGACCCGGCGGCCCTGCTGCCCGACACCCGGCTCGGCACCGTGGCCGGCGACGAGGTCGTCAGCCCGCGCACGATGTCGGTGCGCGACTACGCCCTCTACCTCGAGTACTGCTCCGAGCTCCTGTCGCTGACGTCCAAGGCCGCAGCCCTGTGCGCCGAGGAGTCGACCGACGCCCTCGTCCTCGACACCGTGAGCGAGATCGAGAACCTCACGACCGGCATGGGCCGCAAGATCTGGCAGAAGATCAGCCTGCTGCGCGACGCGCCCCGCGCCTGAGCGAGCGGGGACCGCCGACCCGGGCACCCGGCATACGCCCGCTTGCGTATGCCGGGTGGCTCGGCAGGTCGGTCAGTGACCCCGGCGGATCCACTCCTCGACGTCCGGCTTCTCGTCGCCGATGGTCGTCGCGCGGCCGTGACCGGTGAGGACGACCGTCTCGGGTGGGAGCGGGAGCAGCTGGTCCTTGATCGACTCGACGATGGTCGGGAAGTCGGAGTAGGACCGACCGGTCGCGCCGGGGCCGCCCTGGAAGAGCGTGTCACCGGTGAAGACGACCCCGAGGTCGCGGGCGTGGAAGCAGCAGGCTCCCGGCGCGTGGCCGGGGGTGTGCAGCACGAAGAGCTCCACGTCGCCGACCTGCACGACGTCGCCGTCGGCGAGGTCCAGCGACGGGGCGAGGTCGGGGTGGCTCTGGTCCCACAGGACGCGGTCGTCGGGGTGCAGCGCGACCTTCGCCCCGGGATGGGCGGCGAGCAGCTCGGGCACGACCGTGACGTGGTCGTCGTGGGCGTGCGTCAGCAGGACGTGGGTGAGGCGACGGTCACCGACGAGCTCGAGGATCGGGCCGGCGTCGTGCGGGGCGTCGATGACGACGCACTCCGTGTCGTCGCCGATCACCCAGACGTTGTTCTCGACCTCCCACGTGCCGCCGTCGAGGCTGAAGGTGCCCGAGGTCGTCGTGTGGTCGATGCGGACGCCGCCCTGCGAGGGCGTGACCCGGTCGCCCGCCGCGTCGGCGCTCACAGCTCGACCACCGATCGCAGGACCTCACCGGCGTGCATCTTGTCGAACGCCGCCTCGATGTCCGCGAGGCCGATCCGCTCGGAGACGAAGGCGTCGAGGTCGAAACGGCCCTGCTTGTAGAGGTCGACGAGCATCGGGAAGTCCCGGCTCGGGAGGCAGTCGCCGTACCAGCTGGACTTGAGGCTGCCCCCACGGCCGAAGATCTCGATCATCGGCAGGGTGACCTGCTGGTCCGGCGTGGGCACGCCGACGAGGACGACGGTGCCGGCGAGGTCTCGCGCGTAGAACGCCTGCTCGTAGGTCTCGGGGCGGCCGACCGCCTCGACGACGACGTCGGCGCCGTTGCCGTCGGTGAGGCTGCGGATCGCCCCGACGGCGTCGGTGTGCGTGCTGTTGACGGTGTGCGTCGCGCCGAAGTGCTTGGCCTGCTCGAGCTTCGCGTCGCTGACGTCGACGGCGATGATCGTCGTCGCGCCGGCCACCTTGGCACCGGCGATCGCGGCGTTGCCGACGCCGCCGCAGCCGATGACGGCGATCGAGTCGCCGCGCCCCACGCCGCCGGTGTTGACGGCCGCACCGAAGCCGGCCATGACGCCGCAGCCGAGCAGACCGACGGCAGCGGCGTCGGCCTCGGGCACCTTGGTGCACTGGCCGGCGGCGACGAGCGTCTTCTCGATGAAGGCTCCGATGCCCAGGGCGGGGGTCAGCTCGGTCCCGTCGGTCAGCGTCATCTTCTGCGTGGCGTTGTGCGTGTTGAAGCAGTACCAGGGCTTGCCCTTGGCGCAGGCCCGGCACTGGCCGCACACAGCGCGCCAGTTGAGGATGACGAAGTCGCCCGGGGCGACGTCGGTGACGCCCTCACCCACGGCCTCGACGTAGCCGGCGGCCTCGTGGCCGAGCAGGAAGGGGTAGTCGTCGTTGATGCCGCCCTCGCGGTAGTGCAGGTCGGTGTGGCACACCCCGCAGGTCTCGATCTTGACGACCGCCTCACCCGGGCCCGGGTCCGGCACGACGACGTCGACGACCTCGACGTCGGCCCCCTTGCTGCGGCTGATGACACCCTTGACGGTCTGCGGCATGTTGGCTCCCTCGGCGTGCGTCCCTGCGGTCCCCTCGATCCTGACAGACCCTCCCACCGCTCGACGCGGGCGGCCTCCCCGTCACCCTCGAGTGAGCGCCCAGCCACACCCGAGTGAGCGCCGGGTCACGTCCGGTGCGTCCGCGCGTGCCCCGCCCGGGACGGAGCGCTCACTCGACTGGTGCGGAGCGCTCACTCGACGGGGAGGTGGGGACGACGAGAGCCGTCGCGACGGCGGCGACGCCCTCGCCGCGGCCGGTCAGGCCCAGCCCGTCGGTCGTCGTGCCGCTCACCGACACGGGCGCTCCCGCGGCGGCGGTGAGCACTGCCTCGGCCTCTGCGCGGCGGGTGCCGACCTTGGGCCGGTTGCCGACGACCTGGACCGCGATGTTGCCGATCTCGAAGCCGGCCTCGCGCACGAGCCGTGCCGCCTCGGTGAGCAGCGTGACGCCGGAGGCTCCGGCGAGCTCGGGGCGCGACGTGCCGAAGTGCGCGCCCAGGTCACCGATCCCGGCCGCCGAGAAGATCGCGTCGCACGCCGCGTGGGCCGCGACGTCCGCGTCGGAGTGGCCGTCGAGACCCCGCTCCCCCGGCCAGTGCAGCCCGGCGACCCACAGCTCGCGGTCGGACCCCTCGGGGGCGTACGCGTGGACGTCGACGCCCACCCCGACGCGCGGGAGCGACGTCATCAGGCGTCCTTCCAGTCGATCGGGCCGCGGTGGATCTTGTGCGGGGCGGCCTGCGCCACCGGCTTGATGACCATCGTGTCGATGTTGACGTGCTGCGGCAGCCCGACGACGAAGCCGACGCACTCCGCGACGTCGTCGGCGACGAGCGGACGGTCGACCCCGTCGTAGACCTTGTCGGCCGCGGCGCGGTCCCCGTGGAGCCGGGTCAGGGAGAACTCCTCGGTGTGGACCATGCCGGGCCGGATGTCGACGACGCGGATGTTCTCGCCGTTGAGCTCGAGGCGCAGGGTCTCGGAGACGACGGACGTGCCGTGCTTGGCCGCGACGTAGCCGGCGCCACCCTCGTAGACGCGCTCACCGGCGATCGAGCTGATGTCGACGATCGTGGCCCGGGAGGAGCGTCGCAGCAGCGGCAGCACGGCCTGGGTGACGCGCAGGGTCCCCACGACGTTCGAGGCGAACATCCGCTCCCACTCCTCGGGGTCACCGTCCTCGACGCGGGTCACCCCGAGCGCGCCGCCGGCGTTGTTGACGACGACGTCGCACCGACCGAGCGACGCGACGCCCTCGGTCACCGACGCCGGATCGGTGACGTCCATGACGAGCGCATGGGCCGAGCCGCCGGCGCCCTCGATGTCGGCCACGACCTCGTCGAGCTTCTCGCGGCGACGGCCGGCGACGACGACGTCGAAGCCGTCGCGCGACAGCCGCCGCGCGATGGCCGCACCGATGCCGGTGCCACCACCGGTGATGAGAGCCGTCGGTCGGGACAGGGCGGTGCTGAGGTCGGTCGTCACGCTGCCGAGGATAGGCAACTCCCGGGTTCGATGCGTGCCGCGGTCACCCGTGACCGCAGAACACCTCGAACGACGGTGGGGCCCGAGCTCGGGTCCGCGGTCGGGTCCGAGGTCAGGAGGCCCCGAGCAGGCGGGCCGCGGCCTCGAGGTCGCTCGGCGTCGTGACCTTGAGGGCCCGTGGGTCGCCCTCGACGACGAGGACCCGCTCCCCCAGCCGCTCGACGAGCCCGGCGTCGTCGGTGGCGTCGCTCGACACGGCGTGGGCGCGCTCGAGGACGTCACGGCGGAAGCCCTGGGGCGTCTGCACCGCGCGCAGGCCGGAGCGGTCGGGGGTGCCGACGACGAACCCGTCGCCGTCGACCTGCTTGATCGTGTCGACGACCGCGGTGCCGGGCACGACCGCCACGGCGCCTGCCGCGACGGCGGCGACCACCCGGTCGAAGACGTCGACCGGCGTCAGGCACCGGGCGGCGTCGTGGACGAGGACGATGTCGACGTCGCCGCCGAGCACCCGCAGACCGGCCGCGACGGAGTCCCCCCGCTCGGCCCCGCCCGGCACGACGGTCACCGGCGTCGCGGACCCGAGCTCACGGCATACGCCCTCGGCGAGCTCGTCGGCCTGCGCCCGGTGGGTGTCGGGGACGACGAGGACGACCTGGGCCACCGCGGCGCACGACAGGACCCCCCGCAGGGCGTGCCCGAGCAGGGGCAGCCCGGCGAGGGGCACGAACGCCTTGGGCACACGTGCCCCCAGACGCGAGCCGGAGCCGGCCGCGACGACGATGACGCCGACGCGACCGGCTCCGGTCTCGTTGTTCAGTGTGCTGCCCTGATCAGGAAGCGAGGACCTCGTCGAGGATGGTCTCTGCCTTCTCCTCGTTCGTCTTCTCCGCGAGCGCGAGCTCGGAGACGAGGATCTGGCGGGCCTTGGCGAGCATGCGCTTCTCGCCGGCCGACAGACCACGGTCCTGGTCACGACGCCACAGGTCGCGCACGACCTCGGCGACCTTGATGACGTCACCCGACGCAAGCTTCTCGAGGTTCGCCTTGTAGCGACGCGACCAGTTGGTCGGCTCCTCGGTGTGCGGCGTGCGGAGCACCTCGAAAACGCGGTCGAGGCCTTCCTTGCCGACGACGTCGCGGACACCCACGAGGTCGCAGTTCTCGGCGGGGACCTCGATCGTCAGGTCACCTTGGGCGACCTTGAGCTTGAGGTAGAGCTTGTCCTCTCCCTTGATCGTGCGTGTGTTGATCTCTTCGATGAGTGCAGCCCCGTGGTGGGGGTACACGACCGTCTCGCCGACCTTGAAAACCATCTGCTGTTTTCCCCTTTCGCGACCTCCAGATTATCACGAAGCTGTGCACATCGCGATCTCAGGATCCGGCATCTGTGCAGGTCAGAGCCACAGTCGAGGCCCGGGACGCGATATGTGACGTCTTGACAGAACGCCGTTCGGCATGCTTCGCGCCAGCCTCTCGGGGACGGATCAGGGCGGCCGAGGCGCCCGTCGGCGGCCGGTGGACATCGCGTCGGAGCCGCGGCCGACGTCGGCTCGGCGCGCCCGCCGAGCCGTGACGGCGGGTGCACGGGTCCGACGAGTCGTACGCCGGTAGGCTGTCGCCCGTGAAGCGTCGATACCCCGCCCTGACCCCCGCGCGTCGCTCGTCCACCCGCCGGGTGTCGACGGTGCTCGCCGGTGTCGCCCTCGCCGTCGTGACGACCGGGTGCCAGGTCAACTCGCCCGTCCAGACCAACACGCCCTACGTCCCGGCCGACGGCGTCCCCGCCGACGTGGGAGAGCTCGCCGTGCGCGACCTCGCGCTCGTCGGTGACGGCAGCGGGACGGTGGTGATCTCCGGCTCGGCCATCAACCTCGGCGAGCAGGACATGACCGTCCAGATCGCGCCCCAGGCCGACCCCAACGCCACGAGCGCGCCCAGCGGCTCGGAGGTGCAGCTCGGCCCGCGCGAGCAGGTCAACCTCGCCGGCAAGGGTCTGCAGCTGACCGACGTCAAGACCAAGCCGGGTGGCCTCGTCCCCGTCACCATCACGTCGAGTGCCGGCGGCACCACCGTCGTCAAGGTGCCTGTGCTCACGGCGAGCGGCTACTACGCCACGGTGACGCCCGCGCCCACCGGCAGCTGAGCCCCACGTCGGGAGACTGCTCCCGATCGTCAGACCGCAGCAGGAGGGCCAGGTCTCGTCGCGAGACGTGGCCCTTCAGCCGTACCGAGGCGGCACCGCGGCGGCACCGAGGCGGCCTCTCGACGGCGCGAGGTGTGCGGGGCACGGCCGCGGCACACCGCTCGGCTCAGCCGGCCTCGAACTTGTAGCCGAGCCCGCGCACGGTGACGATGTGCACCGGGTTGGCGGGGTCGGGCTCGATCTTCGCGCGGAGGCGCTTCACGTGGACGTCGAGCGTCTTCGTGTCGCCCACGTAGTCGCTGCCCCAGACGCGGTCGATGAGCTGCATGCGGGTCAGGACGCGACCGGAGTTGCGCAGCAGCATCTCGAGCAGCTCGAACTCCTTGAGCGGCAGCGACGCCGACCGTCCCTGGACGCTCACGGTGTGGCGCTCGACGTCCATCCGGACCGGGCCCGACTCGAGCGTCGAGGGCAGCAGGTCCTCCGGCTCGGCGAGTCGACGCAGCACGGCCTTGACGCGCGCGAGCAGCTCACGGCTCGAGTAGGGCTTCGTGACGTAGTCGTCGGCACCGATCTCGAGGCCGACGACCTTGTCGATCTCGCTGTCCTTGGCGGTCAGCATGATGACCGGCACCGAGGATCGCTGGCGCAGTGCGCGGCACACGTCGACCCCCGAGAGGCCGGGCAGCATGAGGTCGAGCAGGACGAGGTCGGCGCCGTTCTTGTCGAACTCGGCCAGGCCGTCGGGCCCGGTCTCGGCCACGGCGACGTCGTAGCCCTCCTTCTTCAACAGGTAGGACAACGGGTCGGAGAACGACACCTCGTCCTCGACGATGAGAATGCGACTCACTACGGGCCTCTCGGGGTCGGGCAGCGTGGGGCTGGTGGGCTGCTCAGGCAGTGGGGACGTGACTAGGCGTTGACGGACGGGGTCGGACCGGCGCCGCGGGACGGCTCGGCCTCGGGCGCGGCGCCGCGCCCCGCGTCGACCTCGGTCTCGGCCTCGGACTCGGTCAGGGACTCGGAGGGGACGTCGGGCTCGGACGGCGGGAGGGCGGCATACGTCGTCGGATCGGCGGGCGCGATCGCGGCGGAGGCGTTGGCGGCGGGCAGCTCGATGGTGAACGTCGACCCCCGGCCCGGCTCGGACCACACCGACACGTTGCCGCCGTGGTTGTCGGCGACGTGCTTGACGATGGCCAGGCCGAGCCCGGTGCCGCCGGTGGCCCGCGACCGGGCCGTGTCGACGCGGTAGAAGCGCTCGAAGATGCGCTGCTGCTCGTCGGGCGCGATGCCGAGCCCCTGGTCGGTGACGGAGACGTCGATGACACCCGGGCGACCTCGACGCACCATCAGGCCGACACGGGTGCCGCCGTCGGAGTAGGCGATGGCGTTGCCGACGAGGTTGCTGATGGCGGTGGTCACGAGCTCGGCGTCACCCCACACCTCGCAGCCCTCGTCGACGGCCGTCACGATCTCGATGCGGTGCTCGTCGGCGATGAGTCGGCTGCGGTCGGCGGCGTCGCGCGCGCACGCACCGACGTCGATGACCGTCGGGTCCTTGATGACGTCGGCGCCCTGGAGGCGCGAGAGCTCGACGATCTCCTTGACGAGTCGCGTCAGACGCTCGGACTCGACGCTGATCCGCTTCGCGAAGCGCGCGACCGCCTCGGGGTCGTCGTGCGCGTCGAGCACGGCCTCGGCGAGCAGCGAGATGCCCCCGACCGGGGTCTTGAGCTCGTGGCTGACGTTGGCGAGGAAGTCGCGGCGGATCTCCTCGACGCGGGCCGCCTTGGAGCGGTCCTCGACGAGGAGGAGCACGTGGTCGGCGCCGAGGGGCGCCACCCGGGCCGCGACGACGAGACGGCCGTCGCCGATGCCCTTCTGCAGGGTCAGCTCCGCCTCGCGGATGACACCGTCGCGGCGCACGGCGCGGGCGAGGTGGAGCAGCTCCGGGTGGACGAGCTCCTGGCCGCGCACCAGGCCCTGGGCGACGGCGGCGGGTGAGTTGTTGACGACCCGGTCGGACGAGTCGACGAGGATGCCGCTCGAGCGGAGCACCGCGATGACCTCACCGACGCCGGGGGGCAGCGGCGGGGCGGGAGGCGGGGGCATCTCGGCCGCCGTCGAGCGGTCCGACAGGCGCACGGCGACCATCGCCACGCCGCCCAGGGCGAGGCCGGCGATTCCACCGAGCGTTGCCGCGGTCGTCGGGTCCACGACACTCAGCGTACGCATCACGCCGACAGGCTCGGACCACGCGGGACACGCTCGTGCGGAGCGCGAACCCACTGTTCACCTTGGCGTCCCCACCCATTCACGAAGCCCTGCCAACCTCTGCACCAGCGGGGGACGTGACACCGCGAACGTATGCCGTCCCGCGCGCGTCGCGAGTGGCAGGCTGGCTCCCGACACGGCGCCGCCGCGCCCCACACCGGTGCAGACGGCAACGCACGACCAGGCACGACCGGCAACTGACAGGAAGACCATGCGCGACCAGTTCCACGAGGACCTCGACACGATCTCGGACCAGCTCGTCGAGCTGACCCGGCTCGCGGGGTCGGCCATCTCCCGCGCCACGACCGCGCTCCTCGACGCCGACGTCCACCTCGCGGAGTCGGTCATCGAGGCCGACCGCAAGCTCGACGACATCCGCATCGAGCTCGACGAGCTGTCGATCGACCTGCTGGCCCGCCAGCAGCCCGTGGCCACCGACCTGCGCATCGTCGTGACGGCGATGCACATGAGCTCGGACCTCGAGCGGATGGGCGACCTCGCCCGTCACGTCGCCAAGGTCGCCCGCCTGCGCACGCCCGACTCGGCGGTGCCTCCGGAGCTGCGCTCGCACATCCTGCAGATGGGCCAGGTCGCCGAGTCGATCGTCGCCAAGTGCGGGTCGATCATCGCGAGCAAGGACGTCGCCGCGGCCATCGCGCTCGAGAAGGACGACGACGCGATGGACGACCTCCACCGCGAGCTCTTCGCCGCCCTGCTCGACGAGAACACGTCGTGGTCGCGCAGCTCGATCCTCGACCTGACGCTCGTCGGCCGGTACTACGAGCGCTTCGCCGACCACGCCGTGTCGGTCGCTCGCCGCGTCATCTACCTCGTCACGGGTGTTGACGTCGCCCCGGCGACGTCAACCCTCCACCCGCGTCTGCGTGCGCCGGAAGCTGGGGACAACCACGGCCAGCGGGCCCCGCCGGCGGCGAGCATGTGCGTCATGCAGCGCACCATTGCCGCACACGCTGCGGCCCAGCTGGGCCTGGTCACACGCAGCCAGGCCCTCGGGGCGGGCCTGACCGAGGCAGCGGTCAGATGGCGTGTCGAGTCCGGACGCTGGGTCGCCGTGCAGCGCGGCGTCTACTCCACGACGCCGGGCCGTGACGACTGGGAGTCGCGGGCCCTGGCCGCCCTGCTGAGGATCGGCATCCCCGCAGCCCTGTGCGGACCGAGCGCCGGTTTCCTCTGGGGACTCATCCCGCACCCGGGACCGGACATCCACGTCGCCGTCCCGGTCGACCGAAGGCCGGAGGCAACCGAAGGGATCGTCGTGACCCGGAGCCAGTACGCCTACCAACGTACCGACGAGCGTGCGTGGCCCCACCGCATCAGCCTCGACCACACGGTGTTTGACCTGGCCGCGGGCCGGCCGGTGGACCGCGCCGTCGGCCTCATCGCCAAGGCCGTCCAGACGCGCCGCACGACCCTGCGCAACCTCCGAAACACGCTGGAGCAACGGCCCGGCCAGGCGCACAGGACCCTCTTGCTCGAGGTCTTGGGCGATGTCGAGGACGGGGCCGAGAGCCCCGCCGAACGTCGCTACACCCGCGACGTGGAGCAGGCGCACGGGCTCCCGTCAGCGCACCGACAGGCCGCCGGTCGCGGAGACACACGGTGCGACAACGACTATGAGCCGTTTCGCGTCAAGGTCGAGGTCGACGGCAGACTCGGTCACGCCGGCTGGGCGAACCAGCAGCGTGACGGCCGCCGGGACCGACGCAACGCCGCCGACGACTGGCTGACAGCGCGGGTCTATTGGACCGACGTCGCGGTGACGCCGTGCGAGACGGCACTCGAGCTCGAGGCGATCTTCCGCAGCCGCGGATGGCCCGGACGAGCGCGTCCGTGCCGCCGTCGGGACTGCGCGGTCCGACGGCGCATGGAGGGTTGAAGTTGCCGGAGCAGCGCCAACCCTCCAGGCAGGCAGAGGCTTGGGCGGGTCAGCGGCCCTGGTTGGCGACGGCCTCCGCGGCGGCGCGAGCGGCCTCGGGGTCGAGGTAGCGCCCACCCTGCGTGACGGGGCGGAACGACTCGTCGAGCTCGTAGACGAGCGGCATGCCGGTCGGGATGTTGAGGCCGGCGATGTCGTCGTCGGAGATGCCGTCGAGCGTCTTGACGAGGGCACGCAGCGAGTTGCCGTGGGCGGCGACCATGACGGTCAGGCCGTCGGCGAGGTCGGTCTGGATCTCATTCTCCCAGTAGGGCATCAGACGGGTCACGACGTCCTTGAGGCACTCGGTCGCGGGCATCGCGGCGCCGAGGCCGGCGTAGCGCGCGTCACCGTGCTGCGAGAACTCGTCGTCCTGCTCGATGGGCGGCGGCGGCACGTCGTAGGAGCGGCGCCACAGCATGAACTGCTCCTCGCCGTACTGCTCGAGGGTCTGCTTCTTGTCCTTGCCCTGGAGCGCGCCGTAGTGGCGCTCGTTGAGGCGCCAGTCGCGCTTGACGGGGATCCAGTGGCGGTCCGCGGCGTCGAGCGAGAGGTTCGCGGTCGTGATGGCCCGGCGCAGGAGCGAGGTGTGCACGATGTCGGGCAGGATGCCGGCCGCCTTGAGCTGCTCGCCGGCGCGCACGCCCTCGGCACGGCCCTTGTCGGTGAGGTCGACGTCGACCCACCCGGTGAAGAGGTTCTTGGCGTTCCAGTCGCTTTCGCCGTGGCGGACGAGGACGAGCGTGTAGGTCATGGCGCCAGCCTAGCGACGGCCGATCACGCGTCCGAGCCGTCGTCCAGCAGGTGACGGAAGGCGTCGAGGTTGCGCGTCGACTCGCCGCGCGAGACCCGCCAGGCCCACTCCTTGCGCATCGAGCCGAGGAAGCCGAGCGCGAGGAGCTCGTTGAAGACGTCGTCGCTCGCCGACAGGACGATCCCGAAGAGCTGGTCGAGGTGCTCGGGCTCCACCGCGACCGTCGGCACCTCGCCGCGCAGGTAGACATCGCCGTCGGTGTCGACGGCGTAGGCGACGCCCTGCAACCGGAGGTTCTTGCGCAGGAGGGTGCGGTAGAACGCCTCGTGGTTCTCGTCCGGGTTGCGGATGACGAAGGCGCTGACGCTCGTCGTCCGGTCGCGCACGAGCACCGACACGACGGTCTTGAGCTTCTTCTCGCCGGGCAGGGTGACGACGTACTCCCCCGGGCGCCCGCCGAGCTCCCACTCGAGCCCGACCGAGTCGAGGTATGCCGTGAGGCGGGCCTCGGCGGCCGTGCCCGGTGAGTCGTCTGCCGGGGTGGTCTCCTGCGGCTCGGCGCTCACGGGATCACCGCCGTCGGGACGCCGACGAGGCTCTGGCCCTCGTCGATGGGCGACTCGTTGCCGCCGTCGGCCCGTTCACGGATCGCCTGCCGGTAGACCTCGAGGAGCCGGTCGGTGGTCGCTCCCCAGCCGAACTGCGCCGCGTGCGCGACCGCCGCGGAGCCCAGCGCGAGACGGCGGTCGTCGTCGCGCAGCAGGGACTCCACGGCATCGGTCCAGTCGGGGGTCGCGTGACCGTCGACGAGGACGCCGGCGTCTCCGACGGCGGTCGGGAGGCCGCCGACGTGCGCCGCGACGACGGGGGTGCCACAGGCCTGCGCCTCGATGGCGACGAGACCGAAGGACTCGGAGTGGCTCGGCACGAGGACGAGGTCGGCGGCGCGATACCACTGCGCGAGCACCTGGCGGTCGACCGGTGACACGAAGCGGACGACGTCGTCGATGCCGAGCGAGCGGGCCAGCTCCTCGAGCTCGTGGGGCCGGGTGAGGCCGCTGCCGCTGGGGCCGCCGAGGACGGCGACCGTGAGGCGCTCGCGGCGGGACGGGTCGCGGCGGAGCAGCTCGCCGGCGACCCGGAGCAGAACGTCGGGTGCCTTGAGCGGCTGGATGCGCCCCACGAACAGGAGCAGCTGACCCTCGACGGCCAGGCCCAGGGCGCGCCGGGCCTCGCTGCGGTCCCCGGGGGTGAAGGTCGTCAGGTCGACGCCCGGGGGGACGACGGACACCTTGGCCGGCGGGGCGGCATACAGCTCGATGAGCTCGCGGGCCTCGTCCTCGGTGTTGGCGATGAGGCGGTCGGCCGCCTCGACGACCTGGACCTCACCGATCTCGCGCCCGCGGGGCTCCGGCGGGTCGCCCTCGGCGAGGTGGAGGTTCTTGACGCGCGCCATCGTGTGCATCGTGTGGACGAGCGCGACGCGCCAGCGGTCGGCCGCGAGCCAGCCGACCTGACCCGAGAGCCAGTAGTGCGAGTGGACGAGGTCGTAGTGGTCCTCGGGGACCGAGAGCCCGGCCTGCATGATGCCGGCGGAGAAGGCGCAGAGCTGGCCCGGCAGGTCCTCCTTGGCGAGGCCCTCGTAGGGGCCCGCGGTCACGTGGCGCACGCGCACGCCCGGCACGAGGTCGGACTCGATCGGCGTCGCGCCGGTGGTGCGGCGGGTGAAGATGTCGACCTCGATCCCGCGGGCGGCGAGCTCCTTCGCGGTCTCGGCGACGTAGACGTTGAGGCCCCCGGCGTCACCCGTACCGGGCTGCTCGAGGGGCGAGGTGTGGACGCTGATCATCGCCACCCGTCTCGGATCGGCCGCCATCGGCATCCCTTCGTCCTGCGCGTCGTTCGTCGTCATGCTCTTCCTCGACTCAACCACACGCGCGATTCGATGTATTCCACGGTCCCCGGTGACCCCGGAGCACCTCCGACCGGCGCTGGCTAGGCTGCGGAGGTGCCCCCACGCCAGCGCCCCGTCGGCACCGTGACCCGTGGCACGACGAACCCGAACCGGCTGAGGCGGTGCGACCGGTGGATCGCCGGACCGCAGGCGTGGCGCCTCCGGCGCAGCCCGACACCCCCGGTCGTCGTCGACCTCGGCTACGGCGCCTCGCCCATCACGGCGGTCGAGCTGCACGACCGGCTGCGGCAGGTGCGCGCCGACGTCAGGGTCGTCGGCATCGAGATCGAGCCGGCCCGGGTGGCCGCCGGCAAGCCGCTCGAGCGGGACGGCCTGACCTTCCGACTCGGCGGCTTCGAGGTGCCGCTCGACGACGGCGAGCGTCCCACGGTGGTGCGCGCCTTCAACGTGCTGCGACAGTACGCCGAGGACGAGGTGCCGGCCGCCTGGGCCCTCGTCCAGGAACGCCTCGCGCCGGACGGCCTTCTCGTCGACGGCACGTGCGACGAGATCGGCCGCCGCGCGTCCTGGGTCGCGGTCGACAAGGCCGGTCCCGTCAGCCTGACGATCTCGCTGCGCATGGGCGGCCTCGGGCGCCCGTCCGACGTCGCCGAGCGCCTGCCCAAGTCGCTCATCCACCGCAACGTGCCGGGCGAGCCCGTCCACGCCTTCCTCGCAGACCTCGATCGGGCGTGGGCCCGTAGCGCGCCCCAGTCGTCGTGGGGCGCACGTCAGCGCTTCCTCGCCGCCGCGACGGAGGTCCGCGAGCGCTGGCCGCTGCTCGACGGCCCCTCGCGCTGGCGGCTCGGCGAGCTGACCGTGGACTGGACAGCGGTGGCGCCGCTCGGCCGCTGAGGCGGTTCGGGAGGTTTGCGCCCGTTTGGCCGTGGCGCCGCGCCCCGCCGGGGACTCACAGGAAACGCAGCCACCGACGGCCGTGCCGTCGGCGTACGCTCGGCACCATGTCGCACGGCGGCATGACCGCGTGGGGGCGAGGTCATGCAGTGAGTTTCTACACGCTCGACAGTGAGGGTTTCGGCGCCGTCGCGCGATTCGTCGCGGACGGGTGGGACCGGGACGATTGCGTCGTCGTCGTCGCCACCGCTCCGCACCGCGTCGCCGTCGAGGCGCTCCTGGTGGGGATGGGCCACGACCCCGCCGCGCGGGAGACCGCCGGCCGCTACCTCACGCTCGACGCCGAGGAGACCCTGGCCGAGCTGGTCGTCGACGGCCACCTGGACGCGGACCACTTCATGCGACGTGTCGGCGAGGTCGTCACCGAGGCCTCGGTCGCGGGGCGGCCGATCCGCGCCTTCGGCGAGATGGTCGCACTGCTCTGGCAGCGCGGACAGGTCGAGGTGGCCATCGACCTCGAGCTGCTGTGGAACCAGCTGCTCCGCGAGTACGACTTCTCGCTCCTGTGCGCCTACCCCACCGGGGTCTTCCAGCACGCGGAGCTCGTCGACGTGCGCCGGGTCTGCGACCTGCACACCGACCTCATGCCCGTCGGCGGCGCGTCCTCGACCGATGGCGCCCAGCTCGCGGCCGGCCACGCGTGCTCGCGCGTCTACCTGCCGACGGCCGAGTCGGTGCCGGCGGCCCGTCACTTCGTCGTCGACGTGCTGCGGGCCTGGGGCCACGAGAGCCTCACGGCCGACGCCGCGCTCATCGTCTCGGAGCTCGCGACCAACGCCCTCACGCACGCGGCCTCCCCGTTCCGAGCGATCGTCGACCGGCGTCGGGGCGGCCTGCGGATCGGTGTCGAGGACGCGGCCCTCACCCCGCTCCAGCGACGCGCCGCCGACGTCGACGACGTCAGCGGACGCGGCGTCGACATCGTTGCGGCGCTGTCCGAGCGGTGGGGCTACAGCCCCGTGCCCGGCGGCAAGGTCGTGTGGGCCGAGCTGCTGCTCGACCCGAGCCGGTCACGCGCCGGCTGAGCCCGCCGGACAGCGGCGTCCGTCGCTGCCGACCGTCCGCGGACAGCGGCATGCCGCCGGGCCGGGCCCGGCGGCATACGTTCGTCCGTGTGTCGTGCTGCGTGCATCCTCAGCGGACGTAGTCGTCCTCGAGGCGCTCGATGTCCGACTCGTCGAAGTGGCCGAAGCCGACCTCGAGGAGGCGGCCCGGGTGCTCGCCGGAGTTGCCCATGCGGTGGATCGAGTTGCGCGGGACCCAGACCGTCTCGCCCGGCTTGGCGCTCCACGTCCGGTCACCCACGGTGACGTCGATCGGCACGTCGAGGACCTGCCACATCTCACCGCGGTGGTCGTGGCGCTGGAGGGAGAGCCGGTGACCGGGCTGCACCGTGATGATCTTGACGGTGACCTGCTCGTTGGAGACGAACTGCTGGAACTCGCCCCACGGCCGCTCGGCGACGAAGATGTCCTCGGTCGGGTTGCGGTTGCCCAGGTCGTACTCGTCCGCGGTGTGACGCGGCGACGAGACGTTCTGGTGCTGGTGGGCGTCGAGCTCGTGGTCGACGACGGCAGCAGCAGGCTGCTGGTCGGACATGGTTCTCCTATCGGTTGTGAGTGCACCAGTGTGCCGTACGCGGAGGGCCCGGTGTCCCGAGCGGGCGCGTGAGGGTCACCACCCGGTGTTCGAGCGCCCCCCGATGCCCCTGACCTGCCGCAGCGCGGGGCGCACGTCGGCGAGGTAGACGGCGGCACCCACGAAGGCGAGCAGACCGAAGATGCTGAGCGGGTTGAAGAGCGTGACGAAGCCGATCGCGAGCGCGGCCCCGAGCAGCACGAGCCAGAAGGTCCGCGTGCGCTTGCCGGCGGCGACGTAGGCCTTCTCGGGGTGGCGCAGGGCGTCGACGAACGCGAAGACCTCGCACCCGAGCGCGACGACTCCCAGCACGAGGAGGACGACGTTCTGGAACCCCGAGTACAGCTGCATGGTGGAAGCGTAACCCGGCGACGGTCGCGCGACCCCTCCCAGCGGATTCCCAGACTCCCGCGAGGTCGGGTGCTGCGGTGCGCCGGTCAGGCGTCGACGACGAGGGTGAACGGGCCGTCGTTGACGAGCGACACCTGCATCATCGCGCCGAAACGACCCGTCTCGACCTCGATGCCCCTCCCCCGGAGCGCCGCCACGAGGTCGGCCACGAGCGGCTCGGCCACGGTCCCCGGTGCGGCCGCGCTCCACGAGGGACGGCGACCCTTGCGGGTGTCTGCGTGCAGCGTGAACTGGCTGACGACGAGGACGGGCGCCCCGGCGTCGGTGAGGCTCGCCTCGTCGCGCAGGATGCGCAGCTCGGCGATCTTGCGGGCCATCCGCTCTACCTGCTCGGGCCCGTCGTCGTGGGTGACACCGACGAGGGCCAGCAGGCCGGGGCGGTCGATGGCGCCGACGACCTCGCCGTCGACCTCGACCCGCGCGCTCGTGACGCGCTGGAGCACCGCCCTCATCTCGACCTCACGGGCCCGTCTCGATCCGGCTCAGACGCCGACGGCGACGACGGACCCGACGGGCTGGCCGTGGCCGAGCACCGGCTGGTGCTCGAGCACGGCGAGGACGTCGTCGCTGCCGACGCCGATGCGCCGCATCACCGCGGCGAGCAGCACGCTGCGGGCGCGCGACGAGCCGTCGGCGACCTTGACGGCGATGCCGCGGCCGTCGGGCAGGCCCGCGGCGTAGACGGCCTCGGCGCCGTCCTTGGCGATGAGGCCGTCGACGCCGCGGATCAGGGCGGTGACGTCGCGGTGCGTGCCGCCGAGGTACTCCGGGAAGTCCCGGATGGCCGTTGCGATCCGGGCCTCCGGCCCCTCGGTGGCCGCGGCGAGCCGGCCGAACGACAGCGCGAGGGCGCGGAGCGGGACGGCATGGATCGGCGCGCCGCACCCGTCGACGGCGACGGCGCTCGGCTCGGCGCCGGTCAGCTCACGCACCGTCTCGGTGACGGCCACCTGGAGCGGGTGCTCGGGATCGCGGTAGGTCGCGAGGTCCCACCCGTTGACGACGCACGTCGCGAGCATCGAGGCGTGCTTGCCCGAGCAGTTCTGCGCGATCGACTGTCGCGGGCGGCCGCTCGAGATCCAGCCGATGCGGGCGGACTCGTCGTAGGGGTAGTCGGGGGTGTTCTGCAGGTCGGCCTCGGTGAGGCCTGCGCCGGCGAGGATCTCGCGGGCCGCCTCGACGTGGAAGTCCTCGCCGGAGTGGCTGGCGCACGCGAGCGACAGGAGGCGGCCGTCGTTCGCGAGCCCGTTGCGGACCATCGCGAGCGCCTGCAGGGGCTTGCTCGAGCTGCGCGGGAAGACCGCACCGCTCGCGTCGCCGACCTCGAGCTCGACCGTGCCGTCGGGAGCCGTGACGACGGCCGTGCCGTGGTGCACCGACTCGACGAAACCGGCCCGCACGACGTGCGCGACGACCGGGGCGTCGGCGAGCGCCGCGCTGACATGGGTGGAGGACGGGGCCAGGAGATGGGACACGCCCCGCAGTATGCCGGAGCGACGCAGCGGGGCCGCCACCCCGGGTGCGGGGTGGCGGCCCTGTCGTGCCTGTGCCGCCGGGGGGACCCGGCTGGGGGCGCGGCCGGTCAGGCGCTCGGAGCCGTGGTCGACGTCGTGCTCGTGGCGGTCGACGCCTTCTGGGCCGTCTTCTTGGCCGGCGTGGCCTTCTTGGCGGCGGTCTTCGTCGCGCTCTTGGTCGCCGCAGCCGTCTTGGTGGCCGTCTTGGTGGCCGTCTTCCTGGCCGCCTTCTTGGCCGGGGCGACCTTGCGGGCCACCGTGGCCTGCGGGTCGTCGGTCGTGGCCGCGCTGCGGGCAGCGACCTTGCGGGTCGTCGTGGCCTCGACCTCGTTGGCCTTGCGCGTCGCCGCGGACTTCTGGGCCGCCGACTTGCGGATCGCCGTCTGGTGCGCGGCGGTGCGCTTGGCCGGGACCGGCGCGGCGGCCGACTCGACGGCGTCGACCGAGGCCGAGACCTGCGAGCCCAGCTTCGAGGCGTCCTTGACGACGGCGCCCTTGAGGGTCTTGGCGACCTTCTCACCCTCGCTCACGGCGGTCTCGGCGACGCGGCGACCCCGGGTCACCGTGGCGGTGCCGCGCTCGGCGAGGCCGAAGGCCGTGCGCTCACCCTGGGCGCGCAGGTCGGTGACGACCTTCTCGCCACGAGCCGCGGCGGCGTCGTACTGGTCCTTGGCGTTGCTCGCGATGACGAGGCCCTCGTTGAGGACGCGCGCCGGGAGGTCCTGGGCCCCCGTGACGAAGCGCTCGGCATACGTCGTTGCGAGCTTCTGGAGCGCGGTCGTGCGGCCCTGGAGGTCGATGATGCGCTTCTGGAGGTCCTTCTGCATCTGGTCGGCCTCCTTCTTGGCACCCTTGCGCAGGTCGACGGACTTGGCCTGCTTGCGTGCGACCTCGAGCTGCTCGCCCGCCGTGCGGACGGTGTCGATCGCGATGTTCGCGGCGCCGACGACGGCGTAGAACGGCGTCGGGTCGACCTGGACCTCGGGCATCCGGCCCTCGACCTGGACGAGCTGGCCGCGCACGTCGGCGACAGCGGCCTCGGCCTGCTTCTGGGCGTCCTTGACGGCCTTGGTGATCTTCTTGCTGAGTGCCATCTCAGTTCTCCTTCTCGTTGAGCTCGGGGGTCGCGGCAGCGGTCGTGCTGCGCGACGGGCGCCGGCGAGGTGCTGCAGCCGGCGTAGGTGGTGGGCTGGGTGGGCGTCGCGTAGGACGCGTGGTCTCGGGCGTCTCGTCATCGCCGACGAACGACAGGTAGATGTCGACGAGCACCGCGCGCTGCCGGTCGGTCAGGACCGGGTCGACCGCGATGGCGGAGAGGACGTCGGGCACGGCGGCAGGGTCGTCGGCCACCCGCTCGTCGAGGATGCCGGCCCGGACGTAGAGCGACTCGGCCGAGACCTGCAGCCCCTTGGCGATCTGCTGCAGGATCTCGGCGCTCGGGCGTTTGAGCCCGCGCTCGATCTGCGACAGGTAGGGGTTGGAGACGCCGGCCATCTCGGCAAGCTGCCGCAGCGACAGCTGGGCACTCTCGCGCTGTTCGCGCAAGTAGGCCCCGAGGTCGGGTAGCGGAAGCTTGCTCATGTCTCCATTGTGCTAACTACAGCAAGCAGATTGCAAACTCTGGGCAGCGTGAGACGTCCCACACCGTTTCGCGCGCTCCGACCAGAATCGCGAGACCAGAGCACMGGGCGCGGGAAGGAGTGCGCGCTGAAGGGACATGTCGCGCGCTCGGATCAGGAGCGCGCGAAACGAGGCAGCCCGCGCGTCGCGGCGTCAGCGGGTGCGGCGGTCCTTGATCGACAGGGCCTCGCGGGCCTCGGTGGTCGACATAGGGGGGCGCTGCATGACCGTGGCGATCTCGGCCGCCCGGGCCACGAGCTCGCTGTTGTGCGCGACCGGGCGACCCTTGGCATAGATGAGGTTGTCCTCCATGCCGACGCGGAGGTGACCGCCGGCCGACAACGCGGCCGCGACGATCGGCAGGTGCGCGCGCCCGATGCCGGTGGCCGACCAGCTCGTCACCTCGGGCGGGAGCATCGCGACGCCCGCGAGCAGCGCCTGCGGCGTGCCCGGCATCGAGCCCGGCACGCCCGTGACGAAGTCGACGTGGACCTTGCCGCCGAAGGGCAGGCCGCACTCGTCGATGAGCCGGCGCAGCGCGTGCACGTGGCCGAGCTCGAAGAGCTCGAACTCCGGCACGACCTCGCGCTCCTGGGCCTGGCGGTAGAGGTCGACCATGAAGCCCCACGGGTTGAGGAAGACGCCGTCGCCGAAGTTCGTCGTGCCGCACGTGAGCGAGCACGAGTCGGGGTCGGCGTCGAGGACGGTGAGGCGCTTCTCGAGCGGGTCGGTGATGGAGCCGCCGGTCGAGAGCTGGACGATGAGGTCGGTGGCCTCACGGACGCCGTCGACGGCCTCCTTGAGGAAGGCCGGCTCGAGCGTCGGCTGGTGCTCGCGGTCGCGCACGTGGATGTGGATGAGGGCCGCGCCCGCACGCTCGCACGCGACGGCGGTCTCGACGAGCTCCTCCGGTGTCGTCGGCAGCGCGGCGACGTCCGACTTGGCAGTCTCGGCGCCCGTGGGCGCGACGGTGATCAGGGTGCTCGCGGCGGCGCGTGCGGTGCTCATGCCGCACATCCTGCCAGCGCCCGGAGCGCCGTCGGTCAGGGGGCGACGATCGTCGTCTGCGCGGCCGACAGGTCGTCGACGAGCAGCTCGAGGGTGGGGTCGGTGTTGCGCTTGATGACGGCGAGGGCGATGGGCCCGTCGACGTGGTGGCGCCCGACGGAGGTGACACGTCCGACGACGCGGTCGCCAGCCCGGACCTCGCTCCCCTGGGCCGGCAGGACGTGGCCCGAGCCGTCGAGGTGGAGGAAGACGATGCGGCGCGGCGGTCGCCCGAGGTTGTGCACGCGGGCCACGGTCTCCTGGCCGCGGTAGCACCCCTTCTGCAGGTGCACCGCGGTGCGCAGCCAGTCGAGCTCGTGGACGATCGTGCGGTGGTCGGTCTCGAGGCCGAGCCGGGGACGCCAGGCGGCGATGCGGAGCGCCTCGGCTGCCCACAGTCCGGCCAGCGGCCGATCTCCCACGGCCGCAACGAGATCGGCGCGCGGGACGAGAACCTCGCGCCACGCGCGGTCGGTGCCGGGGTGCCCGTCGACCGGGCCGTATGCCGTCGTGTCGCCGACGAGGTCGGGCCACGGGTCTCGCCAGGCGAGGGGC
The DNA here is from genome assembly GCF_052113925.1 of Terrabacter sp. RAF57. Lineage (NCBI taxonomy): Bacteria > Bacillati > Actinomycetota > Actinomycetes > Micrococcales > Intrasporangiaceae > Terrabacter > Terrabacter sp. RAF57. The sequence continues at coordinate 45,931 of NZ_JBFRDT010000022.1, read as the reverse complement.
TCGCCGCCGACGGACTCGCTGGAATGCGGCTCACCGAGCACGGCCCAGTCGTCGGTGACGAGAGCGACCTCGACGCGCAGCATGAAGCGCATCTTGTCGAGCCACTCGACGAGGGCCGGACCGGCGCCGGGCTCGGTCGTGATCCACGTCGTCGTGCCGTCGTCGACGAGGTGCAGCGAGTGCTCGACGTGGCCCTTGGGGCTGAGGATGAGGGCCTCGCGCGACTGGCGCGGCTCGAGGCCGAGGAGGTGCTGGGTCGTCAGCGAGTGGAGCCAGCTGAGCCGGTCGGGCCCGGTGACGGTGACGACGTCGCGGTGCGAGAGATCGACGACCGCGAGGCCCTCCTCGAGGAGGCGCTGCTCGCGCATGGGGTCACCGTGGTGCAGGGCGACCCCCGCCTCGAGACCCTCGCCGGCCACGGCACCCGGGCGCGACAGGAGCGGGCTCCTCGTCGTCGGGCGGGTCGGCAGCTCCAGGTCGCTCATGCCCGGTGGAACGCTCACGGCGTGCACCTCATTCCACGCGCTTGAGGGTGGCTGACACGTGGCTCTGGAGCTCCTGACCCACGGCGGCCATGTCCATGACCCAGAGGAGGTTGGACTCGACGAGGCCGTACATGCGGGTCGCGGCGTTGTACTCCTTGGCTCCCGGGGCGCGCAGGACGCCGTCGGTCTTGAGCTGGATCTTGGCCGGCTCGATCTTGCCGTAGTACAGCTCGAGGATGCCGGTGGGGTGCGCGAGGAGCAGCTCGACCTCACCGTTCTCGAGCGGACGCCAGAAGCCGGACTCGACCGCCGCCGGGCGCACCTTGGCTCCGTTCTCGGAGTCGAGGATCCAGGCCCGGCTCTCCCACTTGAGGAAGCCACGCCCGTCGTGCGTCACCTCGACCTCCTGGCCGAAGTGCGCGGACTCGATCGTCGGGTAGCCGACGACGCCCGCGCCCTCCCAGCGTCCGATGAGCCAGGCGAGGGGTCGCAGCGGCTCCGGGATGTCCTGGTCGAGGTTGAACATGCGCCCGATCGTAGCCTGATCCCATGGACACCCCCGCGCGCTCGCTCGTCGTCAAGGTCACCGCCGGCACCGAGGCTCCCGAGCGCCTCTCGCAGGCCTTCACCGTCGCCGCGACGGCCGTCGCGAGCGGCCTCGACGTGTCGCTGTGGCTCACGGGCGAGTCCACGTGGATGGCCGTCCCCGGACGCGCCGAGGAGTTCGAGCTGCCGTATGCCGCCCCGCTCGTCGACCTGCGCGACGCCGTGCTCCAGGGTGGCCGGCTCACCGTCTGCACGCAGTGCGCGGCCCGGCGCGACCTGACGCAGGACCAGCTCGTCGACGGTGCGGTGATCAAGGGCGCGGCGGTCTTCGTCGAGGAGGTCATGACCCCGGGTGCGCAGGCCCTCGTCTACTGACCCGAGGGCTCCGGCCTCTCGATTCACGTGACGCGGCCGGACGTGGCCTCTCGATGGTTGGCAGGGGCTGACGTGGCCTCTCGACGGTTGGGGATGGGGAGTCAGGTGAGGACGGAGAAGAGGTGGACGACGGCGCCGACGGCGAGCACCGACCCGGCACCGGCGCCGACCTGGCCCCGGACCGTCAGCATCGCCGGTTGCAGCGCGAGCACCCGGCGGAACGACCACGACACGGTGCCGACGGCGGCGCCGATCCCCAGCGCCTCGAGCGAGCCGACCTCGGAGCCGCGTGAGGCGACGACGGCCGCCAGCACCGCGGCCGCGAGCGCCACGAACCCGAGGAACGGCGTCGCGCCACGCACCCCGACGAGCAGGTCGGTGACGACGGCCGCCCCGACAGCCGCCATGGCCACGACCGCGACCGCCTGGCCCCGGTCGCTGTTGGCGGCGACGACCGCCGTGGTGCCGGACGTGACGACGACGAGGCCGCCGAACGACGAGAGCAGAGTCAGGACAAGCCCTTCACGGCCCGTCCGACGGACGAGCTGACCGGAGAAGGCGAGCAGGATGCCGAACGCGACCGCGGCCGGGACCCAGAGCAGGTCCTGGCGCAGCGCGCTGAGCACGATCGCGACGGAGGCCACGGCGAGCACGACGGTCGTCGCCGTCGGGGTCCACGACCCGGTGAGGAGCGGCCAGCCCCAGGCCACCGCGAGAGCGAGCGCGAGCGTCACACCGAGCGTCTCGGCATACCCCGTGCCCTGGGCGACGAGGAGGGCCACGGCGGCCACGAGCGTCGCGACGACGCTGACCCAGCGGATGCGGTCGGCGCCGGCGGGCGACAGCGGGAGGCGGAGCGACCCGGCGGCCACCGAGGAGTCGGAGGCGTCGGGACCGGGCTCGCGGAGGGCCGCGTTGTCCTCAGGCACGGGGGCCATTGTGCATCACCCGCCGGCGAAGGGCGGCAGGACCTCGACGGTGCCGCCGTCGGTCACCCGCGCCTCGCGACCGACCTTGCGCCCGTCGAGCAGGAAGCTCGCGACGCGCGCCACCCGGGCGAGGTCGGGGTGGTCGGCGACGGCCGCGTCGACGACCTCGCCCACCGTCGCGCCGGTGCGCGCCTCGCTGTCGACGCCGGCGGCCGCACGGGCCGCGGCCCAGTAGCGCACGGTGACGGTCGCGAGGGCCGGCCCGGTCGTCCCGACCGTGCGCGACTCGGGTCCACTCGGCGCCATCTCACTCCGTCTCATCGTTGGTGCGGTCTCATCCGCTGGTGACCAGTCTCGCCTATCCTGCATGAGATGGCCCGACTGCTGCTGCTCACCAACGCGCTGGCCCCCAGCGCCGAGGTGCTGCCTGCCCTCGGGCTGCTGAGCCACACGGTGCGCATCCTGCCCGCCGAGGCCACCGCCCTCGTCGACTCGCCCGACTGCGACGTCGTCATCATCGATGCGCGACGGGAGCTGGCGAGCGCACGCTCCCTGTGCCGGGTGCTGCGCACGACGGGGATCGGCACTCCCCTGCTGGCCGTCCTCACCGAGGGCGGCCTCGCTGGTCTGACGGCCGAGTGGGGCCTCGACGACGTGCTGCTCGACACCGCCGGGCCCGCCGAGGTCGACGCCCGCCTGCGCCTCGCCATGACGAAGGGTCAGGACGACGACGCCGACCTCGACCTGCCCATCACCTCGGGCGAGCTCGTCATCGACGAGTCGTCCTACTCCGCGAAGTTCCGCGGCAGCCCACTCGACCTGACGTACAAGGAGTTCGAGCTCATCAAGTACCTCGCGCAGCACCCGGGACGTGTCTTCACCCGCGCCCAGCTGCTCCAGGAGGTCTGGGGCTACGACTACTACGGCGGCACCCGCACCGTCGACGTGCACGTGCGGCGCCTCCGCGCCAAGCTCGGGCCCGACCACGAGGCGCTCATCGGGACGGTCCGCAACGTCGGCTACCGCCTCGTGCCAGACCGCGCCGAGGCCCAAGCGCCCGAGACCGCCGACGCTCCCTGACGCACTCGCGACCCCACCGACGCAGAGGTATGCCGCCCGGCTCGGTGAGCCGGGCGGCATACCCCGTCGTGCTGCCGGGTTCGTCCTTGATCAGCTGCCGGAGATCCGGGTCAGCGGACCCGGCGTGTAGCCGGTGGGGTTGAACGACGTCAGGTAGTTGGCGAACGCGTCAATGTCGAGCCCGCCGTAGTAGACGTTGGTGCCCTTCGTGAAGCTCGGGAAGCCGTCGCCGCCGCCCTGCAGGAAGTTGTTCGTCACGATGCGGTAGGACTGGCCGTCCACGAGGGGGCTGTTGTTCAGCGTCACCGGACCGAGGGTCGTCCCGGAATAGGTGTAGGAGAAGCCCTTCGAGACCTGGAGGATCTTCTTGCCGCTGCCGGAGTTGCTGCCGGTCCACTGCTGGCCGAGGATCTCCTTGATCTGAGCGCCGGTCAACGTCATGGACACGAGGTAGTTGTTGAACGGCTGGACCGTGAACGCCTCGTCGTAGGTGACATCGCCGGGCGCCTCGCCGTAAGGCGAGGTCGCGTAGGTCAGGTCGCTGCGGATGCCACCCGGATTCATGAACGCGATGACCGGCTTGTCGCCGCCAGTGATCACCGAGGGGTCGGCCAGCTGGGCGTCGGCGATGAGGTCGCCAAGTTGCGACTCACCCCCGGCGTTGATGCCGGCCCCGCCCTTGAGGACGTCTTGCGTGATGTGTCCGATCACCTTCGACGCGATGGGACGGACGAGCTCCTTGTACTGCTGGATGAGAGCCGTCTGGGCCGGGTCCTTCGTGTCGCGCGTGACGATCATGTTCGAGCCCTTGACCGAGCTACGCACGATGTCCTGCGTGCGTCGGTCGAACTGGAGGTCGGTCTCGGTGAAGAGCCGCCCGAACGAAGACGCCGAGGTCACGAGCCGGTCGTTGTGCGCAGGGTCCTTGACGTCACACACGTAGGGCTGGTGGGTGTGGCCCGACACGATCATGTCGATCTCGGGGTCGAGGCCGGCCGCGATGGGCAGGATCGCCGAGTCACTCTTGAGGCTCCCGCCGCCCTGGCAGGTGTAGTCGTAGGTCGGATTGGCCTGGTAGGTCTTTCCGTCCACCGGGCTGGTCCAGGGCTCCGAGTTGGGGGTGCCGCCCTGGTGGATGAGCACGACGATGGCCTTGACACCCTGCTTGCGGAGCACGGGCACGAGGGCGTTTGCTGTCTTGACCTCGTCGGTGAACTCCAGCCCCGCCACGCCGGAGGCGGTGACGATGTTGGGCGTGTCCTTAAGGGTCATGCCGATGAAGCCGATCTTCGCGCCATTGACGTTCTTGATCGAGTAGGCCGGCAGGATGGTGTTGCCCGAGGACTTCTCGATGACGTTCGCCGCGAGGATGTCGTAGCTCGCTCCGGGGAAGGAGCCCGTCGGGCAGGAGTTCTGGTTGTTGGCGCCATCGCCGTCGTCGATGCAACCGCCGTGCGCGAGCCTCTGGATCTCCTTGTAGCCCTCATCGAACTCGTGGTTGCCGACCGAGGTTACGTCGAGACCGAGCTTGTTCATGGCGAGGACCGTGGGCTCGTCGTGGAAGGCAGCGGACAGCAGGGGCGATGCGCCGACGATGTCACCGGCGGCGACGGTGAGGGTATTGCGATGGCCCTTGCGCGCCTCGGCGAGGTGTGATGCGAGGTACTCCACTCCGCCGGCATCGACGTTGACGTCGACAGGCTCGGCCGTGTTCTTGTCCTTGTCCACGTCGGCCGTGTCGGGCGCGTGGCCTACTGCGACGCGCCCGCTCGAGCCGCTGGGGGCCTCCAGGTTTCCGTGGAAGTCGTTGAACGACAGGATCTGCAAGTCCATGAGCGGACCTTGTGGGTCGCTCTTGTGCTGGCCGTTGTCGGCCACTGCGGGTGCAGCCAGTGCCGCTGCGGCACAAAGCCCGGCGACGGCGACGCCTGCGAGGCGTCGGGTGGTACGGGACATATGTCTCCCCTTGATCAGCTGTGTGGATCGGGTGCCCATCGGCACCCACGGAGGCTAGTGCCCGGAGAGTCGCCGGAGGGGCTTGCTGGGTAACGATGTTGTGAGCCGCATTCAGGGCCCCCGAGCCCTGACCGGACCCTAGCCGGAGCGGGCGACGGGCGGGAGTCCCCCGCCGGGTCGTTGTGGTGGAATCGCCGTATGCCGCGCCCCACCGTCGCCCTGCGCGACACGACGAACCCGCTCACCCCGGACGAGTCCGCCGCCGTCCTCGCGCTGGCCGCGGAGGCTGCCGACGCCGACGGGTCGGAGCCGCTGTCGGAGCAGTTCCGGCTGTCCGTGCGGGCCCGCGAGCACGACGGGGTCGGTCACCTCCTCGCGCTCGGGTCCGACGGGACGCTCGTCGGCTACGCCCAGTCGCGCTCGGGTGAGGGACCACCGTCAGGCGAGCTCGTCGTGGCGCCGGGGTCGCGCCGGTCCGGCGTGGGCACGGCGCTGCTCGCGAGCCTGCCTGACGGCATACGCCTGTGGAGCCACGCGACGGGAGCGGCGGCCGACGCCGCCACGGCGTTCGCCCGCGCCACCGGGCTCGTGCCGGTGCGATCGCTCCACGTCATGGGCCGCTCGCTCCGCGACGGGACCCCTTGGCCGGCCGCGTCGCTCGACCCGAGGTATGCCGTCCGCTCCTTCGAGCCCGGACGTGACGAGGACGCGTGGCTGGCCCTCAACGCGGCGGCGTTCGCGCACCACCCGGAGCAGGGCTCGCTGCGTCGGGCCGACCTCGACCAGCGGATGGCTGAGCCATGGTGGGACCCGGCCGGGCTCGTCCTCGTCGTCGAGGCCGCCGACCCCGACGTGCTCGCCGCCTCCCACTGGACCAAGGTCGACCCGCCGGACGGTGACGTCGGCGAGGTCTACGTCGTGGCCGTCGCACCCGACCGGCAAGGCCAGGGGCTGGGGCGCGCGGTCACGGTGCTGGGCCTGGACCACCTGCGCTCGCTCGGCCTGGCGCGCGTCGTGCTCTACGTCGACGAGGACAACGTCGCGGCCGTGCGCACCTACGCCGCCCTCGGCTTCGAGGACGTCGAGGTGCACCGGCAGTTCGCTCGGGAGGGCGAGGCGGGCGACGCGGCGGACCAGGTGGGTGGGGTCTCCTCGCCCGCCGTCGGCTGAGACGAGTTCACCCCCACGTCGCCTTTCGGTGCCACGATGGTCGCATGAGCACCGGCAGCCTCACCTCCACCGACCTGGACGAGCAGGACGTCGCCTCGGCGGACGCCCGCGACGCGAGACCGGACGAGGCCCCCACCGAGGGCGCGACCGAGTCGGCCGGCGAGTCGGCCGGCGAGTCGGCCAGCGAGTCGGCCGAGGTCAGCTCGTTCACGAGCACCGTCCCCAACCGGCGCATCCCGGCCCGCGCCCCGAACGGACGGTTCGTCGGCGCCGGAACGCAGGGCGACGACGAGGACGACCTGCCGGCAGACCGCTACCTCGAGCGCGAGCTGTCCTGGCTGCAGTTCAACGAGCGGGTGCTCCAGCTCGCCATGGACCCCGCCGTGCCGCTCCTCGAGCGCACCCGCTTCCTCGCGATCTTCGCCAACAACCTCGACGAGTACTTCATGGTCCGCGTCGCGGGTCTCAAGCGCCGCATCGCCACCGGGCTGGCCGTGCGCACCGCAGCCGGCCTCGAGCCGCGCGAGCTCATCGAGCGCATCGCCCGGCTCGCGCACGAGCTGATGCAGCAGCACGCCGGCGTCTTCCAGCACGACGTGCGGCCGTCGCTCGAGGAGCAGGGCATCACCGTCGTGCGCTGGGACGACCTCGACGAGGACGACCGCGAGCCCCTCCACTACTTCTTCGCCGAGCGCGTCTTCCCCGTGCTCACGCCGCTCGCCGTCGACCCGGCGCACCCGTTCCCCTACATCTCCGGCCTGTCGCTCAACCTCGCCGTGCTGCTCCAGAACCCCAAGACGGGCAGCGAGCACTTCGCCCGCGTCAAGGTGCCGCCGAGCCTGCCGCGCTTCATCCTCGTCGAGGAGGACCTCGACGCCGACGTGGTGCGCAAGCGCTTCGTGCCGCTCGAGGACGTCATCGCGAGCCACCTCGACCAGCTCTTCCCCGGGATGCTCGTGCAGGAGCACTTCAGCTTCCGCGTCACGCGCAACGAGGACCTCGAGGTCGAGGAGGACGACGCCGAGAACCTCCTCACCGCCCTCGAGAAGGAGCTGACCCGGCGTCGCTTCGGTCCGCCCATCCGGCTCGAGGTCGAGGACGACATCGACCCCAAGGTCCTCGACATGCTCGCCCGCGAGCTCCAGATCAGCGACCGCGAGATCTATCGCCTGCCGACGCCGCTCGACCTGCGCGGCCTCTTCACCATCGCCGACGTCGACCGCAGCGACCTCGAGTTCCCGAAGTTCTTCCCGCGCACCCACCCGGACTTCGCGCCGACCGAGAGCGCCAAGGCGATCGACCTGCTCACCGCCGTGCGCCAGAAGGACGTGCTCGTCCAGCACCCCTACAACTCGTTCTCGACGTCGGTGCAGGCCTTCATCGAGCAGGCCGCGAACGACCCGAAGGTCCTCGCGATCAAGCAGACGCTCTACCGCACCTCAGGTGACTCCCCGATCATCGACGCCCTCATCGACGCCGCCGAGGCCGGCAAGCAGGTCCTCGCCGTCGTCGAGATCAAGGCCCGCTTCGACGAGGTCAACAACATCTCGTGGGCCCGTCAGCTCGAGCAGGCCGGTGTCCACGTCGTCTACGGCGTCGTCGGCCTCAAGACCCACGCGAAGCTGTGCCTCGTCGTGCGCCAGGAGTCCGAGGGGCTCGTGCGCTACTGCCACATCGGCACCGGCAACTACAACCCGAAGACGGCCCGCGTCTACGAGGACTTCGGTCTCTTCACCACCGACCCGCAGGTCGGCGAGGACCTGTCGCGCCTCTTCAACCTCCTCTCGGGCTTCGCGCCCCGGAGCAAGTTCAAGCGACTCCTCGTCGCCCCGCGGTCGGTGCGCTCGGGCCTCATCGACCTCGTCGACGAGGAGATCGAGCTGCACCAGTCGCGCCGCGACGGCGCGCCGGACGGCCGGATCGTCATCAAGGCCAACTCGATCGTCGACGAGGCACTCATCGACGCGCTCTACCGGGCGAGCATCGCCGGGGTCAGGGTGGACATCTGGGTGCGCGGCATCTGCGCGCTGCGTCCCGGCGTCACGGGCCTGTCCGAGAACATCCGGGTGCGCTCCATCCTCGGCCGCTTCCTCGAGCACTCGCGCGTCTTCTGGTTCGACCACGGGGGCGACCCGCAGGTCTACATCGGCAGCGCCGACATGATGCACCGCAACCTCGACCGCCGCGTCGAGGCGCTCGTGCGCATCGTCGAGCCGAGTCACGTCGTCGAGCTCGCCGACCTCATCGACCTCGCCTTCGCCGAGACCACCTCCCGCTGGGACCTCGGCTCCGACGGCCGCTGGGTGCGCCACCACCTGTCGGAGGCCGGCGAGCCGCTCGACGACCTCCAGGAGAGGCTCATCGAGCGCCACGACAAGCGCCGCCGCAAGGCCCGCCGCCGCTGAGCACCACTGACTCGACGGCTCGACGGCTCGACGGCTCGGGAGTCAGCCCGCGTGGCTGTGCAGAACCGGCGCGCCGCTCAGCCGGTCACGGTGTCACCGTGGCGATGGGCGACGCGCCACTGGCCGTCCTCGAGTCGGTACACCTGTSTCGCTCGGAGGGTGTATGTCCGCGGCTGCCCGTCGACGCAGGCCGACGTGTGCTCGAAGCCTGCGGTGTAGGCCATGTCGCCCGCGACGTCGTGTGCGACGAGCTCGAACGCGTACGACGTGCAGTCGGAGAACGACCTGCCGAGCGATGCGAACAGCTCGTCGAGCTCATGCTGGCCCTGTGCATTCCCCCAGGCACCGAGCACGCTCACCGGCTCTCGGCGCGACCACAGCGCCCGTCGAGGGGCGGGGTCACCCTGGTGCAGGGCCAGCTCGGCGTCGTACAGCTCGGTCCTCACCCATGTCAGAAACCCGTCGTCGTCGCTCATCCATCCATGATGCGCCGGACACGCGCCGGCGCGCCGCGCGGCGGCCGCCTCGCAGACCTGCTGGGCCGACGCGCCTGCGGGCGGGTTGTGGCGCTCGGGCTGCCCACCGGCGCCTCATCAGGCAGACTGGCGCGCGTGGCCTCAGTGATCCCCGCCGCCGGCACGCTGCCCTGGCGGCGTCGCGACGGACGTCTTGAGGTCGCCCTCGTGCATCGTCCGAAGTACGACGACTGGTCCTGGGCCAAGGGCAAGCTCGACCCCGGCGAGCATCCCTGCGTCGCCGCGGCCCGCGAGACCCTCGAGGAGACCGGACTCGTCGTGCGCCTCGGGGTCCCGCTGCCCTCGGCCGAGTACCCCGTCCTCGACCCGACCGGAGGCCCGGCCACGAAGCAGGTGCACTACTGGTCGGCCCGCGTCACCGGCGGCACCGGCGTGCTCGAGCACGAGATCGACGAGGTCGCCTGGGTCGACGTGCGCACGGCACACGACCGGCTCGACTACGCCCGCGACCGTGAGCAGCTGCTCGCCCTCGTGCGCGCCGAGCGTGCCGACGAGCTGCGCACGTGGCCGCTCGTGTTCGTCCGGCACGCCAAGGCGACACCGCGGGGCAAGTGGCAGGGCGACGACCGGCGACGGCCGCTCGACGCCGTGGGGCGCGCCCAGGCGGACACCGTCGCCGCCGTGCTCGGGGCCTACGGCGTCACCCGTGTCGTCTCGTCGTCGTCCGCGCGCTGCGTCTCGACCGTCGAGCCGTATGCCGCCGGGCGGGGACTGCGCCTGCGCACCCGTGACGTGCTGTCCGAGGAGGGCTTCGCGGAGAGCCAGGTCGGGGCCGTCGGCCAGGTGCAGCGTCTGCTCGAGCGCGGTGACCCGGCCGCGCTCTGCAGCCACGGGCCCGTCCTGCCGACCCTCCTTGGCCTGCTCCACGCCCGAGTCGCGCACTCCCTGGAGCGCGTCGGCGTCGCGGAGCTGCTGCACGCCGCGGCGGAGGAGGCCATGCACAAGGGCGAGGTGCTCGTCTGCCACCTCGTCGGGCGAGGAGAGGACGCGCGCGTCGTCGACGTCGAGCGCATCGACACCTGACGCGCGCCGGACCTCGGGGACCCCTCTCGGCCCGTTTCGGGCCTGCCGAATCCTTCATCGTCGGTCGGCTCGGGCCGCCCCGCATCTCGAGCCGGCACCCCACCCCAAGACGTCGCCCGGCGTTCACCCTGCGTTAACCGCACGTGGACGACTCGTCATCCGGCCCACCTATGTTCGCGGTGGATCAACGTCCAACAACGTCGCTCGGATCTGACCGAACGACCACCAGGTACACCCCATCGAGAGGGATCACACTCGTGTCTGTTTCGCGTATCAGCGCTCTCGGCGCCATCGCCCTGTCCGGCGCTCTTGCGCTCTCGGCCTGCGCGTCCGAGAACAACGGCGCCACCCCCGGTGCCGGCTCGACCGCTGCTGGCTCGACCGCCGCCGGCGACTGCTTCAGCGGCGACCTCAAGGCCGAGGGATCCTCGGCCCAGAAGAACGCCATCGACGAGGCCATCAAGGCATACCAGACGGCCTGCCCCGACGCCAACATCGACTACCAGCCCACCGGCTCCGGTGCCGGCATCAAGCAGTTCATCGCCAAGCAGGTCGACTTCGCCGGGTCCGACTCGGCGCTCAAGACCGAGCCCAAGGACGGCAAGATCGAGGCCGACGACGCCAAGGCGTCCTGCGGCACCGAGGCCTGGAACCTGCCCATGGTCACCGGCCCCATCGCGATCGCCTACAACGTCAAGGGCGTCGACAAGCTCGTGCTCAACGCCGAGGTGGCCGCGAAGATCTTCGACGGCAAGATCACGACCTGGAACGACCCGGCCATCGCCGCGCTCAACAAGGGCGTCACGCTTCCCGCGACGCCGATCAAGGTCTTCTTCCGCTCCGACGAGTCGGGCACGACCGAGAACTTCACGAAGTACCTCAAGGCCGCCGCTCCCGACGCCTGGTCCTACGAGACCGGCAAGAAGTGGACCGGCAAGGGCGAGGGCAAGGAGAAGTCGGCCGGCGTCGCCACCGCGACGAAGGGCCAGGACGGCGGCATCACCTACGTCGAGCTCTCCTACGCCCAGCAGAACCAGCTCCCCATGGCCCAGATCGACACGGGTTCCGGTCCCGTCGAGCTGACCGCCGAGTCGGCCGGCAAGACGATCGCCACGGCCAAGCAGACGGGCATGGGCAACAACCTCGCGCTCAAGATCGACTACGCCACCAAGGAGGCCGGGGCCTACCCGATCGTCCTCGTCACCTACGAGATCGTCTGCTCGAAGTACGCCGACGCCGAGACGGGCAAGAAGGTCAAGAGCTTCCTCAAGACCTTCGCCTCGGACGAGGTCCAGAAGGGCCTCGAGGCCAAGGGCTACGCCCCGCTGCCGACCGAGGTCGCCACCAAGGTCCAGGCCGCGGTCGACGCGATCTCCTGAACCGCCTGACCCGGCTGGAGCGATCCGGCAGGGTCGTCCACGCAGGGGTGGGCGCCACACTCGGCGCCCGCCCCTGTGCCAGTACCCCGCAACCGAAGGAAGAGGCCTCCACGTGTCGACAGTGACGGGTGTGTCCGCCGCGGACCAGACTCCCGGGCCCGACGGGCGCCGACCCCTGCAGGCGGACCAGGCCTCCACGGGTCGCGTCGGCGACCGGCTCTTCGGCGGAGCCGCCACCGTCTCCGGCGTCCTCGTCATCGTGCTCGTGTCACTCATCGCGATCTTCCTCATCGTCCAGGCCGTGCCGGCGCTGATGGACAACTCGGCGAACTTCTTCACGAGCCGCGTCTGGGCGCCGGGTGGTGAGCAGCCCGCCTTCGGCATCCTCGAGTTCCTCTGGACGACGGTGACCGCCTCGACGATCGCCATGGCCCTCTCGGTCCCGGTCGGCGTCGCGGTGGCGCTCTTCCTGACGCAGTACGCGCCGTCGTGGATGCGTCGGCCCGCGGCGGGCCTCGTCGACCTGTTGGCCGCCGTGCCCTCGATCGTCTACGGCCTCTGGGGTCTCATCGCCTTCGCACCCGTGTTCAAGCCGGTGCAGTCGTTCATCCAGGACAAGCTCGGCTGGTTCCCGCTCTTCGCGCCGACCGGCATCAGCGGCGGGACGATCTGCTTCATCGGCGTCGTCCTCGCGATCATGGTCCTGCCCATCGTCACGGCGCTCTCGCGCGAGGTCTTCGACCAGACGCCCACGGCCCACAAGGAGGGCGCTCTCGCGCTGGGCGCGACCCAGTGGGAGATGATCCGCACGGCTGTGCTGCCCTTCGGCCGACCCGGTGTCATCTCCGCCTCGATGCTGGCCCTGGGCCGGGCCCTCGGCGAGACGATCGCCGTCACGTTCCTCGTGTCGGCCCTCGCCGACGGCAACCCGTGGTCGTGGTCGCTCTTCAACGGCGGCGAGACCTTCGCGTCGAAGATCGCGAACAACGCCTCTGAGTTCAGCAACCCGAACAAAACCGGTGCCTACATCGCCGCCGGGCTCGTCCTCTTCGTGCTGACCTTCGTCGTCAACAGCATCGCCCGCGTGGTCATCGAGCGCAGGAAGGCCTTCACCGAATGAGCACCGCCACCGACCGCCGCGTCCCCGACGACCAGGTCGTCCCCGGGGAGACGTCGACGCCCCCCGGCGGCCGTTCGGGCCGCGACGCCCTGTCGGAGATGAGCAACCCCCACCGGGCTCGCGCCGTCAAGGACGTCGTCGCCAAGGTCGTCATGTGGGCCGCCTTCTTCCTCGCCATGGTCCCGCTCGTGTGGATCCTCGGCACGGTCGTCGCCAAGGGCTTCCACATGCTCACGACGGCGACGTGGTGGACCGGCAACCAGCGCAACGTCAACTCCGACGACTTCGGTGGCGGAGCGCGGCACGCGATCGAGGGCACCCTCCAGATGGTCGGCTTCACCGCCCTCATCGCCGTGCCCATCGGCATCCTCACCGCCGTCTACCTCGTCGAGTACGGCCGCGGGCGCCTCGCCAAGGCGATCAGCTTCACCGTCGACATCCTCTCCGGCGTCCCGTCCATCGTCGCGGCGCTGTTCATCTACGCCGTGTGGGTGACCGCCTTCGGCTTCAGCCGCTCGGGGTTCGCCGCGGCGCTCGCGCTCGTGCTGCTCATGATCCCGGTCATCGTGCGGTCCACCGAGGAGATGCTCAAGCTCGTGCCCAACGAGCTGCGGGAGGCGGCGTACGCCCTCGGCGTGCCCAAGTGGGCCACGGTCGTCAAGATCGTGCTGCGCACGGCGTTCTCCGGCATCGTCACCGGGGTGCTCCTCGGCATCGCCCGCGTCATGGGTGAGACGGCGCCACTGCTGATCCTCGCCCCGTACACGAAGAACTTCCAGCGCGACCTGTTCAACGGCAACTTCCCGACGCTGCCGATGATGATCAACCAGGACCGTGGCGACTTCGCGCTCGCGACCGCGGCCGAGCGGATGTGGGGCGCGGCCCTCACGCTCATCCTGCTCGTCCTCCTCCTCAACGTCATCGGCCGTGCCATTGCGCACTTCGGTGCCGTCAAGAAGTAAAAGAAAGCGAAATCTGAACGATGGCCAAGCGAATCGACGTCACCGACCTCAACGTCTACTACGGCTCCTTCAAGGCCGTAGAGGGCGTCTCGATGACGGTCGAGCCCCGTTCCGTCACGGCCTTCATCGGGCCGTCCGGCTGCGGCAAGTCGACCTTCCTGCGCACCCTCAACCGGATGCACGAGGTGATCCCCGGCGGTCGCGTCGAGGGCAAGGTCATGCTCGACGACCAGGACCTCTACGCCAGCTCGATGGACCCCGTGACCGTGCGGCGCACGGTCGGCATGGTCTTCCAGCGGCCGAACCCCTTCCCGACGATGTCGATCTACGACAACGTCGCGGCGGGCCTGCGGCTCAACGGTGTCAAGAACAAGAAGACCCTCGACGGCATCGTCGAGCAGTCGCTCAAGGGAGCGAACCTCTGGACCGAGGTCAAGGACCGCCTGAGCAAGCCGGGTGCCGGCCTCTCCGGTGGCCAGCAGCAGCGCCTGTGCATCGCCAGGGCGATCGCCGTGCAGCCGCAGGTGCTCCTCATGGACGAGCCGTGCTCGGCCCTCGACCCGATCTCGACGCTCGCCATCGAGGACCTCGTCAACGAGCTGAAGAACGACTTCACCATCGTCATCGTCACGCACAACATGCAGCAGGCGGCGCGGGTGTCCGACCGCACGGCCTTCTTCAACCTCAAGGCCACCGGGGAGCCGGGCCGGCTCGTCGAGATCGACGACACGACGCGGATCTTCAACAACCCGACCGAGCAGGCCACGGAGGACTACATCTCCGGCCGCTTCGGCTGAGCCGCAGGACCTCCGGCCCGCTTCCGCCGGACCCGTCCACGTACGACCGTGCCCACCTGACCGTCGAGGTCAGGTGGGCACGGTCGTATGCCGTGGGCGCGGTCGTGTGCCGTGGGCGCGGTCGCGCGGCGGTCAGCGGAAGATCGAGCTGGCGTACCAGGCGAGGACGGCCACGAGACCGGCGCCCGGGAAGGTGAGCACCCACGCGCCGACGATGTTGCCCGCCACGCTCCACCGCACGGCCGAGAGCCGCTTGGTCGCTCCGACGCCCATGATCGCCGAGGTGATCGTGTGCGTCGTCGAGATCGGGGCCCCGAGCGCAAGCCCCGCGACGTAGAGGATCGAGGCGGCCGTCGTCTCGGCCGCAAACCCCTGGGGCGGCGTGAGGTCGATGATGCGCCGCCCCAGCGTGCGCATGATGCGCCAGCCACCGGCGTACGTGCCGGCGGAGATCACGAGGGCCGACAGCACGAGGACCCAGATCGGGACGGTGGTGCTGTTGTGGTAGCCCGAGATGTTGAGGGCGAGCAGCACGACGCCGGCGGTCTTGGCGGCGTCCTGGAGGCCGTGGCCGAAGGCCATCGCGGCAGCGGACGCGGTCTGCGCCAGGCGGAAGCCGCGCGTGACCCGGCCCGGGTTGGCGTTGCGGAAGATCCAGAAGATCGCCGTCATGAAGAGGTAGCCGACGACGAGCCCGATGAGTGGTGAGGCGATCATCGGGATGATGACCTTCTCCCAGATGACGGCCCACTTCACTGCGACGCCGGCCACGAGCGCGGCGCCAGCGAGACCGCCGATGAGGGCGTGCGACGAGGACGAGGGTAGGCCGAACCACCAGGTCAGCAGGTTCCAGCCGATGGCGCCGATGAGGGCGGCCGCGACGAGCCAGAGCCCGTCGACGCCCTCGGGCTGCTCGATGATGCCCGAGCCGATGGTCGCCGCCACCTTGGAGCCGAAGAAGGCTCCGAAGAGGTTGGCGATGGCCGCCATGGCCAGCGCCACGCGGGGCGTCAGGGCCCGGGTCGAGACCGAGGTCGCGATCGCGTTGGCGGCGTCGTGGAAGCCGTTGGTGTAGTTGAAGCCCATGGCCAGTGCGATGACCGCAGCGACCCCGAGGACGGGGATGGTGGTGTCCATCAGCGGGTCAGGACTCCTTGACCGCGATGCCCTCGACCACGTGGGCGACCTTCTCGAACGCGTCGGCGGCGTCCTCGAAGCCGTCCACGATGGCCTTGACCTTGATCACGTTGATCGGGTCGGGCGTGTTGACGAAGAGAGCGGCCACCATCTTGCGGTGGAGGGAGTCGGCCTGGTTCTCTAGGCGGTTGATCTCGATCCAGTAGCTCTTGAGGTCCTTCATCGACCGGAGGCGCGGCATCGCCTCCGCCGTGACCTCGGCCATCCGGGCCAGGATCTCGAACTGCTCCGCGAGACCCTCGGGGATCTCACCCATGCGGTAGAGCACGATGAGGTCAGCGGTCTCCTCGATGTAGTCCATGCAGTCGTCGAGYGACGCGGCGAGGTTGTGGATGTCCTCGCGGTCGAAGGGCGTGATGAACGAGCTGTTGACCTTGTTGATGACCTCGTGCGTCGCGTCGTCGGCAGCGTGCTCGAGCTCCTTGAGCCGGTCGGCCACCGCCTGCCGCTTGGAGGGCTCGACCTCGAGGAACCGGGTCAGCTCCCGGGTCGCCTCGACGAGGAGTTGGGCGGAAGAGGTGAAGAGGGAGAAAAAGCTCGTGTCCTGGGGTGTGAGGCGAAAACCCACGGGGGCGCTCCGGTCGATCGAGGTCTGGTCCGGGGAAGATGCTACGGCGTAGAAGTCACTCCGGCGCAACCCGGCGTCGATCCGGTGTTCATCCGGACCTGCCTGGCTGCTTCCGGGGCGACGAGCCGGGAGCATGCCGCTGCATCCGGTCGTGCGTGCGGACGGGAACGGTCACTCCGCCGGCGGCGTCGCCGGGGCGTCCGACCGGGTGCCGGAGACGCCCTCCGGGATGCCGAGCAGCTCGTCGACCTCGTCGGGAGTGAAATGGCGCGGGCTTGAGGAGGCAGCCACCACGAGGTCGCTCACGAGCTCGATCTCGTCGGCGAGTGCGACATCGAGCAAGTCACCGGACCGCTCCTCCTCGGGCGTCATGGGTCCAATCTAGGCGGCTGCCTGGTGGTCGGTGGGCCGAAGGCCCGAACGAGATGGGACGTGGACCCCTTGCCATGGGCCGACACCGAGCGCGCTGGGCCGAAGAGGTTGCGTCGGGTCGGGAGCGCCTCTCGGCACTGGGCCGCTCGTAGCGGCTGAATTTGGGACCCGGGGCTACCACGACCCGACGCGCGTCAAGGATAAAGCCGCCCGAACGGATCACCAAAGATGCATCGGCGCAAGACCCGTCGGTCGCCTGGTCAATCGAGCGCGTCGGCGCGCCACAGGCGAGCGCAGACGGTGAGATCCTCGGCCATGACGAGGACGTTCGCCGCCTGCTCGGCGGACTCGTCGCCCGAGGAGATGTCGGCGCGGCCGGCGGAGACGACGCGGCAGAAGGCCGAGGCCCGCTCGAGGGCGACGGCGAGGTCACCCTCGAAGACGCCGCGCAGCACCTCGTCGATGACGCGCCCCATCTCCTGGGGTCCGGGCGGCTCGGCGGCACCGGCCACGGCGTGGTTGGGGCCGGTGAAACGGATGCCGGCGGCATACTCCCGGCTCGCCTCGTCGGGCGCCCGCTGCACCCACTCACGGAGCACGTAGAGGCGCCACAGGGCGCCCGGGAGGGAGCGGGCAGGGCGCTGGGACCACAGCTCGGCGAGCGTCGACAGACCGATGTCGTCGACGAGCGCGACGAGCTTCTGCGTCACGACCGGGTCGGACGCCGCGCGGCCGGCGTGGACGAGCGCCAGCGCCGTCTCGTGGGCGACGTGGATCTGCTCGGTGGGGTCGTAGGCAGGACCGTGCGCCTCGAGGGCCGCCTCGCTGAAGAAGGCGGGCCGCCTGGGGGCGCGGTGGTCGCTCTCACTCATCCCAGCAGGCTAGCCCCCGGCACCCACGGCGCCGGTCTGGCACGCTGCGCTCGTGAGCTCCCTCATGCCGCGCCTCGACCGCGTCACCCGCACGTTCTGGCGCACGACGGGTCGGCCCGTCGAGCTGGCGGGCGCGCAGGCCTGGCTGGACGCGCCGGTCCACGACGGTGCCGTCGTCGGCGACGCGTGGCTGGCGAGCGCCGCGGCACGCTGGGGCGGTGAGGTGCGTGAGGACGTCGACGGCGCCGGCCTGCTCCCCGACCTGTCGGTGCTCGACGGGCCGGGTTTCCGCGCCGCAGCCCTGCATCCCGACGTCCGCGACTTCTACGAGCACACGTCGCGCTGGCGGATGGAGGTGTGGACGCAGTGGACCGCGGCCTTCCAGCCCGGCGGCGAGCTCGTGTCGCGCTTCTTCGGTCGACGCGTCCAGCAGCTGGCGCTGCCCATGCGCCCCCTCGACGTCGCCCACGGGATGGACAGCCGGGTCGCCGTCATCTCCGACGACAGCGGCCGGCAGCGGGCCGCGGGCTGGATCCGCTCGTTGCGCTCGACCGGCGAGTACGTCTACAGCGGGTGCTACGCGAGCCGGGTGCTGCCGGGCGCGGACCGCCCGAGCGTCCACGTGACCTTCCCGCTCGAGGCCGGCAACGTCCAGGTGTTCCTGCGCCCCACGGCTCTCCCGGACGGGTCGCTGCAGCTCGACTCGCCCCCGGGGCCGTTCGGCAGCGACGGCGCGTACGTCGTCGTGACCGACGACCGCCGCGCCCACGCCTCACGGGCGCCCGTCCACGAGCGCTTCCGCGTCTACGTCGACGGCGAGGGCGTTCTCCGCACCGACCACGAGCTGCGGATGTGGTCGGCCACCGCGGTTCGCCTGCACTACAAGCTCACCCGCGTCAGCTGACACCGTCAGCCGGGGGTATGCCGTCCGCCCCGCTGACGAGGACGACGTGGAGGGTCCGTGGGCCGTGGACGCCCTCGACGCGGCTCAGCTCGATGTCGCTCGTCGCCGACGGCCCGCTGATCCACGTCGTCGGGCTCGCCGGGTCGAGTCGCCTGACGGCGGCCGGGACGTCGTCGACGACCTGGTCGGCGCGGACGACGCAGACGTGGAGGTCGGGCACCAGTGTCAGCACCCGCCGCCCCTCCCCGGGACCGTGTGAGAGCACGATCRTCCCCGTCGTCGCGATCGCGACGGTCGCCGTGGTGACCACGGCCGTCGTCGCGTCGAGGTCCGCCGCGCTGAGGGCCGCATCCGGGACCGCGCCGGGGACGGCATAGGGCATCCCGTCGGGGACCACGACGGTGGCGCCCTCGGGAAGGGCTGCCTCGATGGCGGCGTCGACACCGTCCGGGCCGCACCGCACGACGGTGGCGCGATAGTCGGCCACCCGCTCGGCGAAGAGGTCGACGTCACCGTCGCGCTCGGCCCGGTCGAGCGCAGGTATGTCGACGGGACGCCGCGCCGACGCGATGGCGTCGCGGACCGCACCGAGGATCTCGTCGCGCGCGCTCACCGCGTGCCTCCGTCGGTGCGCTTCCACCAGGCGCGGAACGACTCCGCGGGCGGCGCGGGCAGGTCGCGCGCGTCGGTCCAGGCGGCGCCGGGGCCGGGCAGGCGACCGAGGAGCCGTCGGCCACCGGCACGCCTGTCACGACGGGCGATCCGCGAGATCGCGTCGAGGGCTCGACCGGCCAGGCCCGAGGCACGCTCGGCGGCGGCGAGACGCTCCCCGGACCCGAAGGTCGCGGCGGCCGCGCGCATGGCAAGGGCTTCGGGCTTGGGGACCCCCGACCGGTGGGCGTCGACGACCTGAGCGCGCAGGTCGACGAGCACGCTGGGGATGTCGATGCGCACGGGGCAGGCCTCGAAGCACGCCCCGCAGAGCGACGATGCATACGGCAGGGAGTCGGTCTGGTCGTCGTGGCCGACGCCCTTGAGGAGCGGGTTGAGGATGGCGCCGATGGGGCCGGGGTAGACGGAGCCGTAGGCGTGGCCGCCGGTGCGCTCGTAGACCGGGCACACGTTGAGGCACGCGGAGCACCGGATGCAGCGCAGGGCCTGGCGGCCGACCTCGTCGGCGAGCGCTCGCGTGCGGCCGTTGTCGAGGAGGACGACGTGCACCTCTTGCGGACCGTCGCCGGGCGTCACGCCCGACCACGTCGAGGTGTAGGGGTTCATCCGCTCCCCCGTCGACGACCGCGGCAGCAGGGTGAGGAAGACGTCGAGGTCGGTCCACGTGGGGACGACCTTCTCGATGCCGACGACCGACACGAGCACCTCGGGGAGGGTCAGGCACATGCGGCCGTTGCCCTCGGACTCGACGACGACGAGGGTGCCCGAGTCGGCGACGGCGAAGTTGGCGCCGCTGACGCCGACCTTCGCGCGGAGGAACTTCTCGCGCAGGTGCAGGCGGGCCGCCTCGGCCAGGCGTGCCGGGTCGTCGGTGAGGTCGACCGGCGCCGGCCGCCCGACTCGGCCCATCTCGCGCTCGAAGACGGCGCGGATCTCTGCTCGGTTGCGGTGGATGGCGGGCACGAGGATGTGGCTCGGGAGGTCGTCGCCCAGCTGGACGATGAGCTCGGCGAGGTCGGTCTCCCACGCCGAGATCCCTTGTGCCGCAAGGTACTCGTTGAGCTCGACCTCCTGCGTCGCCATCGACTTGACCTTGACCACCTCGTCGACCCCGTGGGCCCGGGCGACCTGCGCCACGACCTCGGACGCCTCATCGGCGGTGCGTGCCCAGTGCACGATGGCGCCTCGTGCGGTGAGTGACTCCTCGAGCCGGACGAGGTGCTCGTCGAGGTGGAGCAGGACGTCGTCCTTGATCGCGGCGGCCCGGAGGCGCAGCGCCTCCCAGTCGTCGACCTCGGCGACGACGGCCGCGCGCTTGGCCCGGATCGTCGTCGTCGCATGGGCGAGGTTGGCCCGCAGCTGCGTGTCGGCGAGGGCGGCGCGAGCGGCGGTGGGGAACGGCGGCATACCGACGAAGGTGCGGCTCATCGGGCGCCCCCGGGCGTCGCACCCTCCGTCGACGCGAGCACCTCGGCGAGGTGCATGACGCGGACCCCGGCTCGTTGCCGCGTCAGCAGGCCACCGATGTGCATGAGGCACGAGCTGTCGCCGGCGACGAGGACCTCGGCTCCCGACTCACGCACGTGCCGAGCCTTGTCGGCGCCCATGGCGACGGAGGTGTCGGCGTTCTTGAGCGCGAAGGTGCCTCCGAAGCCGCAGCACTCCTCGGCCCGCGGGAGGTCGAGGAGCCGGAGGCCGCGCACCGCGCGCAGCAACCGCTCGGGGCGGTCACCGACGCCGAGCATCCGCAGCGAGTGGCACGTCGGGTGGTACGTGACGGAGTGCGGGAAGGAGGCGCCGACGTCGTCCACCCCGAGGTCGTCGACGAGGAACTCGGACAGCTCACGCACCCGCGGCGAGATCTCGGCGACGGCGGCCACGAGGCCCTCGTCGCCCGAACGGCGCGCGACGACGGAGTGCTGGTGGCGGGCAGAACCGGCGCAGGACCCGGACGGCGTGACGATCGCGTCGTAGCCCTCGAACGCCCGCACGAAGGTGCGCACGACCGGGACGGCCTCGTCGAGGTAGCCCGTGTTGACCATCGGCTGGCCGCAACAAGTCTGGGCCGCGGGGAACTCGACGTCGACGCCCAGGCGGCGCAGCAGCGTCACGACGGCCTTGCCGGCGTCCGGGAACATCGCGTCGTTGAGGCAGGTCACCATCAACGCCACTCGCATACCCACACCCTCGCACAGCGCAGGTGGACGATGAGGTGAGTCGTCCGCGCCACCTGGGCGCGCGGACCCGGACGGTGGAGGTCGTCATGAGCGTCAAGGTGGAGCTTTCGGAGCTGGGCGAGGCGATGGGGCACCACGACTACGCGTTCCTCGTGTGTCTCGGCGATGAGCGGCCACACGTGCTCGGGGTGCGGCCACGTCTCGACGGCGACCGTCTGCTCGTCGACCGCATCGGCTCGACGGCCACGCGCCTCGTCGGCGAGCACCGCGGCGTCACGCTCGTCTTCCCGCCGCGGGAGGCCGGCGACCGGTCGCTCCTCGTCGACGGCACGGTCGCCGAGATCGGGGACGGAGAGCTCGTCGTGACGCCCGAGGCAGCCGTGCTCCACCGCCCCGCCTGAGGGCCTGCCCCGCCCGGTCCGGCCGGGCTGATCTGTTCAGCCCTTGTGCAATGTTGAGACTTTGTCTAAGGTTCCTCACGTCGGTCAAGCAAGCGCCGCCACCCACATCCCTGGATGGAGCAGACATGACCGACCCTTCGCGCGGTCCCCGCAAGGACGCCCGCACCCGTGACCTCATCACCACCGTCCGCACCTCGCACTCCGAGACCGAGAAGGCGCAGGCCCTCGAGACGGTGACCCGGCTGCACATGCCACTGGCCCGGTCCCTCGCGCACCGCTACGCCGGGAAGGGCCTCGACCGGGACGACCTCGAACAGGTCGCATTCCTCGCTCTGCTCAAGGCGATCCAGCGTTTCGACCTCTCCCAGGAGACCGAGTTCGGCGCCTACGCGACGCCCACCATCACCGGTGAGCTGCGCCGCCACTTCCGCGACCACGGCTGGCTCGTCCGACCCCCGCGCGGCCTGCAGGAGCGGCGGCAGCTCGTCACCGACGCCCGCACGCGCCTCGAGCAGACGCTCGGCCACGAGCCCACCCAGGACGACCTCGCCACGGCCCTCGAGCTGACCCTCGAGCAGGTCAAGGAGGCGCAGGTCGCCTCGACAAACCTTCGACCGGCCTCGCTCGACGCCACGACGACCGAGGGCGGCCGTCCGGTCCTCGACCTCGTCGACGCCCGCGCGGAGCACCACACGGACCCGGGCCTCGACGACGGGATCGTCGTGCGGACAGCGCTCAAGCGGCTGCCCCCGCGCGACCAGGAGATCGTCGAGCTGCGCTTCGCCCACGACATGACGCAGGCCGAGATCGCCCAGACCATGGGCCTCAGCGCCATGCAGGTGAGCCGGCTGCTGCGTCGGGTCCTCGCCGAGCTGCGCGTCCACCTCGAGTCCGCGGAGCTCATGAGCGCCTGACGGGCGGACCACCCGGTCCCGGAGCACGCAGCACGCAGCCCGCACCGCAGACGACGGCGGTGCGGGCTGCGCCGTCGTCCGGCGCCGCCGGGCGTCAGTGCTGGTAGGTGCCGTGGATGACGGCTCGGGCGAGCGTCTTGAAGGCGAGGTTGAACGAGACGACGGCCGGCGACGCCGAGTCGTCGACGCCGAGCGTCGGCTCCGAGACGGCGTGGACGACGAAGAAGTAGCGGTGCGGCATGTCCCCCTCGGGCGGGGCAGCGCCCATGAAGCCCGCCTCACCACCGTCGTTGCGCACGTGGAATGCCCTGCCCGGCAAGGCTGCCGACGCCGCACCCGTGTCGAGTGAGGTGACGTCGGCGGGCACGTCGACCAGCACCCAGTGCCAGAAGCCCGATGGGGTGGGGGCATCGGGGTCGAAGCACGTCACGACGTAGCTCTGCGTCCCTTCCGGTGCACCGCTCCAGGACAGCTGCGGGGACGTGTTGCCCTCCGCTGCCACCTGGTCGTCCTCGAGGGGCTGCCCATCGATGACGTCGGTGCTCGTCACCGTGAAGGAGGGCACCTGCGGCAGCAGGTCGTACGGGTTCGGGGCGACCGGTCGGTCCAGGCTCATGCGGTCCTCCTGCTCAGTCGTTGACGTCTGCACCATACCCACCGAGTCCGTATGCCGTCCCGGTCGGAGCGCGCACCCGTGGCCACCGCGGGCTGGCGCCATCTCACCCCGCGCGGGTGACGCCCGCGCCATGGGTCGTGCGCGGACAATCGGCCATGAGACGCATTCCTGCCCTGGTCAGCGCGTTGGCCACCCTCGTCGTGATCGCGGTTCTCGCCGCGTGCTCCGGCAGCGGGTCGGTGACCCTGCCGACGACGCTGCCGAGCATCAGCCGCTCGGCGCTGCCCTCCGCGAGCGAGCCGGCCGCCAGCGCGCCGGCAGAAGCGCCGACCTCCAGCGCGCCGGCCGTCACGCTCCCGGAGCTGCCGACCCGGACCGTCCCGGCCGAGACCCAGACCGTGACACAGACGCAGACGCAGACCAAGACGCAGACCCAGACGCAGACCCAAACGCAGACGCAGACGGAGACGAGGACCCAGACGGCCACGGTGACCCGGACCGAGACGGCCACGGTGACCGAGACACCGTCGGAGAGCGAGTCCCCCACGCCGGCCCCGACCGAGGCCGCGCCGGCGGCGCCCACCTCGGAGCAGGGGACGACCTGGTGGCCGTGGCTGCTGCTGCTCGTCCTGCTCGGCGCCCTCGCCTGGTTCCTGATCCGGCGGCGCCAGGCACAGGCGGAGCTCCAGGCCTGGGACGACCGACTGGCTGCCGCGGAGAAGGAGGCGTCCTGGGTCGAGGACTCGCTCACCACCCAGGTCCTCGAGCGGCGGAGTGCCGCCGAGGCGCTGCCGATCTGGACGGCCGCCCAGCCCCGACTGCTGGAGATCGACGAAGCCTTCCACACCCTGGCCACGGAAGCGCCGGACGGATCCCGCGCCGAACGGGTCACCGACGTCCGCGGGCTCCTGCGGGGCCTCGTGGAGGCCGTCGGCGCCGACCTCGCGACCGCCCCGACGGCCGACCCGGACCAGTTCCGGGCCCGTCGGGCCGTCATCGACTCGGCCCGGCGCGAGCTGCGCGCCACCCTCGGCCCCGTCGAGAGTCCGGCCGCCGCAGCGGGAACGGACCGGCCCGACACCAGCGCCTGACGCGCTCCGACGGCGCTGGCGCCGCGAAGACAGGGAGCCCGCCCCGCGTGGACGTCCCACGTACGACGCGATCCCTCGTTACGCTGAAGCTCACGAAACGTGACAAAGCAGACAGGGGTCCGATGCGCGAGCAGCGAGAAGCGCACAGCACCGACTCGGTGCGACCTGGGCCCACGCACCGGATGACGGGGCCGACGGCTCCGCCGTCCACGGGCGACGCCGCGCCGCAGGACGCGTGCGGCTTCCCGGTCTTCGCCGTGCGCGAGTGGGCCTCGCGTTACTACGAGCAGGAGCGGCTCGAGCGAGACGCCGCCTGGGGGCGCCTCGCCTGGCCCTTCGCGGTCGCACTCGTGCTCGCGGCCGGGGCCACCGCCGTGGCGTGGCGCTGGCCGGTCGGCGAGTCCGACCTCGGGCTGGGTCTGGCTGTCGTGCTGGCCGCCGCCGCCGTCGGCGTGACGACCGGCGGTCTGCTCCGGGTGAGGGCGATCCGCGCGCGGCGCGCCGTGGCCGCGGCCCGACCGGCCACCGTCGAGAGCCTCCCCGAGAGCGCCCGCGCGGTGGTGCTCGACTCCCCGCGCCTGCGCTTCCGTCGGCCTGCCGACGGTCCGGGCTTCGCGGCGCTGCGTGACGACGTCGCCGCCGCCGCGCCCATCGGGGAGTTCGCGGCCTCCGTGCTCGTGTGGTCCCTCGTGATGCGCGACCACGTCGACGGGACCCTCGAGGACTGGGTGCGCGGCCGCCACACCTGACACCCGCACCCGACACCGGGGCCGGGCGATCGCGCCTCGGCGGGTCGCGGGTTCGGCTGGGGTCGGGCGGTCGGGCATACTGACGGCGGGTTCGGAACGGTGCGAACGCGCCGAGTCGGACCACGGGCCTCTAGCTCAGTCGGTAGAGCATCGGACTTTTAATCCGCCGGTCGTCGGTTCGAGCCCGACGGGGCCCACGAGCGTGACGCCACGGCATACGACAGGCGTGCGCCTGCTGTGTGCCGTCCGCTCCGACAGGAAGTCACGACCGTGAACGACGCGTTCGTCTACGACGCCGTCCGCACCCCGTTCGGCCGCTTCGGTGGCGCCCTCGCGGCGACCCGGCCCGACGACCTCGGGGCGCTCGTCGTGCGGGCGGTCGTCGACCGGTCCCCCGGCCTCACCACCGACGCGGGTCTCGTCGACGAGGTCGTCTTCGGCAACGCGAACGGCGCCGGCGAGGAGAACCGAAACGTCGCGCGCATGGCGACCCTGCTCGCCGGCCTGCCGACGAGCGTCCCGGGCACGACGGTCAACCGCCTCTGCGGCTCGAGCCTCGACGCGGCGATCATCGCATCGCGGCAGATCGAGACGGGTGACGCCGACGTCGTGCTCGTCGGCGGCGTCGAATCCATGACGCGAGCACCGTGGGTGATGCCGAAGACCGAGAAGCCGTATCCCGTGGGCAATCTCGAGCTCTCGTCGACGACGCTCGGCTGGCGCCTCGTCAACCCGAGGATGCCGTCGGAGTGGACGGTGTCGCTCGGTGAGGCCACTGAGCAGCTGCGCGAGCGGCACGGCGTGACCCGTGAGCGCCAGGACGCGTTCGCCGCGCGGTCGCACCGACTCGCGGACGCAGCGTGGACCGAGGGCTTCTACGACGACCTCGTCGTGCCGGTCCCCGGTGTCGAGCTCGCCCGCGACGAGTCGATCCGCGCCGACACGACGGCCGAGCGCCTCGCCGGCCTGCGCACCTCGTTCCGCACCGAGGGTGGCACCGTCACCGCCGGCAACGCCTCGCCGCTCAACGACGGCGCCTCCGCGGTGCTGCTCGGGAGTGCCGGCGCCCAGGAGCGCCTCGGGCTCGCCCCGATCGCACGCATCGCCGGTCGCGGCGCGAGCGCCCTCGACCCGCAGTACTTCGGCTTCGCGCCCGTCGAGGCCGCCGAGCGAGCCCTCTCCCGTGCCGGTATCACCTGGACCGACGTGTCGGCCGTCGAGCTCAACGAGGCCTTCGCCGCGCAGTCGCTCGCCTGCGTCGACGCGTGGGACATCGACCCCGACATCGTCAACCGTCACGGCGGCGCCATCGCCATCGGCCACCCGCTCGGCGCGTCCGGAGGGCGCATCCTCGGCACGCTCGCCCGTGACCTGCAGCGCTCCGGGTGTCGCTGGGGCGTGGCGTGCATCTGCATCGGCGTCGGTCAGGGACTCGCCGTCGTTCTCGAGAACGTCACCTCCTGAGCTCTCGCAGCCCGGCCGGACCCGCCAGCCGGACCCGGCCACGCGGCAGACGCCCGGGACGCGCGACCTGCGGACGCGCGCCGAGTGCGGCCCCTACCCGGGAGTGCGCCCTCACCTCGGTGGTGCGGGTTGCAGCGCGCACCCCTGCGGGGAACGTGCACGCGTGCGCGACCCGCGGACGTCTGCCCGACGCGCCGGCGCGGCTCACGGCAGGGACGCGCCGCCGCACATGACGATGGTCTGACCCGTCACCATCGCGCCGGTCGGCTCGAGCAGGAAGCGGGTCAGGGCGGCGACCTCCGACGGCTCGACCAGCCGGCCGAGGGGCGGCACGACGGGTGGCACCGACGCCCGGTTGGGGTCATCGAGCATCGCCGTCCGCGTGGGCCCCGGCGCGACGACGTTGACGGTGATCCGTCGCGGGGCGAGCTCCGACGCCCATGCCCGCGCCATCGCCGCGAGGGCGGCCTTCGTCGCGGCGTACTGGCTCTTGCCGGGGACCCCTGTCATGGTCCGGCTACCGACGAGGACGACCCGGCCCTCGTCGCCGAGGACGCCGATGAGCCCGCCCACGACGAGCTCGGCGCCGCGCACGTGCACGGCCCACATGCGCTCTCCCTGCTCGGGTCGCAGGTCGCCGACGCCGGCGGAGTACTGCACACCGGCGGCGTGGACGATGGCGTCCACGCCGCCGGTCGCGGTCCCACGCACCGCGCGCACGGCCTCGTCGGCCGAGATCACGTCGGCCAGGTCGCACGGCACCCACGTGGCGGCGTCCGACAGCGCACCGCGCGAGCGGCTGAGCCCGAGGACGCGCCACCCGGCACCGACGAGGTCGTGGGCGATGGCGAGACCGATGCCCGAGCTGGCCCCTGTGACGACCGCGGTGCGTGTCGCGCGCCCGTCGCGTGGGGTGGCGGCCGGCTCGGGCCGCGTCGGCGCTGTCACCGGGATGGGCCCCGGCGGAGGCGGTCGACGACGTCGGCCGGCAGGTGCACGTGCTTGATGGCACGCCGGTGGTAGGTGTAGGCCACGTGCAGGTCACCGTCCGGGCCGGGCAGCACCGAGGGGTAGGACAGCTCGCGGTTGAGCCCGTCACGTGAGTTGTTGGACATGCAGTAGCCGTCGCCGGTCTCGAGGTCCACCTGAACGGGCCAGCTGCGCCCGTCGTCGGGGCTGAGGCCCAGCGTCATGGGCGCCCTCGGTGCACCCCAGAAGGCCGTCCGTCGACCTGCGACCTCGGCCGCCTCGGGCGACGGCTCCGCGACGACCGGACCGTCGAGTCCGTCGACGACACCCTCGTCGTCGATCTCGTCGTAGAGGGACACGCGGCGTTCGGTGGCGTCGAGCGCCGAGCTCCGGTTGAAGACTAGCGCGACCTCGCCGCCACCGACGGCGACGGCCTGGATCGAGGAGTTGTTGTTGGGCAGCGCGGTCGGAGTCGGCTCGGCCCACGTCAGGCCGGCGTCGGTCGACGTCGTCTCCCACACGTGGTCGGCCCAGCGGCTCCGGAAGCAGGCCCAGAGCGAACCGTCCTGTCGTGCAACGAGGTTCATGTGCACGCATCCGAGCGACCCCGGCACCGGCGCCTCGGTCCACGAGTCGCCGCCGTCGTCGCTCCACCACACGCTCGACGTGTCCTCGTTGCCGACCCACTTCTCGCCGGGCACGGTGACGCAGTTGAAGACGGGCAGCAGGATGCGGCCGCCAGCGGTCACGACGGGCAGCTGGCGCACGAAGACGCCACGGGCCCCCGTCGCGGGGAGCAGCACCGTCGGCGGCTCCCACGTGTCACCAGCGTCGTGCGAGACCCGTCGCCGCACCTCGGACGTGTCCTGGTTGCCGGCGAGCTGCGCGGTGTAGAGCAGCCAGACGTCGCCGTCGGGCGCCGTGAACAGGACCGGGTTCTGCTCCGATCGCGTCGGGTCGTCGCTCAGCGGCACGGGGGGGAGCCATGTGTCCGCGCCGGACGGCATACGACTGAGGTAGGCGGTGATGTCGCTGACGCCCTCCTGGGTGCCGCCGAACCACACGCACGCGAGGTCGCCGTTCGGAAGCCACGCGAGGTTGGCGGCGTGGCACTGCACCGTCGGGGTGGGGAGGTATGCCGTATGGCCGCCTCCGTCGCGCGGGCGCAGCACGCCGTCGGTCGGGAGCGCCTCGGCGGACGCACTGGAGACGCTCACGACTCTCCCCGCGCCGCCTTGAGGTGGGCCGTCGCGGCCTGCTCGAGGTGGATGAGGTCGGATGAGACGGTGGCGAGGGTGAAGCCCTGGCCGAGGCGCTTGGCGGCGACCTCACCGCTCGGCGTGTGGAAGCCTGCGGCGATGCCGGCAGCCTTGGCAGCGCCCAGGATCCGGTCGACAGCGGCCTCGAAGGCCTCGTCGACGGTGGGGTCGGTCGACGTCGCCCCACCCACGGCGATGCGCAGGTCGGAGGGGCCGATGTAGAGCCCGTCGATCCCCGGTGTCGCCGCGATGGCCTCGACGTTCTCGAGGCCCTGGGGCGTCTCGATCATGGCGAGCACGACGGTCGCCGCGTTGGAGTCTGCCGGGTTCGGGCCGATCCGCAGCTGCGACCGCATCGGGCCGTAGGAGCGGATGCCCAGCGGCGGGTACTTCGCGAACGACACCGCGCGGGCCGCGTCCTCGGCCGTGTTGACGAGGGGCACGATGATGCCGGCTGCGCCTGAGTCGAGGGCCTGCCCGATGAGGAAGGGGTCGTTGGCGCCGACCCGGACCATGCCGACGGACTCGCCGCCCGCGTCGATGGCCGTCATGCCGGCGAGGATGCCCTTGTAGTCGAGCAGACCGTGCTGGGCATCGAAGCAGACGTAGTCGTAGCCGAGACGGGCGAGCCGCTCCGTCGACGCCGGGGAGTCGATGATGACCCAGTAGCCGAGGATCGTCTCGCAGGCCCGGACCCTGCGGGCGTAGTCGAGCACCCGCTCGCGGCTGCGCCCCATCGCCGTGTCTCCGCCGCTCATCGGTTGTACCCCGGCATGGACCCGGCGATCGCCAGGCCTGCCTCGTCGCACGCGGCGATGACGTCGTCGGGGAGCGGACCGGCTTGTGCAGCAGTGATGTTGGCCTCCAACTGGTGTGGTTTGGATCCCCCGAGCAGCACCGACGTCACGACCGGCTTGCTCAGCAGCCAGCGCAGCGACAGCTCGGGGAGGGTGATGCCGGCCTCCGACGCGATGGCGCCGAGGGCCTCGATGACCGCGAACGTCTCGGCGTTCCAGTAGCGGTCCTTGTACATCGCCGCGAGTGCCGACGAGCCGAAACGCCCCTCGCCCGGCGACTCGGTGAAGGAGTGGCGTCCGGTGAGCAGGCCGCCGCCGAGCGGGTTGTAGACGATGGTCGCCAGGCCCTTGCTCGTCGCGAACTCGGAGTACTCCGCCTCGATGCGACGGGCGACGAGGTTGTAGAGCTGCTGGCCCAGGATCGGTCGTGGCGTGCCGAGGGCGTCGCACGCCGCGAAGACGTCGCCGATCTGCCAGGCCGAGAAGTTCGAGACACCGATCGCGCGGACCGTGCCCTCCTTGACGAACTCGCCCAGGGCAGCGACGGTCTCGTCGATCGGCACCGAGCGGTCGGGCTGGTGGAGGTAGTAGACGTCGACGTGGTCGGTGCGCAGCCGGCGCAGGCTGGCCTCGAGCGAGGCCCGCAGGCCTGCGGCCGAGAGGAGCGGGGCGTCACCCGCGTCGCCGGGGTAGATGCCGGCCTTGGTCGCGATCGTCGCGGCGTCACGCCGGCCGACGAGGATCTCGGCGAGCATCTCCTCACTGCGCCCGGCGGCATACCCGTTGGCGGTGTCGATCGAGGTGATGCCGGCGTCGAGCGCGGTGTCGACCATGGTGCGGGCCGTGTCGACGTCGACGGTGTCGCCGAACGTCATGGTCCCGAGGACGAGTCGCGAGAGCGGTCGGTCGAGACCGGGCAGGTCGGTGGTCGGGAGGGCTGCGGTGGTCATGAGGCCTTCTCGGTCTCGGCCGTGCGGGAGGCGGCGATGTGGCGGATGAGGTGACGCGGCTTGATGCCGGTCATGAGCCCCGGCTCGAGCGCGGAGCGGCGCAGACGCTGGGTGTACTCCTCCTGCGGCCGCGAGAGGAGGTCGTCGGTGCGCCCGCTCTCGACGATCCGGCCGGCGCGCATGACGACCGTGTCCTGCGAGATGGCACGGACGACGCCGAGGTTGTGCGAGATGAAGAGGTAGGTCAGGCCCGTCTCGGCCTGGATGTCGGCGAGCAGCTCGAGGACCTGTGCCTGGACGGAGACGTCGAGCGCACTCGTCGCCTCGTCGCAGACGAGCAGCTCCGGACCGGACGCGAGCGCCCGGGCGATGCCGATGCGCTGGCGCTGCCCGCCGGAGAACTCGGGGGGCTTGCGTTCGAGGGCCGTGCGCGGCAGTCCGACCCGCTCGATGAGCGCAGCCGCCTTGTCGCGCTGGGCCTGGCGCGACTTCTCCCCGCGCACCCGGATCGGCTCGGCGACGATCTCCTGCGCCGTCAGGTGTGGGTCGAGCGAGCCGTACGGGTCCTGGAAGACCATCTGCACCCGGTGGCGGATCGGGCGCAGCTGCTTCTCGGAGAGCCGAGCGAGGTCGGTGCCGTCGAGGTCGATGACACCGGAGGTCGGCGTCAGCAGCCGGACGAGCGCCTTGGCGATCGTCGACTTGCCGCAGCCGGACTCCCCCACGATGGCGAGGGTGCCGCCGCGCGGGACGCTGAAGGACACGTCGTCGACGGCGCGGAAGACGTCCTTGCCGGTGCCGTACTCGACGACGAGGTTGCTGACGGTGAGCAGGTCCTCAGCCATGGCTGGCCTCCTTGACGAGCGGCTCGCGGGCGCCCGGGTCCTCCCAGGGGCCGAGCTCGGGGATCGCTCCGAGCAGCTTCTGGGTGTAGGGGTGCTCGGGGTGGTCGACGACGTCGGTGACCGGGCCGCCCTCGACGAAGGCGCCCGCCTTCATGACGTGGACGCGGTCGCTCATGAGCCTCGCCACGCCGAGGTCGTGGGTGATGAGCAGCAGCGCGATGCCCGTCTGCTCCTGCAGCTCGAGGAGCAGGTCGAGGATGCCCGCCTGCACCGTGACGTCGAGCGCGCTCGTCGGCTCGTCGGCGACGATGAGGTCGGCGTCGGTCGAGACCGCCATCGCGATGAGGACGCGCTGGAGCATGCCGCCCGAGAGCTGGTGCGGGTAGGCGTCGAACTGCTTGGCGGGGTTGCGGATGTGCACCTGCTCCATGAGCGACAGGGCCCGCGCCTTCGCCCCGGCCCGGCCGAGGTCGGGATACTTGATGCGGACGGCTTCGGTCATCTGCCGGCCGATGGTGCGGATCGGGTTGAGGGCCGTCATGGGGTCCTGCGGGATGAGCGCCACGGCCCGGCCGCGGAGCTTGTCGATGACCTTCCGACTGCCAGTGACGTCCTGGCCGCCGATGCGGGCCTCGCCCGAGATGACCGCGAGGTCGTCGGGCAGCAGGCGCAG
Organism: Terrabacter sp. RAF57; assembly: GCF_052113925.1. NCBI lineage: Bacteria > Bacillati > Actinomycetota > Actinomycetes > Micrococcales > Intrasporangiaceae > Terrabacter > Terrabacter sp. RAF57. Next base: position 13,678 of record NZ_JBFRDT010000022.1, on the reverse strand, counting down.
GATCGCCATCGCCGTCGTCGACTTGCCCGAGCCGGACTCGCCGATGATCGTCACCGTCTCGCCCTGGTCGATGTGGAAGCTGACGCCGTCGACCGCACGCACGACGCTCGTGCCGGTCAGCAGCTCGACCTGCAGGTCCGTGACCTCGAGGACTCTCATGTCTGGTCTCCCTTCGCGCGTCGCACCCGGTCGCGCAGGCCGTCTCCGACGAGGTTGACGCCGACGACGAGCAGCGCGATGGCCACGCCGGGCACGGTGACGAGCCAGGGCTTGCCGGTGACGAAGAGCTCGCGTCCGTCGGAGATGATGCCGCCCCACGTGGGGTACGGCCGCTGGACGCCCGCTCCGAGGAACGACAGGGCGCTCTCGAGCAGCACGGCCTGGGCGAGCAGCAGGAGCACGACGACGAGCACCTGCTGGAGGATGTTGGGGACGACGTGCCGGCTGAGGATCGAGAGCTTCGGCAGTCCGAGCACCCGCGCGGCCGCGACGTACGGCTTCTCCCGCTCGACGAGCACGAGGGCGCGGGTGATGCGCGCCGGCTCCGGCCACTGGGCGAAGGCGATGACGAGCGTGATCACGGGGATCGACGGGCCGAAGAGGGCGACGACGAGGAGCAGCATGAGCAGCAGCGGAAGTGCCATCTGCGCCTCGAGCAACCGCGAGATGATCGTGTCGACCCAGCCGCCGAAGTAGCCGGCGGCTGCGCCGGCGACGATGCCGAAGAGCCCCGAGACGAAGATCGCGAGGAAGCCGATCACGAGGGACGTCTGACCGCCGTGGAGGATGCGCGAGAGCAGGTCGCGTCCGTTGGGGTCGGTGCCGAGCAGGTGGCCCGCGCTGAACGGTGGCAGCGACGACTCACTCAGCCGGCCGACGATCGGGTCGGGCAGCGGGAGGACGTTGGCCAGGACCACGGGGAGGACGACCACACCGGCGCAGATCGCCCCGACCCAGATCTTCACGGTGCTGTAGCGGGCCCGGCGGGCCGCCGCCGACCGGCGCAGCAGCACCTTCGTCACGGCCGACTCGCGGCCGAGGATGGAGCCGGGGACCTCGGCGAGGTTCGGGACCTGCGGGTGGCCGGGCAGGTTCGTCGAGGTGGTCATGAGCTGGCCTCTCCGAGTCGGACCCGCGGGTCCATGAGCGGGTAGAGCAGGTCCACGAGCAGCTGCACGGCGAGCGCCAGGAGCACGGTGACGAGGACGGTCGCCTGGATGAGCGGGAAGTCGCGCTGCTTGAGCGCGTTGACGACGAGCTCGCCGACGCCCGGCCAGTTGAAGACGACCTCCACGATGACGACGCCGTTGAGCATCGCCGCGAAGCGTGTGCCCAGCGCGGTCACGACCGGCAGGGCGGCGTTGGCGAAGGCGTAGCGCCAGGTCAGCGCCCGCTCGGACACCCCGCGGGACCGTGCGACGGTCAGGTAGGGCGACGCGAGGTTGACGACCATCTCCCGGCGCACGAGCCGGGAGATGAGCGCGATCTGGAGGATCGCGATCGTGAGGGTCGGCAGGATGATCGAGGCGGCCGAGTCGAACCCCGACGGTGCGAACCAGTGGAGGTTCACGGCGAAGAGGATGAGCAGCACGAAGCCGATCCAGAAGTCCGGCATCGACTGACCGGCGATGGTGCCGATGTTGGCCCCCAGCTCGGGAGCCGTGTTGTTGCGGCGCGCCATCCACACCCCCAACGGGATCGCGACGACCGACGTGACGACGATCGCCGCGACCGCGAGGGTGATCGTGTAGGGCAGGCGTTCCAGGACGACGTCGAGCGCGGGGCGCTTGAAGAAGAACGACGTGCCGACGTCGCCCTGGAACAGGTGCTGCAGGAACGTCCAGAACTGCACGGGGATCGGCTGGTCGAGCCCGAACTGCTGGCGGATCGCCTCGAGCTGTTCCGAGCTCGGGTTCGGCGGCGCATAGTTGGCCGCGGGGTCGCCCGGGGCCATGCGGAGCAGGACGAACACGGTCGCCACGGCCAGGAAGGCCGTCAGGACCGTCTGGCCGACTCGTTTGAGGACGTACGTGAGCATGGGATCACCTTGGTCTGGTCGGCTGGGATCAGCCGGAGACGGTCACGGCGGCGAGGTCGTAGGAGTTCGTCGCCCGGAGGTTGAGGTTCTGGACGCGCTTGCGCTTGGCGAGGACGTTGTTCGGCGTCCAGGCCCACACGGCGGGCCACTGCGCCCAGATCTTCTCCTGGGCCTGCTTGAGCAGGTCGTTGCGCTTGGCCTCGTCGCTCTCGGCGGCGGCCTGGTCGAGCAGTGCGGTGATCTCGGGGACGACGAAGCCGTGGTAGGTGTCGCGCGTCTTCTCCTTCTCCGCCGTGCCGCCGTACTGGCCCTGCAGGTTGGTCAGCGCGAGCCCGGTCTGGTTGCCGTAGCCGTTGGCGAGGATGTCCCAGTCACCGGCCTCGCCGCGACGCCAGGCGTTGATCTCGCCGCCCTTGGGGATCATCTTCAGCTCGGCGGTGACACCGACGGCCGCGAACATCTGCGAGATGGCCTCGAGCACGCGCGAGGCACCGGCGAACTCGGAGTCCTCCCAGATGATGCGCACCTTGAGCCCGGACGCGCCGTTGTCGGCGAGCATCTGCTTGGCCTTGGCGGGGTCGTACGCGTATTCACCGGTCTTCGCGAAGCCCGCGAGCGTCGTCGGGACGACACCCTCGGCCGAGTTGACCTGGCCGTTCATGAGCGCCTTGATGAGCGACTCGTGGTCGACGGCGTAGGAGAGCGCCTCGCGCACCTTGGGGTTGGCGAGCGGGCTGCCGGCCGGCTTGCGGAAGTTGTAGAAGAGGTGGATCAGGCGCGTGCCCGGGGTCTCGATGACGTCGATGTCGGAGTTCGTCTTGAGCGACGTCGCGGACTCGGGCGTGATGGTGTCGATGACGTCGGTCTGGCCGGAGGTGATGGCGATGACGCGCGCGCCCTCCTCCTCCTGGTAGCTGACGTTGACCGTCTCGAGCTTGGCCGGCGTGCCCCAGTAGTTGTCGTTGCGCACGAGGCGGTAGGTGCCGGTGCCGGAGTCGGCACTCGCGATGGTGAACGGTCCAGTGCCGAGGCCGGTGCCGAGCTCCTCGGCCTTGTTGTCCTTGGCCGGCGTGATGAGGATGTTGGACATCAGCGAGTTGAGCGAGACGACGGGGCTCTTGGTCGTCAGGGTGAAGGTCGTGTCGTCGACCTTGGTGAAGGTCGGCTGCTCGGGGAACTGCGAGGCGACGTAGCCGGCCTTGACCTCGAAGTAGAGCTTGAGCGCGGTCTCGACGTCCTCGACCGTGACCTTCGACTTGTCGGAGTAGTGGATGTCGTTGCGCAGCTTGACCGTCCACTCGGTGGGCTTGGTCTGCTCGAACGACTCGGCGAGGACGAGCTCGGGGGTCAGCTTGTCGCCGATCTTCGTCAGGGCCTCACGGACGGCGCGCTGCACGGTGACGGCCGCGTCGTACTGGTTCAGCTTGTTGTCGAGGCTGACCAGGTTGCGGTTGAGCACGATGCTCAGTGTGCCCCCCGCGGCCCCTGCCCCGGCAGTGCTCGCGGTGGTGGCGGACTTGGGCCCGGCGCAGGCGGCGAGCGCGGGAGCGAAGAGCGCTCCGGCGCCGGCCAGCGAGGCGAGCTTGAGGATCGAGCGACGCGAGACCTCCCGCGTCGGCTGGTCAGACGTGGGAAGCAGAGCGGGCTGCTGGGGCATCGGGACTCCTCGTTGAGCGGTGGCCTCCCCGTCGGCGGCGCACGCTGCGCCCCTCGGGTTGGACCACCTTCGCACCATTGCGCGATTCGCGCAATACCTGTAGCGTTTTTTGTGAAGGGGCGGTTGGTCGTATGCCGTCCGGCGCACTCCCGCAGCACACCGCAGCACCCTTCACCACCATCTGCAGGGTCGCCAATCTCCTTGTCGCACAGCACGAAACGCGCAGGAAAGACCATGAGGAGGAGAACGTGAAGGCACTCGCCCTGGGCATCGTCGCCGATGATCTGAGCGGCGCCGCAGAGTGCGCATCCCACGCTCTCATGCGTGTTTCGCGCAGCACGGTCGTTCTCTCGGACTCGTCCTCGGCCATCGCAGCCGCGTCCGGTCGCCGACCCGACGCGAGCACCCCGGCCGGCGCCGACGACCCACTCGCCGTCCTCACCGTCGACACCGACTCGCGCCGTCTCCCCCACGCGGAGGCCGTGCGCGCGGTTCGCGCAGCCGCAGCCCTCGTCACGACGGCACCGGTCGTCGTCAAGAAGGTCGACTCGCTGCTCCGGGGACACGTCGCCGCGGAGGTCGCCGCCCTCGCCGAGGAGCTGCAGCGCACACCGGTCGTGGCCGTCGCCAACCCCGCGCTCGAGCGTGTCGTCGTCGACGGCGTGCTCCACGTCGGCGGCACGCCGCTGCACCACACCGACCTCTGGGCCGTCGAGCCGACCCCGGCGCCGGACCGGGTGGCCGCGGCCCTGCACCCGCTGGCCACCGTGCTCGTCCCGCACACCACCGTGCTGCGCGGCGTCGAGGCCGTCACGGCGGCCCTCGACGAGGCCGCGGGCACCGGCTTCGTCGCGGTCTGCGACGCCGTGACGGACGCCGACCTCGATGTCGTCCACGCCGCCGCCGTCGCCGCGAGCGCCGGGCAGGACGGCCGCACGCTCCTCGTCGGGTCCGGAGCCCTGGCCGACGCCGCCGTCCGTGCCCTCCCGCCGGACCAGCGCCGGGGCCCTGGGACGGCGGGCCCGGAGACCGACAACACACCCTCTGAGGGCCGCGGCGCCGAAACGGCGGCTGCGATGCGGCCCCCAGCGTCCTTCGGGTCCGTCGGGTCCGTGCGGTCCATGCTGCTCGTGCTCGGCTCGCGCGCGCCGGGACTCCCTGACCAGCTCGAGCGGCTCTCGGCTGCGCGCTCCACGCACACGGTGCTGCTGCAGCCCGACCGCCTCCTGACCCACCCGGGGGCCGTAGGCGTCCAGCTCGCCGAGCACTCCCGTGACGCTGTCGTCGTGGTGGCGCTCGACCCCGCCGCCCCCGCCGACCCGAGTCGGTCACGTGCCCTGACCGAGTCCCTCGCCGCCGCGGTCTCGCCCGTGGTCGACCACTTCGACGCGGCATTCCTCTCCGGCGGTGAGACCGCCCGCGCCGTCCTCGATCGCCTCGACGTGCCCGCCCTCGACGTCGTCGACGAGGTCGAGACCGGCACCGTCGTGAGCCGGCGCCCCGGTGGGCGGTTCGTCGTCACGCGCCCGGGCAGCTTCGGCGACCCGACCTCGCTCGTCCGCGTCGTCGAGCACCTGCTGGGGCCCACCACCGTGCCGCCGCAGGCCCCGCACCTCCGCACCTCATCGACCACCACCGCACCCCGCGCCACCCCCGGCGCGACCACCGAGGAGAACTCATGAGCGTCGCCCTTCCCCGCATCGCCGTGACCATGGGAGACGGCGCCGGCATCGGCCCCGAGATCATCGTCAAGGCCTTGGCCGACCCGCACGTGGCGACGATGGCGCGCGTCGTCGTCGTCGGTGACGCGCTGCGTCTCAAGCAGGCCGCTGACATCGCCGACGTCGCCGTCGACATCGTCACCATCGACGACGTCGAGGAGGCGAGCGAGATCCCCGGGCGCATCAACGTCATCGACCTCGCGCTGCTGCCGGCGGACCTCCCCTTCGGGCAGCTGTCGGCCGTCGCCGGCGACGCCGCCTACCACTACATCCGCGTCGCGTCCGAGCTGGCGATGGCCGGCAAGGTCCAGGCGATCTGCACCGCGCCGCTCAACAAGGAGGCGCTGCACGCCGGCGGCCACGTCTTCCCCGGCCACACCGAGCTGCTCGCCCACCTCACCGGCACGCCCGAGGTCTCGATGATGCTCTCGACCGAGAGGGTCAAGGTCATCCACGTGACGACCCACATCGGCCTCATCGATGCCGTCAACCGCATCGAGCCCGGTCTCGTCGAGCGCGTCATCCGTCGGGGCCACCAGGCCCTCGTCGACGCCGGCAACCCGACCCCGAAGATCGGCGTCTGCGGCATCAACCCGCACGCCGGCGAGAACGGCCTCTTCGGCTACGGCGAGGAGGCCGAGAAGATCGACCCCGCCGTGGAGGTCTGCCGCGCCGACGGCATCGACGTGCACGGCGCCCTGCCGGCCGACACGCTCTTCTTCCTCGCCGGTCGCGGCGACTACGACCTCGTCGTCGCGATGTACCACGACCAGGGCCACGGGCCGGTCAAGGTGCTCGGCCTCGAGGCGGGTGTCAACGTGACGATCGGTCTGCCCGTCATCCGCACGTCGGTCGACCACGGCACGGCCTTCGACATCGCCGGTACCGGCATCGCCGACCACCGTTCGATGATCGAGGCGCTGCGCCTCGGCGCGGAGATGGCGCCACGGCCCGTGGACGCCTAAGGTGCCCAGCGTGGCGAAGCACACCGCACAGACGCGTCGGGGCGAGATCGTCCGCCTCGCCACCACCAGTGGGCTCGCGAGCGTGGAGGAGCTCTCCGACCAGCTCGGCGTCACCGCGTCGACGATCCGGCGCGACCTCGCCAAGCTGACCGCCCAGGGCAAGCTGGCCCGCACCTACGGCGGAGTGATGAGCCTGGCCCACCATCCCGAGGCCTCACTGCGCCAGCGTCTCGGGGAGGCGCACGCGGCGAAGCGGGACATCGCCCGCTGGGCCGCCGACCAGATCGAGCCCGGGGAGACGGTGCTCCTCGACGCCGGGTCGACGATGGGCGCGCTCGCCGACGCCATCACCAAGACGCCCGAGCTGACCGAGCTGACCGTCGTCACGGCCGGCATCAGCGCCATGGGCACCCTCGCCGACAGCGTCGGCATCGACGTCATCGCCCTGGGCGGCCGGCTGCGGCCGCTGAGCCAGGCCTTCGTCGGGCCGCTCGCCGAGGCCGCCGTCCAGCGCCTCAGCTTCGACCGGGCCTTCATGGGCGCCGACAGCGTGCACGCCGAGCGCGGCATCTGCGAGGCCGACCTCGAGCAGACCCGGCTCAAGGAGCTGATGATGAGCCGGGCCGAGCACACCTACGTCCTCGCGCACGCCGACAAGCTCGGCCAGTCGCCCTTCCACGCCTGGGCCGTCATGCCACGCACGTGGACGCTCGTCACCGACGAGTCCGCCGATCCCGTGGCCTTGCAAGCCTTCCGCGACAACAGCATCGACGTCGTCATCGCACCCCGGCGCGACTGACGAGTCCACGTATGCCGCCCACCCGAGTGGGCGGCATACGCCCTCTGCCGTCGTGGCGGGCGGTCAGTCCTCGACGACCGTCGTCATGACCCAGTCACGCACCTCGGGCATGTCCTCGAGGTGCTCGACGATGTACTCGTGGTGCCTGTCGAGCTCGGCCTGGCACCAGGCCTTGACCTCGCTCGAGCCACGCACCTGGCGACCGGCGTTGTTGATGGCGTCCATGACGAGGGAGTAGCGGTCGACGCCATTGCGCACCACCATGTCGAACGGCGTCGTCGTCGTGCCCTCCTCGCTGAAGCCGCGCACGTGGAAGCGGTCGGCGTCGGGCCGCCCGTGGACGAGCTGGTGGATGGCGCCGTGGTAGCCGTGGAAGGCGAACACGACGTCGACGTGGTCGGTGAAGAGCTCGCCGAAGCGCACGTCGTCCATGCCGTGCGGGTGGCTGCGCACGCGCGGCAGGGTCATGAGGTCGACGACGTTGACGACGCGCACGCGCAGCTGCGGCAGCTTCTCCTTGAGGATCTGGGCCGCGGCGACGACCTCCATCGTCACGACGTCGCCCGCGCAGGCGAGCACGACGTCGGGGTCGCGGTCGCCGTCGTCGGTGCCGGCCCAGTCCCAGATGCCCGCGCCGGCCGCGCAGTGGGCGACGGCCTCCTCCATCGTCAGCCACTGCGGCTGCGGCTGCTTGTCGATGACGACGAGGTTGACGTAGTTCTTCGACCGGAAGCAGTGATCGGCCACGGAGAGAAGGCAGTTCGCGTCCGGCGGGAGGTAGATCCGGGACACCTCGCCGCGCGCGTTGAGCACCGTCTGGATGAGGCCGGGTCCCTGGTGCGAGAAGCCGTTGTGGTCGTTGCGCCACGCCGTCGACGTCAGGAGGATGTTGAGGCTCGGCACCTTGGCCCGCCAGTCGAGCTTGTTGGCCTCCTGCAGCCACTTGCTGTGCTGCACCGTCATCGAGGCGCTCACCATCGCGAAGGCCTCGTACGTCGCGAAGAGCCCGTGCCGGCCGGTCAGCGTGTAGCCCTCGAGCCAGCCGTGGCACGAGTGCTCCGAGAGCACCTCCATGACCCGCCCGTCGTGCGAGAGCTTCTCGTCCTGCTCCAGCACCCGCTCGGCCGTCATCCTGTCGGACACGTCGAAGACGGCGCCGACCCGGTTGCTGTTCGTCTCGTCGGGGCTGAAGAGCCGGAACGTCGTCGGGTTGCGCACGTAGAGCTCGCGCATCAGCTCGCCGAGGGCGCGCGTCGACTCCTCCCGGACCGCTGCCGGCGAGGGCACGTCCCGTGCGAAGTCGCGGAAGTCGGGGATGTCGAGCTCGGTGCTGAGGACCCCGCCATTCGCGTGCGGCGAGGCGCTCATCCGCAGGTCGCCCTCCGGGTTCGCCTGCAGCACGACATCGGTCGGCCTTCCCGACTCGTCGAAGAGCTCCTCGGGCCGGTAGGAGCGCAGCCAGGTCTCGAGGACCGCGAGGTGCTCGTAGTTGTCCTTGACACCCGAGAGCGGGACCTGGTGGGAGTGCCACGAGCCGGTGACGGCAACGCCGTCGACCTCCGCCGGCCCGGTCCACCCCTTCGGCGTGCGGAGCACGATGAGCGGCCACCGCGGCCGCTTCCCCATCGTCCAGCCATCCTCCCGTGCCTCCTGCTGGATGGCGCGGATCCGACCGTATGCCGTCGCCAGCGTCTCCGCGAAGCGCTCGTGCATGCCCGGGAGGTCGTCACCCTCGACCTCGAGCACGTCGTAGCCGTGCCCTTCGAGGAGGCCGCGCACCTCCGCCGGGTCCTTGCGTCCGAGCACCGTCGGCCCGGCGATCTTGTAGCCGTTGAGGTGCAGGACCGGCAGCACCGCGCCGTCGCGCCGCGGGTTGAGGAACGAGATGCCCTTCCACGAGCCCTCGAGGGGCCCCGTCTCGGCCTCCCCGTCACCGACGACGGCGAGCGCCAGGAGGTCGGGATTGTCCATGACGGCACCGAACGCGTGGACGAGGACGTAGCCGAGCTCGCCACCCTCGTGGATCGACCCGGGCGTCGTGACGGACACGTGGCTCGGGATGCCGCCGGGCGCCGAGAACTGGCGGAAGAGGCGACGCACGCCGTCCTCGTCGCACGTCACCTTCGGGTAGATCTCCGAGTACGTGCCCTCGAGGTAGCCGGCCGCGACGAGCGCGGGGCCACCGTGGCCGGGACCCGTGAGGTAGATCGCCTGCTGACCCGTGTGCCGGATGATGCGCGAGAGGTGCGCGTAGACGAAGGACAGCCCGGGGCTCGTGCCCCAGTGTCCGAGCAGGCGCGGCTTGATGTCGTCCGGCACGAGCGGCCGACGCAGGAGCGCGTTGTCCTTGAGGTAGATCTGCCCGATCGTCAGGTAGTTGCTGGCCCGCCACCACGCGTCCATCGAGGCGATCTCGTCGGCGGTCGGGGCCGGCACGGTGGCGGTCGTCGGGGTCTGGGTCGTCGTCACGGCGGGGCCTCTCGAGGGGTCGGCGATCGTGCGTCCCCACGAGCCTCACCGACGGGCGCCCTGCTGACAAGGGGTCGAAGGTCCCGCGACCGCGCGACCGGGCCGGACGGCATACGCCCTCGTCGACCGGCGCGGCCGGACAGAGCAGTGGGCCGGCCCCCGTCGGGACCGGCCCACCCCGCTCCGGAAGGTCAGCGGTTGAAGGCGTCCTTGACGTCTTCGCCCGCGTCCTTGAGCTGCTCGCCCCGCTGCTTGAGGTCCGCCGAGGCCTGATCAGTCTTGCCTTCGGCCTCGAGTCGCTCGTTGTCGGTGACCTTTCCGGTGGCTTCCTTGGCCTTGCCCTTCAGGTCTTCACCCATGTTCTTGGCCTTGTCTTCGGTACCCATGTCAGGGCTCCTTTCGCCGTCAGTCGGATACCACTCCCCCTACCCGGTCTCTGTCGATCGCCACCAGACCCGGCCCGGCGTCCAGGGATGAGCGCCACCTCGCCGATCGTCGGTGCCCTTTGCGACACTGGGGTCGTGTCAGCGAACGTCGGTCCCACGTCGGACCCGCCCCACGCGCCCGCGCCGTCCGGACGCGCGCCCCAGACCCGCGACCTGAGCCGGTTCGCCTACCTCTCGATCGCGGCTGCGATCGTCACCATCACGCTCAAGGTGATCGCATGGCGCATCACCGGCTCGGTGGGCCTGCTGTCCGACGCGGCCGAGTCGGTCGTCAACCTCGTCGCCGCCATCGCCGTGCTCATCGCGCTCAAGGTCGCGGCGATGCCGGCCGACAAGAACCACCACTTCGGCCACACCAAGGCCGAGTACTTCTCGGCGGCCGTCGAGGGGATGATGATCTTCGTCGCGGCTCTCGTCATCATGTACACCGCGGTCGAGCGCTTCCTGCACCCGCAGCCGATCGAGAACGTCGGTCTCGGTCTGGCCATCTCGGTCGTCGCCTCGGCGGTCAACGGCGTGGTGGCCGTCGTGCTGCTGCGCGCCGGGCGCCGCTACCGCTCGCTGACGCTGACGGCCGACGGCAAGCACCTCATGACCGACGTCTGGACGTCCGCGGGGGTYGTCATCGGGGTCGTCCTCGTCGCCCTCACGGGCATCGCACGCCTCGACCCGGTCATCGCGTTCCTCGTCGGCATCAACATCGTCTGGACGGGCTGGAAGCTCATCCGCGAGTCCACCGAGGGCCTCATGGACATCTCGATGCCCAAGGCGGACAACAGCGCGATCGCCGAGATCCTCGCCCGGTTCGTCACGCGCGAGGTCCACTTCCACGCGCTGCGCACCCGCGTCTCCGGCCACCACCGCTTCGCCGAGGTGCACGTGCTCGTGCCCGGCGCGTGGACGGTGCAGCAGGGGCATGACCTCATGGAGGAGGTCGAGGAGGCCGTCCACCGCGAGTTCGGGGAGATCGCCCTGACCTGCCACCTCGAGCCGTCCGAGGACCCCCGTGCCTACGGCGACTACGCGGCCGAGTTCCCCATCCCGACCCACGACGACATCGTCGCGTCCCACGGGGCGGCGACGCGAGGCGACGAGCAGGGATGAGCCGTGCGCACGTCGTCCTCCCCTCGCCCATCGGCGAGCTGACCGTCGTCGCCGAGGACGGCGCCATCACGCACCTGCTCATGGACGCCGCGAAGTACCGCCCTGACGACCCCGAGGTGCTCGGCGAGGCCGGTGACCCGGCCGACGAGCCGTTCGCGGCCGCGGCGGTCCAGCTCGCCGCGTACTTCACCGGCGCCCTGACCGAGTTCGACCTCCCGCTGGCGCCGCGGGGGGACGTCTTCCACCAGAAGGTGTGGGGGCTGCTGCGCGAGATCCCCTACGGCGAGACGCGCAGCTACGGCGACCTCGCGCGGGCGCTCGGCGACCGCAACCTCGCCCAGGCCGTCGGCACGGCCAACGGCCGCAACCCGATCGCCGTCGTCGTGCCGTGCCACCGCGTCATCGGCGCCGACGGCTCCCTCGTGGGGTATGCCGGCGGGCTGGGTCGCAAGCGCTTCCTCCTCGCGCTCGAGGAGCCCCCCGCCGCCGACTCCGGCCGCCTCTTCTGACCCTTCCCCTACTCGAGTGAGCGCCCCGCCCCACTCGAGTGAGCGCGCCGCCCCGTCCGTCACACTGGGACCTCACACTTCCGCGGGCCGGAGCGTCTACAGGGCATGAAGCGACCGTTCGAGCAGGCCGTCACCGAGCACGGGGCCGTCGTGCTGCGCGTCTGCCGCGCCGTGCTCGGCCCGATCGAGGCCGACGACGCGTGGTCCGAGACCTTCCTCTCGGCCCTGCGCGCGTGGCCCGACCTGCCCGACGACGCGAACGTCCGGGCGTGGCTCGTCACCATCGCGCACCGCAAGGCCGTCGACGTCGCCCGAGCGGGCGCCCGTCACGCGGTCCCGGTCGCGGCGGTGCCCGACGCCGCGGCCCCACGCGTCGACCAGCCTGAGGAGGCCCTGCCCGACGGGGACCTCTGGACGGCGGTCGCCGCACTCCCCGATAAGCAGCGCCTCTGCGTGGCCTACCACCACGTCGCCGGCCTGCCCCACCCCGAGGTCGCCCGCATCGTCGGCGGCACGCCCGCGGCAGCGCGCCGCGCGGCAGCCGACGGCATCGCGCGGCTCCGGTCCACGTACGCCACCTACGGAAGGGTGAGCACCCATGTCTGACAACCCGATCCAGCTCCTGACGGGGGCCGGCTCCGGAGAGGCAGAGCGCCTCGCCGTCCTCCACGCAGCCCTCGTCGACCGCGCCTCTGCGGAGTCCGCCGTCGACGTGACCTACCGCCTCGTCGACTCGCCCGTCGGGTCGCTCCTGCTCGCCGCGACCGAGCTCGGGGTCGTACGCGTGGCCTTCGAGATCGAGGACCACGACCGGGTCCTCGAGTCGCTCGGGTCGTCGGTCGGCTCGCGGATCCTCCGCGGCGGCGACCGACTCGATCCGCTGGCGCGCGAGCTCGACGACTACTTCACGGGACGACGGCGGGGCTTCGACGTCCCGCTGGACCTGCGGCTGGCACGCGGCTTCCGGCTCACCGTGCTGCGGCACCTGAGCGAGATCCCGTACGGCTCGACCGAGAGCTACGGCGAGGTCGCGGTGGCGTCCGGCAGCCCACGGGCCGTGCGGGCCGTCGGGTCGGCATGTGCGACGAACCCGTTGCCCATCGTCGTGCCGTGTCACCGCGTCCTCCGGTCGGACGGGTCCCTCGGCGGCTACCTGGGCGGTCTCCAGACGAAGGAGCGCCTCCTCGCCCTCGAGCACGCCGCCTGACCTGCGTCTGCGTGACCGGGCGCTCACTCGAGTGGGACGGGGCGCTCACTCGAGTGGGTTGGGGGCGGGTTCGGCGATCGGCCTCGCCGTCGGCTTCCGCGGTGTCATGCTGGGGCCGTGACCGACACGACGAAGCCCGCGGTCGAGGAGGCCCTGGCCCCCGCTGCGATGGTCAAGATCGTCAACCCGGTGCTGCGCTGGCTCCTGTCGTCTCCGCTGCACGGCATCGCGAGCAAGGGCCTGCTCGTGCTGCACGTGACCGGACGGCGTTCTGGCCGCGTCTACGACGTCCCCGTCGGCCGCCACGAGCTCGACGGGCAGCTGATGACCTACGGGGGCGGCGCCTGGCGCGCCAACCTGCGCGGCGGGGCCGACCTCGAGGTGACGATCGACGGGCGTCGACGCCGGGCGCACGCGGTCCTCGAGGAGGACCCGGACCGCGTGGCGGAGATCTTCGACCGGCTCCTCAAGGAGCTCGGACCCAAGCGCGCCAACCGCGTCGCCCTCAAGGTCAACGTCGACCGGCCCCCGACGCTCGACGAGGTGCGCGCGGGCACGGCGGGCCGCGCCGTCGTGCTCATCACGCTCCTCGACTGACCGTCGACCCCCGGCGGTTTCAGGGCGTGTGCGCAACGTTGAGTAGTTCGTTGAGTTTATGGGCGGGGGTGTGGAAGCCGAGGGTGGCTCGGGGGCGGGTGTTGAGCAGTTGTTCGACGTGGGCGATCTGCTCGTCGGTGACGGTGGTGAAGCTGGTGCTGGTGCC
>NZ_JBFRDT010000021.1:0-67880 GCF_052113925.1 Terrabacter sp. RAF57 | reverse complement strand
GTGTTAAGCACGCCGCCAGCGTTCGTCCTGAGCCAGGATCAAACTCTCCGTTGATGTTCAAACACCCACCCCCCAACCCCGAAAGGCCAGAACAGTGAGCAAACTTTGAACCCATGAAGGGCTCGAAAACCTGACTGAAGTCGAACAACCAGCTCAAAAAGCTAGAAGTTCAATTCAACCAAAGGATAATTCGCCCAAAACCCACCCAGACCATCAGACGATGGACCGAACCAGGCCTCGGGACGAGGTAATTGGCATCGATTTTTGACACGCTGTTGAGTTCTCAAGAATCGGACACACACCATCAACCACCTCAACGAGGAGACCTCCGGGGCAACCCTTCAAACTTACCCGCCGCACGCTTGGGAGTCAAACCCGCGAAGCGTCCTTCAGGACGACCGGATCCGACCCGCTTGGTGTCAGCGGTCCTGCTCCCCGAGACTACCCGATCAGATCGAGCACCTCGGTCCCTCTGCCACCCCGGGACCGGCCTGCTTCGCGTCGCGATCACTCGCTCGGCGGTGGTGTCCGGTGCTCCCTGTCGGGCTGACGAAGAGAACATTAACCCGGCCCTCCGGAGAAACACAAATCCGCTCCCCTCAGACCCCCTGGTCGACACCGAGGGGGCGAATACCGTTGTCGCCCAACGGAATCCGCCCCCTCAAGGAGTCCCAGATGCGTGGGAGGCGCCGAGTTCGGGCACAGCTCGATCCTCACCCACGCGAGGTCTCAGGCGCGTCGCGCCGCCGCCAGGTTGCGTCGACCCCGCTTGATGACGGCGACGCTCCCGTGCAGGAAGTCGCCCTCCCCCAGCACCTGCTCCGGGTCGGTCACCTTGACGTTGTTGAGCGAGGCCCCGCCGTCACCGATCGCCCGCCTCGCCGCGTTGCGCGAGTCGACGAGCCCGACCGCCACGAGGGCGTCGACGACCGACGTCCCCACGGACACGGGAGCGCCGGGCAGCTCGGCCGTGGCGTCCGTCAGTGTCGACGCGTCCAGACCGGTCAGGTCGCCCTTGCCGAAGAGCGCCTCGGAGGCCGCCTGGACCGAGGCGGTCGCCTCGGCTCCGTGGACCAGAGTCGTGACGTCGGCGGCCAGCGCCTTCTGCGCCGCTCGGCGGAACGGCTCCTCCGCCACCTGCCGCTCGAGTTCGGTGATCTCGTCGCGGGATCGGTCCGAGAGCGCCTTGAGCATGCTGATGACCGATGCGTCCTCGACGTTGAGGAAGTACTGGTAGAAGACGTACGGGCTCGTCATGTCGGCGCTCAGCCACACCGCGTTGCCCTCCGACTTGCCGAACTTGCGGCCCGTCGAGTCGACGAGCAACGGCGTCGCGAGCGCGTGCACCGACGTGCCCTCGACCCGGTGGACGAGGTCGACGCCGGCCGTGATGTTCCCCCACTGGTCGCTCCCACCGATCTGGAGGGTGCAGCCTCGGCTCCGGTGCAGCTCGAGGTAGTCGAGCGCCTGGAGCATCTGGTAGCTGAACTCCGTGTAGGAGATCCCCTGGTCGCTCTCGAGCCGGCGCGCCACGGCCTCCTTGCGGATCATCTGGTTGACGCGGAAGTGGCGGCCGACGTCGCGCAGGAAGTCGAGCGCGCTCATCGGCGCCGTCCAGTCCAGGTTGTTGACGAGCACCGCGGCGTTCTCGCCCTCGAAGTCGAGCAGCGGCCCGACGAGCTGCTGGATCCGGTTCACCGCGGACGCGATGGTGTCCTTGTCCTGCAGCACGCGCTCCGCGTCGGGCTTGGGGTCACCGATGAGTCCGGTGGACCCCCCGACGAGACAGATGACGTGGTGCCCGGCCGCCTGCATGCGTCGCATGACCGACAGCTGGACGAAGTTGCCGAAGTGCAACGACGGCGCGCTCGGGTCGAAGCCGCAATACAGCGTGAGGGGTCCCTCCGCGAGTGCTTCGCGCAGCGCCGCCTCGTCGGTGGTCTGTGCCACCAGGCCGCGCCACTGCAGCTCGTCGAAGATGTCCGTCACGGGTATCGGTGTCCTCTCGTTCGGGTGGGCTCCCTGCCCACCGGCACACAGCCTGCCGTATGCCGCCACGCCCGGGCCACCGAGTACCGCGCGGTCCCGCATGGCGGGCGTCACGAGCGTCGTCGGGCGACCCCGGGACGGTACGGCGAGACGGCCGGCTCCGCGTCGATCCAGAAGCGCCACGGGTAGACCCCGCCGTCGCCCCCGGGGACGCCCTCGGCGCCGGTGACGACGCAGAGCATCCAGTGGTGGCCATAGGTGAAGTAGACGAAGGCGTGCCCGGGCGGCCTGAAGACCGGGGAGTTGTGAGGGGTCGGCCGACTGAGCACTCGTGACGCGGGGTCGACGAGACCGGCATACGCCTCCGTCTCGGTGACGGGCATCGTGACCCTCCGCCGTGCTGCAGGTGTCGGCCGATCAGGTTTGGCGGCCACGTCGAGGACCGGCCTCGCGAAGAACGACCGCGGCAGACGCCTCACCCGCGTCGGCGCCGCACGACGCCGGGGCGGTAGGCCGAGACGAACGGGTCCCCGTCGACCCAGAAGCGCCACGGGAAGACGGTGCCGTCACCACCCGGGCCGCTGACGCCGACCCGGGGGCCGACGCCGACGCGCTCGGGAGGAGTCCGCTCGCCCTCGGCCACGACGAGGTCGATCGGCTCCCCCACAAGAGGTCGGCAGAAGTCGAGCCCCGTGTGCTCCTTGGTCATCGCGAGCGCCTGCCCGACCCGCCCCGGTCCGCGTGCCCAGTCGCGCTCGCGCACCGGCCCCCGCCGGGACCGGACGAGGTCATGGCCGGCGACCACCTCACCGGCCCGCACGAGCACGGCCGAGGCCGCACCCTCCTCGCCGACGACGAGGTTGACGCACCAGTGGTGGCCGTAGGTGAAGTAGACGTAGGTGAACCCGGGCGGTCCGAACATGGGCTGCGTGCGCGGCGTCTCACCGCGATAGGCGTGCGACCCGGGGTCGAGCGCGCCGGCATACGCCTCGAGCTCGGTCAGGCGCAGCACGACCCCGCCGAACGCCAGGTGACGCCCGAGCAGGTCGGGTGCGACCTCGACGGACGGCCTGGCGAAGAACGAGCGCGGCAGGCGGGTGTCGTCGGGGCTCACCGACGACACGCTAACGGCTGGGTCAGACAGTCGCCGAGGTCCACGTCCGGGCGTCGGCGAGACGCCCGCGCGCGAGCACCAGCTGCTCGGTGACGCGGACCGGGGCGGTGCCGCCCTGGGCGTCCCGCGAGGCCAGGGAACCCTCGACCGAGAGGACCGACCGCACGTCGGGCGTCAGGTGCTCGCTGATCCGGGCGAAGTCCTCGTCGGTGAGGTCCCACAGCTCGATGCCGCGCGGCTCGCACTCGCGGACGCACGCGCCGGCCACCTCGTGCGCGACGCGGAACGGGACGCCCTGCCGCACGAGCCACTCGGCGATGTCGGTGGCCAGGGCGAATCCCTGCGGCGCGAGGGACGCGAGGCGCCCGGTGTCGAAGACGAGGGTGTCGACCATGCCCGAGAAGGCCGGCAGCAGGACCTCGAGCGTGTCGACGGCGTCGAACACGGGCTCCTTGTCCTCCTGGAGGTCACGGTTGTAGGCGAGCGGCAGCGCCTTGAGGGTCGTCAGCAGCCCGGCGAGGTCGCCCACGAGACGACCGGCCTTGCCGCGGGCCAGCTCGGCAACGTCGGGGTTCTTCTTCTGCGGCATGATGCTCGACCCCGTCGAGTACGAGTCGTGCAGCGTGACGAAGGAGAACTCCTTGGTCGCCCAGATGACGACCTCCTCGGCGATCCGGGAGATGTCGACGGCGGTCATCGCCGAGACGAACGAGAACTCGGCCACGAAGTCGCGCGACGCGGTGCCGTCGATGGAGTTCTCGACGGCGCGGGCGAAGCCGAGGTCGTTCGCCACGGCCTCGGGGTCCAGCCCGAGCGAGGAGCCGGCAAGGGCCCCGGACCCGTAGGGCGAGGCGTTCGCGCGGACGTCCCAGTCGCGCAGTCGGTCGACGTCGCGCAGCAGCGCCCAGGCGTGGGCGAGCAGGTGGTGCGACAGGAGGACCGGCTGGGCGTGCTGCAGATGCGTGCGGCCCGGCATGGCGACGCCGAGATGGCGGTCGGCCTGCGACACGAGGGCGTCGACGACGTCGAGGACGAGGCCTC
Organism: Terrabacter sp. RAF57; assembly: GCF_052113925.1. Classification (NCBI taxonomy): domain Bacteria; kingdom Bacillati; phylum Actinomycetota; class Actinomycetes; order Micrococcales; family Intrasporangiaceae; genus Terrabacter; species Terrabacter sp. RAF57. Next base: position 63,736 of record NZ_JBFRDT010000021.1, on the reverse strand, counting down.
CCACGACGCGAGCGTGCTCGCGCAGGTACATCCGGAAGAGCGTCGCCACCTGGTCGTTGCGGGACCGGCCGGCGCGCAGCCGCCCGCCGACGTCGGGGCCGACGCGCTCGATGAGGCCGCGCTCGAGAGCGGTGTGGACGTCCTCGTCGTCCTCCGCGGGCGTGAAGGCGCCCGACACGACGTCGTGCTCGAGCCGGTCCAGACCGTCGAGCATCGCCTGGAGGTGCTCGTCGGAGAGCAGCCCGGCCGAGTGGAGCACGCGGGCGTGGGCGCGAGACCCGGCGATGTCGTGCGGCGCGAGGCGCCAGTCGAAGTGGGTGCTCTTGGACAGTGCGGCCAGGGCCTGGTCCGGACCGCCGGCGAAACGCCCGCCCCACAGGCTCACGCGCTCGGCCGGCGCGGCCGCGGTGCCCGGCGCACCCTCCGCCCCCTCAGGACCGTCGGTGGAGCTCGGGTGGGTGGGGTCGGTCATCGCGGGGTTCTCCTCGTGGGTGGGGGTGCGGCAGGGGCCGGCAGGTGCCGGCAGGTGCCGTGGGTCTCAGTCTCGCGTGCCTGCGAGGGACTGCAGCCGCTCGGCCACGGCGCTCGCCTGCTCGGCGCTGCCGGTCACGAGCAGGATCGTGTCGTCGCCGGCGATCGTGCCGACCACCTCGGGGTCGCGGGTCTGGTCGATGGCCGACGCGAGGTAGTTGGCCGCGCCCGGAGGGGTGCGCAGCACGACGAGGTTGACGGCGGCCGCGGCCGACACGAGCAGCTCCTCGCACGTGCGACGCAGACGGGCCGAGGCGGCGTCACCGATGGACCCCACGGCGGCCACCTCACCGCCCTCGCCCGGGACGGCATACGCCAGGGCCCGGCCGCGCCTGACCTTGACGGCGCCGAGCTCGACGAGGTCACGCGAGAGCGTCGCCTGGGTCACCTCGGTGCCCTCGGCGGCGAGGAGGTCGGACAGCTCGCCCTGGCTGTGCACCTCGTGGGCGCCGAGCAGCTCGACGATGCGGCGCTGGCGCTGGGTGCGGCTCACGACGTCGTCTCCCCCGCCGCGTGGGCGGCCTCGAGGATCGCCGGCAGGGCGTCGAGGAAGCCCTGGAGCTCGTCCGCCGAGATGACGAGCGGCGGCGCCAGGCGGAGCGCCGTCGGAGTCACCGCGTTGACGATGAAGCCCGCGTCGCGGGCGGCCGCCATGACGGCCGGAGCAGGTATGCCGTCCAGCTCGATCGCCCGCAGCAGGCCGCGTCCGCGGGTGCCGCTGACGCCCTCGATCTCGACGTCGTCGAGCAGCGCGGCGACGTCGCGGACGTGCTCGAGCAGGTGATCGCGCTCGATGGTGTCGAGGACGGCGAGGCCGGCCGCGCACGCGAGCGGGTTGCCGCCGAAGGTCGTGCCGTGCTGGCCGGCGGCGAGCAGGGCGGTGGTGTCGGGACCGAACGTGACGAGCGCGCCGATCGGCACGCCACCACCGAGACCCTTGGCCAGCGTCATGGCGTCCGGGACGATGCCCGACTGCTGGTGCGCGAACCAGTCGCCGGTGCGGCCGATGCCGGTCTGGATCTCGTCGACGACGAGGAGCGCGCCGTGCGCCGAGGCCACCTCGCGGGCGAGGCGCAGGTAGTCGACCGACAGCTCGCGGACCCCCGCCTCGCCCTGGACCGGCTCGACGAACAGCGCTGCCGTCGTGTCGCCGACCGCCGCCTGCAGGGCGTCAGGGTCGTTCGGCGGGACGAAGACGACCTCGGGGATGAGCGGTTCGAACGGCTCGCGGTAGGCGGCCTTGTGGGTCAGGGCCAGGGCGCCCGTGGACCGGCCGTGGAAGGACCCCTCGAGCGCGACGATGCGGGTGCGACCCGTGCGCCGCGACAGCTTGATCGCGGCCTCGGTCGCCTCGGTGCCGGAGTTGGCGAAGAAGACGCCGGAGCCCTCGGGCGCCGACGCTACGGCGAGGATGCGCTCGGCGAGCGCGATGGCCGGCTCCGAGGTGAAGAAGTTGGACACGTGGATGGCCGACTCGGCCTGCTTCGTCACGGCCTGCACGAGCGCCGGGTGGCCGTGGCCGAGGGCATTGACGGCGATGCCGGACAGCAGGTCGAGGTAGCGCTTGCCGTCGACGTCGGTGACCCAGCAGCCATGGCCGGAGGCGAGGACGAGCTGGGGCGTGCCGAAGACCTGGACCATCGCTCCGGCGTAGCGGCCGAGCAGGTCGCTCCCGGCGGTCATGAGTCCTCCTCAGGGGTGGCGGGTGGTCCGGATGCGCGCGGCGGCGTTCGCTCGGAGCCGGTGATGTCGGGCAGGACCATGGTGCCGATCCCCTCGTCCGTGAAGATCTCGAGCAGGATCGAGTGCGGCTTGCGGCCGTCGACGACGTGGGTCTGCGGCACGCCGCCCTCGACGGCACGGATGCACGCCTCGAGCTTGGGCACCATCCCGTGGTCGACGCGCGAGAGCAGCTCCCGGGCTGCGCTGACGGTGATGGTCGAGAGCAGCGAGCCACGGTCGGGCCAGTCGGCGTAGATGCCCTCGACGTCGGTGAGGACGACGAGCTTCTCGGCACCGAGAGCGACGGCGATCGCCGCGGCGGCCGTGTCGGCGTTGACGTTGAGCACCTGCCCCTCGACGTCGAGGTCGGGCGCCACCGTGGAGACCACGGGGACCCGGCCGGCGTCGAGGATGTCGATGATCGCGGACGGGTTGACGCTCTCGACGTCGCCGACGAGGCCGAGGTCGACCTCCTCGCCGTCGACGACCGTGCCGCGGCGCCGCGCGCCGAGCAGGGCCGCGTCCTCACCGGACAGGCCCACCGCGATGGGACCGTGCTGGTTGAGCAGGCCGACGAGCTCGCGCCCGACCTGACCGGTCAGGACCATCCGCACGACGTCCATGACCTCGGGCGTCGTGACGCGCAGGCCGCCCTTGAACTCGCTCTCGAGCCCGACCCGCTCGAGCATCGCCTTGATCTGAGGTCCTCCGCCGTGGACGACGACGGGGCGCAGCCCGGCGTACCGGAGGAACGCGATGTCCTCCGCGAAGGCGGCCTTGAGCTCGTCGTCGACCATGGCGTTGCCGCCGTACTTGACGACGACGAGCGCACCGCGGAACCGCTCGAGCCAGGGCAGCGCCTCGACGAGGGTGGCGGCCTTGCCCGCGGCGACGCGGATGGCCGCGGCGTCGATGAGGCCGCGGAGGTCGGCGGGCTGGTCAGGGCGGGTGCTCGTGGTGGTCATGTGCTGTAGGCCGAGTTCTCGTGGACGTAGTCGTGGGTCAGGTCGTTGGTCCAGATCGTCGCGGCCTCGTGGCCGGCGTGGAGGTCGACGAGGACGTGGACCTCGCGCGGGGCGAGGTCGACGAGGCTACGGTCCTCCCCCACTCCACCGGCGCGGCACACCTGGACGCCGTTCATCGTCACGTCGAGCGTCGTCGGGTCGAAGGCGGCCTTCGTCGTGCCGACGGCCGCGAGCACGCGCCCCCAGTTGGGGTCGTTGCCGAAGATCGCGCACTTGAAGAGGTTGTTGCGGGCCACCGACCGCGCCACCTCGAGGGCGTCGTCGGTGCTCGCGGCGCCGACCACCTCGATGGCGACGTCGTGTGCGGCGCCCTCGGCGTCGGCGATGAGCTGGCGGGCGAGGTCGGAGCACACGGCGATGAGGCTCTCGGTGAGCTCGTCCCGCTCGACGGAGACGCCCGAGGCGCCGGAGGCGAGGACGACGACGGTGTCGTTCGTCGACATGCATGCGTCGGAGTCGATGCGGTCGAAGGAGACGGATGTCGCGGCGCGGAGCGCGGCGTCGAGGTCTGTCTGCTCGACGACGGCGTCGGTCGTCACGACGACGAGCATCGTCGCCAGAGCCGGGGCGAGCATGCCGGCGCCCTTGGCCATGCCGGACACCGACCAGCCGGCGCCCCCGTACGTCGAGACCTTGTGCACCGTGTCGGTCGTCTTGATCGCGACGGCCGCCGCCTCGTGGCCCTCGGCGGACAGGGCGGTGGCAGCGGCGTCGACACCGGTGAGGACCCTGTCCATGGGGAGCAGCTCGCCGATGAGGCCGGTCGAGCAGACGACGACGTCGGCCGCCGAGACACCGAGCACCTCCGCCACGTGCTCGGCGGTCCGGTGGGTGTCGAGGAAGCCCTGGGCGCCGGTGCAGGCGTTGGCGCCCCCGGAGTTGAGGACGACGGCGTCGACCCGGCCGTCGGCGACGACCTGGCGCGACCACGTGACCGGCGCGGCCTCGACGCGGTTGGTCGTGAAGACGGCCGCCGCGTGGCGGTCCGGACCGTCGTTGACGACGAGGGCGAGGTCGGGGGTCCCGCTCGCCTTGAGGCCCGCGGTGACGCCCGCCGCACGGAAGCCCACGGGCAGCTGGACGGTCGGGTGGCCACTCACGGGGCGACTCCTGCGATGGGGAGCCCGAGGGTCTCCTCGAGACCCAGGGCGAGGTTGGCGCACTGCACGGCGGCGCCGGCGGTGCCCTTGGTGAGGTTGTCGATGGCCGACACCACGACGACCCGACCGAGCCGCTCGTCGACGGCCACCTGCAGCTGCACGTGGTTGCTGCCCACGACCGAGGCCGTGGCGGGCCAGGAGCCCTCGGGCAGGACGTGGACGAAGGGCTCGGCGGCGTATGCCGTCTCCCAGGCCGCGCGCACGGACGCCGGGTCGGTGCCCGGACGCAGGCGGGCCGTGCACGTCGCGAGGATGCCGCGCGGCATCGGCGCCAGCGTCGGTGTGAACGAGACCGTGACGGGCTCGCCCGCAGCGCGGGAGAGGTTCTGCTCGATCTCCGGGGTGTGCCGGTGGCCGCCTCCGACGCCGTAGGGCGACATCGAGCCCATCACCTCGCTGCCGAGCAGGTGCGGCTTGAGCGACCTGCCGGCACCCGACGTGCCGGAGGCGGCGACGACGACGACGTCCTGGGCCTCGAGCAGACCGGCGGCGAACCCGGGGGCCAGCGCGAGCGAGATGCCGGTCGGGTAGCAGCCCGGCACGGCGATGCGGCGTGCGCCCGCGAGCCGTTCGCGCGCCACGGTGCCCGCCGGTCCGGGGAGCTCAGGGAGGCCGTAGGGCCACGAGCCGGCATACGCCGTGTCGTAGAAGGTCGTCCACGCGGACTCGGACTCGAGCCGGAAGTCGGCCCCGCAGTCGATGACGACGACCGAGTCGGGCAGCTGCGCGGCGAGCGCCCCCGAGTGGCCGTGCGGCAGGGCGAGGAAGACGACGTCATGGCCGGACAGCGTCTCGACGGTGGTCACCTCGAGCACACGGTCCGCAAGGGGGACCAGGTGCGGGTGGACGCCCCCGAGTCGTTCACCCGCACTGCTGGCCGCCGTGACGGCGCCGACCTCGAACTGCGGGTGGGCGAGCAGCAGCCGGAGGATCTCTCCTCCGGCGTAGCCGCTCGCCCCCGCCACTGCTGCCCTGATCACGATGCATGACTATACACGCTCATGCATATTCGTGCATTCGGGGGTGTCAGCGCTGGACGGCCCCCGTCGCAGACGCGGCCGCCGCGACCGCCGCGTCGCGGAAGTCGTTGACCTCGTCGGTCGTCAGCGTGCGGTCGGGCGCCCGGAACGTGAGGCGGTAGGCCAGCGACCGGTGTCCGGCCTCGATGCGCTCCCCCTCGTAGACGTCGAAGAGCACGACCGACTCGAGCGACTCGCCCGCGCCGGAGCGCAGGGCCGTCTCGACGTCGGCGGCGGCCACATCAGCGGCCACGAGCAGGGCGATGTCGGTCATCGCCGGCGGGAACGTCGAGAAGGGCCTGGCCTGGACGGGCTCGGCGCTGGCGGCGACGAGCACGTCGACGTCGAACTCGGCGGCCACCGTGCGCTCCGGCAGGTCGAGGGCCGCGACCACCTTGGGGTGCAGCTCCCCTGCATGGCCCACGAGCGTGCCGTCCACGAGTGTGATCCGGGCACATCGGCCGGGGTGCCACGGGGCGTGACCGGGGTCGTTGGCGACGACCACCGGCACGGCGAGCGCGGCGGCGACCGTCTGCACGGCGGCGACCATGTCGCTCCAGTCGGCGGCGCGGCCGGGACCCCACCAGCCGGCCTGCTCCGCCTGTCCGGTCGCGAGGATGCCCGCGCGACGTGGCTGGGTGGGGACGGCGGCATACAGCTGCTCGAGCGTCTCGGCGTCGGGGCGCGCGGCGACTCCCGGGATCGGTGCGGTGCCGATGGCGCCGCCTGGGCGGAACACGAGGCCGAGCTCGTAGATCGCGACGTCCTTGCGCCCGCGAGCGACGTTGCGTCGCAGCGTGTCGACGAGGCTCGCGAGGACCGAGGTGCGCAGCAGCGGCCGCTCCTCCGACAGCGGGTTGGCCAGCCGGACGGCGTGACGACGGTCGTCGTCGGCCGGCAGCATCAGCTGGTCGGCGAGCTCCTCGGCGACGAAGGGATAGCTGAGGACCTCGGTGAGCCCTGCACCCGCGAGCGCGTCGGCGACGACCCGGCGCGCCTTCTGCGCGTGGGTCAGGCCGCGGCCGTCGCTCGGCGTCGGCGTGATCGACGGGATGTTGTTGTAGCCGTCGATCCGCGCGACCTCCTCCGCGTAGTCGGGCGCGTCGACGAGGTCGGGGCGCCACGACGGCGGGGTCACGAGGACGTGCGTGTCGTCGGTGCCCTCGCCGGACTCGTCGACGACGCAACCGAGGTCGCGCAGGATGCCGACGACCCGCTCGCGCGGGTAGGCGACGCCCACGATGCGCGCCGGCTCCGTGACGTCGAGGAGGTATGCCGTCCGCTCGCTCGTGCGGTCGACGTCGGTGACGGCGTCGTCGACGGTGCCGCCACCGTGCTCGACGAGCAGGTCGACGGCGAGCTGGGCGGCCGCCGCGGTCACCTTCGGATCGACGCCGCGCTCGAAGCGCTTGGACGCCTCGGTGATGAGGCGGTGCCGGCGCGACGAGCGCGCGACGGTCGTCGGGTCGAAGTGCGCTGCTTCGATGAGCACGTCGGTCGTCGTGTCGGAGACCTCGGAGGAGGCCCCACCCATGACGCCGGCGATGGCGAGCGGCTGCTCGCCACCGTCGGTGATGAGCAGGTCGTCGGTGTGCAGGGTGCGCTCGACGTCGTCGAGGGTCGTCAGCACCTCACCCGAACGGGCCCGGCGCACGACGACCGACCCGGAGAGCCGGTCGACGTCGAAGGCGTGGAGCGGCTGGCCGACGGCGAGCATGACGTAGTTGGTGACGTCGACGGCGAGCGAGATGGGACGCATGCCCATCTGCGTCAGGCGCTTGCTCATCCACGACGGGGACGGCCGGGTCGGGTCGATGCCGCGCACGATCCGCGCGACGTAGCGGTCGCACCCGTCGTTGCCGTCGATGGGTGAGTCGTCCTTGAGCTCCACCGGGTAGCCACCTGAGGTGGCGGCCGGCGTCGCGACCTCGGCCGGGTCGCGGTAGCCGCCCCCGGGGCTGCCCTGCGCGTGCCAGTACTCACGGGCGAGGCCACGCACCGAGAAGCAGTAGCCACGGTCTGGCGTCACGTTCGTCTCGACGGTCTCGTCGGCGAGCCCGAGGAGGGCGATCGCGTCGTCGCCGGGGCTCAGGGTCGCCGCGCGCTCCTCGCCCAGCAACCGGCTGAGCACGATGATGCCGTCGTGGTCGTGCCCCAGACCGATCTCGTCCTCGGCGCAGATCATCCCGTTGGAGACGTGGCCGTACGTCTTGCGCGCGGAGATCGCGAAGCCGCCGGGCAGCACGGCACCGGGCAGCACGCACACCACGAGGTCGCCGACCTCGAAGTTGTGGGCACCGCAGACGATCTCCTGGTGCTTGCCCTCGGTCAGCATCTGGCCGTTCTGGCCGACGTCGACGGTGCACCAGCGGATCGTCTTGCCGTTCTTCTGCGGCTCGAGCTCGAACGACAGGACCCGGCCGACGACGAGCGGACCGGTGATGTCGCCACCGTGGAGGTCCTCCTCCTCGAGACCCACGCGGACGAGGCTGGAGGCCACGTCGGCACCCCGGGCCCCGGGCGCGAGGTCGGTGTACTCCGCGAGCCAGCTCAGTGGCATACGCATGTCAGACCCCCATCCCGAACTGCTGCGAGAAGCGGACGTCGCCCTCGACGATCTCGTGCATCCCCTGGACCCCGTGGCGCAGCTGGAGCGCCCGCTCGATGCCGAGCCCGAAGGCGAAGCCGGAGTAGACGTCCGGGTCGATGCCGCAGGTGCGCAGCACCTTGCGGTTGACCATGCCGGAGCCGCCCAGCTCGATCCAGCCGGAGCCGCCGCAGGTGCGGCACGGCTCGGCACTGCCCCACGTCTCCTCCCCGTGGCAGGCGAAGCAGAGGAAGTCGGTCTCCATGCTCGGCTCGGTGAACGGGAAGTAGTTGGCGCGGACGCGGGTGCGCGTCTCCTCGCCGAACATGATGCGCACGAACGCGTCGAGGGCGCCGCGCAGGTGGGCCATCGTCAGGCCCTTGTCGATCGCGAGGCACTCGATCTGGTGGAAGACCGGCGTGTGCGTGGCGTCGAGGTCGTCGGTGCGGAAGACCTTGCCGGGAGCCACGACGTAGATCGGCGGCTCCTGCTCGAGCATGGTGCGGATCTGGACCGGTGACGTCTGCGTGCGCAGCACGAGGCCCGAGTCGACGGGATCGAGGAAGAAGGTGTCCTGCATCTGCCGGGCAGGGTGGTCGGGCCCGAGGTTGAGGGCGTCGAAGTTGAGCCACTCGCTCTCGAGCTCCGGCCCCTCGGCGACCTCCCAGCCCATGCCGACGAAGGCGTCGACGAGGCGCTGGGCGACGAGCTCGATCGGGTGCCGCGAGCCGGGCTCGCGACGCAGGGCCGGCACGGTGACGTCGATGCGCTCGTCGACGAGGATGCGCTCGTCGCGCTCGGCCTCGAGCTCGGCCTGCCGGGCGGTCAGGGCCTGGCCGACGCGGCCCCGGGCCTGGCCGACGCGCTTGCCGGCCTCGGCCTTGGCGCTCGGCGGCAGGGCCCCGATCTCGCGGTTCGCGAGGGCCAGCGGGCTCTTCTCCCCCTGGTGCGCGATGCGCGCGGCCTTGAGGTCGTCGAGGGACGACGCGGCGGTGATCGCGGCGATGGCATCCTGTACCGCTGCGTCGACGTTCGCCGGGTCGAGCGCGGAGACCTCGACCGGGTCGTAGTTCGTGTTGGGTCCGGACATCGGCGTGCGTTCGCTGCTCTCGCTCGGGTTCACGGGGGGCTGTCGTGCGGGTGCCCAGTCTAGGGGCGGCGTCGAACCGGTTCACCGGGCCATCCGCTCAGCGGAGGGTCAGCTGCCGACGACCTCGGGCAGGCCGGCCGGCAGCGTCACGACGAAGCGCGCGCCGCCGGCGTCGTTGTCACTGACGAGCACCGAGCCGCCATGGGCCTCGACGAGACCCCGGACGACGTAGAGCCCGAGGCCCGTGCTCGCGTTGGAGGGACCGTGCCAGAAGCGACCGAAGATCTTCTCGCGGTCGGACGGGGGTATGCCGTCCCCCTCGTCGTCGACCTCGACGACCACCGACTCCGGCGCGTCACCGAGGGCCCCGCCGCGGTCCAGGGTCACCGTGACCTTGCCGGCGCCGTGCAGCAGGCCGTTCTCGATGAGGTTGAAGAAGATCTGCTCGAGACGGTCGGTGTCGGCCCACATCTCCGGCAGCCCGTCTGCGATGGCGGACTCCCCCAGCCCGAGCTGGACGACTCCGGACGACCGACCGAGCTCGTAGCGCACGACGTGGGTCGTGAGCAGCGCGTGGAGGTCGACGGGCCCCCGACGCAGGTTGAGGCTGTCGGAGTCGAGCCGCGAGATGTCGAGCAGCTCGGTGATGAGGCGGGTCAGGCGGGTGGCGTCGGCCTCGATCGTCTCGATCATGAGGCGCTTCTGCTCATCGGTGAACCGGTCCCACCGTCGCAGCAGGCTGCTCGTGAAGCCGGTCACCGACGTCAGCGGCGCCCGCAGCTCGTGCGCCACGGTCGACAGGACGGTCGCCTGGTCGCGCTCCGCCCGCTGGCGGGCCTCGGCGTCACGCAGACCGAGCATGACCCGCTCGACCGTGCCGCCCGGTCGGGACCGCACGTAGCGAGCGGTGACGAGGACGTCCTGGCCCCGGGGCGCGACGAGCAGCTTCTCGCGGTGGCCGGCGCGGCTGGCGAGGCCGTTCCACGGGTCGGTGTGGGCCCACCAGTTCCGGCCGTACTTGTCCGTGAAGGGCAGCCCCTCGTCGAGCGTGCGGCCGACGAGGTCGGCATGGTCGCAGTCGAGGATGCGCAGCGCCTCGGCGTTGGCGAACCGGATGCGCTGGTCGGCCCCGACGACGACGAGCCCGTCGGGGAGCAGCTCGCCCATCATCGCGACCGGAGCCATCTCGCCCGCCGACCCGGGCAGCCGAGCCGCGGTGCCGTCGACTGAGGTCATGGCCCGAGGATAGTCACGGGCACGCCCGGAGGGCCCGGTCAGCGGCTCGTGCGGCGTGCCTCGGCCGAGGCGTAGAGGCAGATCGTCGCGGCCATCGCGAGGTTGAGCGACTCCGCGTGGCCGTGGATGGGGACGCGGACGACGTCGTCGCAGGCGTCGCGCACGTCCTGCGGCAGGCCCCAGGCCTCGTTGCCCATGACCCAGGCGTGGGCACCGGAGAGGTCGGCGTCATGGAGGAGGGTCGTCCCCGCGCCGTCCGCGGCGAGCAGCCTGACCCCGCGCTCGCGCAGGGCCGCGAGGATGTCGGGGACGGACACGCCGAGGCTGAGCGGCAGGTGCCACAGGGACCCGACGGTCGAGCGGACGACCTTGCTGTTGTAGACGTCGACGCTCGCGTCGCTGACGATGACGGCGTCGGCGCCGGCCGCGTCGGCGCCCCGGATGACGGTGCCGGCGTTGCCGGGGTCGCGGACGTTCGTCAGGACGCACACGAGCGCGTGGGCCGGCAGGTCCGCGAGGAGGGCGTCCAGCGGCACGTCGAGGACGCGGCACACCGCGGCGATCCCCTGCGGGGACTCCGTGTCGCACATCGCGGAGAGCACCTCGGGACTCACCTCGTGCACCCAGAGCTCGGCGGAGCGCGCGGCCTCGACGATGGCGGGATGCCGGTCGGCCGCCTCGGGCGTCACGTAGACGTCCCGGACGAGGTCGGGACGGAAGGCGACCGCCTCGCGGACCGCCTGCGGTCCCTCGGCGAGGAACTCACCCGTGCGGGAACGCACCGAACGCCGGGACAGCGCCCGTACCGCCTTGACCCGATCGGATCGGGGGTTGGTCAGCACGGGGGTGTCCCGGCGCTCGAGATGCTGGTGTGACGTCGGACGACGTCGCTCAGGCGGCGTCGCCGGCGACCTTCGCCTCGGCTGCGTTGACAGCGGCCGGGACGTTGGCGCGGGAGAGCTCCACGAGCGCGGCGAAGGCCGGGGCGTCGTTGACGGCGAGGTCCGCGAGGATCTTGCGGTCGACCTCGACACCGGCGGCCTTGAGGCCCTGCATGAACCGGTTGTACGTCATGCCGTTGGCGCGGGCCGCAGCGTTGATGCGCTGGATCCAGAGGCGACGGAAGTCACCCTTCTTCGCGCGACGGTCACGGTAGGCGTAACCCAGCGAGTGGGTGACCTGCTCCTTGGCCTTGCGGTAGAGGCGCGACCGCTGACCGCGGTAGCCGCTGGCGCGCTCGAGAACGACTCGACGCTTCTTCTGGGCGTTGACCGCCCGCTTCACGCGTGCCACGTGAATACTCCTTCTCTGCTTGACGCAGTGCTTGCTGCTGCTGCTGGCTTACCGGAGACCCGGCTGCTCAGCGAATCGCTGATGGGTGGGGGTCCCGGCTCACTTGCCGAGGAGCTTCTTGGCCTTCTTGGCGTCCGGCTTGGCGAGCTCGACGTCGTTCGCGATGGAACGCATCTTCTTGCTCGACTTGTGCTCGAGCAGGTGGCGACCGCCGGCCTGCTCGCGCATGACCTTGCCGGTGCCGGTGAGGCGGAAACGCTTCTTCGCACCGCTGTGCGTCTTCATCTTCGGCATGGGGGCCGATCTCCTTCGTGTTGCGTGCGCCAGTGGGCGCACGTGGTGTGTCGTGCCGGGGGCTCTCGCCTCCGGCGGGTCACCGCCCGCCGATCACTCGGCGGCGGCGGTGGCCTCGTCGGTCTGCGGGGCCTGGGCCTCCGGCTGCTCACCGGACGCTGCCGGCTCGCCGGTGGAGCGCTGGTCGTGCTGCTCGCGGGAGCGACGCTGCTCGGCCTTGGCCTCCGCCTTCTTCTTGGTCGGGCCGATCACCATGATCATGTTTCGGCCGTCCTGCTTCGGGGCCGACTCGACGAAGCCGAGCTCGGCGATGTCCTCGGCGAGGCGCTCGAGCAGACGGCGACCGAGCTCGGGCCGCGACTGCTCGCGACCGCGGAACATGATCGTCACCTTGACCTTGTCGCCGGCCTTGAGGAACCGCTCGACGTGGCCCTTCTTCGTGCCGTAGTCGTGCGGGTCGATCTTCGGACGGAGCTTGATCTCCTTGATGACCGTGTTGACCTGGTTCTTGCGCGCTTCCCGTGCCTTCATGGCGGCTTCGTACTTGAACTTGCCGAAGTCCATGAGCTTGGCGACCGGCGGCTTGGCCATGGGGGCCACCTCGACGAGGTCGAGGTTCGCCTCCTCGGCCAGACGCAGCGCGTCCTCGACGCGGACGATGCCGACCTGCTCGCCGTTGGGGCCAACCAAGCGCACTTCCGGGACCCGGATGCGCTCGTTGATGCGAGGCTCGCTGATGTGGTGCTCCTAAGTTCGATGAATGGTGTGACCAGACGGGGGTGGTGCCAGTCCTGCTGCGACCACAACGAGAAAAGGGCTCCCCGTGTGTGCACGAGGAGCCCAAGGGTCGCGTATGCCGGACGGTCGCCGTCGCGTCACACGGCTCGACACCGATGCCACGGAGGACACCTGGTCGAGCAGACCTTGACCCGGCGACTGTCAGGTCGGCGCGGGTGGAAGCGAGCTTCTCTTGCACGTCGTCACCCGCCTCCGCCGGAGCGGGAGCATGGGTGACGGCTGGTCAGTGGTCAATGCTAGCAGCCGAGACGCCGTGCTCCGAATCGACGACAGGGCCCCCGGCAGCGGGCCGGCCCTGCGCCCTCCGGCTGGCCCGGGACCCGAGGAGGCCGACGAGTGCGATGAGGACGCCCACGGCGGAGACGACGACGAACCCCCACTGCCAGCCGCCTCGGTCGATGGCGAAGCCTGCGAGCGGTGCTCCGAAGGCCGAGCCCGCGGTCATGGCCGAGCCGTGCCACCCCATCATCTCGCCGCGGAACCGCTCCGGGACCTGACGGCTCAGCTGCTCGACGGTGGCGGTGATGGTGGGGGCGCACAGGAAGCCGGAGACCGTGATGAGGACGGCGAAGCTCGGCACGCCCGCGGCGAGGGCGACGGGGGCGGTCGTGGCCGCGAGGCCGCCGAGCAGCCAGAAGACGGAGAAGGAGCGGTGCCAGGCGCCGTAGAGGATGCCGCCGACGAGGGACCCGGCACCCCAGAGCGCGAGGACCCAGCCGATCGAGCCGGTGGCCCCGAAGGACCGCAGCGCCGCGACGATGCCCACGTCGGTGCCGCTGAGGACGAGCGTCGAGCAGGCGGCGGCGAGGTAGACCGCGGCGACCGGCACGGTGATGAAGCCGCGGACGGCACGGCCCGGGGCGGTGTCGTCGGGCACGGACGGGGCTGCGATGGCGTCGGCCCGGGCGGCCTCGCCCTGCTCGTCGTGCGCCGCCTCCCCCGCCGCGCCGCCGTCCGGGTGACCATCGCCGGAGTCGGAGGTGAGGCGGGGGTTGACCACCCAGAGCACGAATCCCGCTGCGACGGATGCGAGCTCGCAGACAAGCAGGGCCCACGACGTGTCCCACGAGGTCGCGAGCCACACCCCGATGGCAGGGCCCGCCATGAACGACAGCTCGGTCGCCGACGAGTCGAGCGACAGGGCGGTGCGACGCTGCTCGCTCGGCACCGAACGGATGATGACCTGGCGCAGGATCGAGAAGGTGGGCACGACGAAGAGCCCGGCGAGCGCCGCGAAGGCGATGAGCGGGGCGTAGCTCACCCACGGCGCGATCGACCAGCACACGACCTGCACGACGAGCGAGGGGCCGACGGTGCGCCGCAGGCCGATGCGGTCGAGCAGCCGGCCGCGCCAGGGCCCGGAGACGGCGACCGCGACGGTCGAGGCGGCCGTGACCAGGCCGGCAGCGCCGTAGCTGCGGCCGAGCGACGTCACGACGTGGAGGGTGAGGATCACCCCTCCCGCCCACATGGGGACGCGGATGAGGAAGCCGAGCAGCAGCGCGTTGCGGGTGTCGCGGTTGGCCAGCACCGGCCGGTAGGCCCCCAGATCCATGGCGTCAGCCTGTCACCTCGCACCGACGGTGCGCACCCGGGTTCCGCCGAGGCGGCAGAGCGCGCGAGCGCGGCCCGGGGGCGACCCGGGGTCGACCCACCGAGGTGGCGGGCGGCATACGCGATGGGTCTTGTGACGGCTGGGCGACAGGAGTTGGGTGGGGGCATGGCAAAGACGCCCGGCAGATCAGATCTTCCTGCGGCCCCCAACCCCGCCTCGCCGCAGGACATCCGCAACGTCGTGCTGGTCGGACCCGGCGGGGCCGGCAAGACCGCACTCTTCGAGGCGCTCGTCTCGGCACGTGTGCCCGGTCAGCGGACCTCCCTGGGCGACCACGTCCGCACCACGACCCTCGTCGCCGCCTCGTTCGAGTCCGGCCCCGTCACCCTCAACCTCCTCGACACCCCCGGTTACCCCGACTTCGTCGGCGACCTCCGAGCGGGCCTCCGGGCCGCGGACGCCGCCGTCTTCGTCGTCTCCGGCGCCGACGACATCGACCGGCCCGTGTCGCTGCTGTGGCGCGAGTGCGCGGCCGTCGGGATGCCGCGAGCCGTCGTCGTGACCCACCTCGACCAGCCGCGCGCCGACTTCGCGACGACGGTCGAGATGTGTCGTCGCACCTTCGGCGACGCCCGGGCCACCCACTGGCCCGTCGTCGAGGACGGCTCGGTCACCGGGGTCGTGGGTCTGCTGACCGGCGAGACGTCCGCCGAGCACGGGGACGCACGGTCGGCCCTCATCGAGTCCGTCATCGAGGAGTCCGAGGACGCGACGTTGCTCGACCGCTACCTCGAGGGCGAGACCATCGACACCGAGTCGCTGCTCGGCGACCTGCGTACGGCCATCGCCCAGGGCACCTTCTTCCCGATCGTCCCGGTCTCGCCCCTGACCGGTGCGGGCACCGAGGAGCTGCTCGGCATGATCGAGCGGGCCTTCCCCGACCCGACCGCGCACCCGCTGCCGGCCGTCACGTCACCGGTCGGTGGCCCCGTCAAGGGCGTGACGTGCGACCCGTCCCAGCCGCTCGTGGCCGAGGTCGTGCGCACGACGACCGACCCGTACGTCGGGCGCCTCTCGCTCGTGCGCGTCTTCTCCGGCACGCTCCGCGTCGACGAGACGGTCCACGTGTCGGGCCACCTCGGTGACTTCGTCGGGCACGAGGTCGCCGGCCACCCGGCCCACGACGACGACGAGCGCGTCGGCCCGCTCGCGTCGCCCTTCGTCGAGTCGCACCGCCCCCGCGGCACCGCCATCGCCGGCGACCTCGCACTCGTGACGAAGCTGACCCACGCCGAGACCTCCGACACCCTGTCCTCCGTCGACCGGCCCGCGGTCGTCGAGCCGTGGCTGCTGCCCGAGCCGCAGCTGCCCGTCGCGATCCGCGCGGCGACGAAGTCCGACGACGACAAGCTCGGCGGGGCGCTGCAACGCCTCGTGGCCGAGGACGTCACGATGCGCATGGAGCACTCGCACGAGACGGACCAGGTCGTGCTCTGGACGATGGGCCAGGCCCACGTCGACGACCTCATCGACCAGCTCTCCGAGCGCTACGGGGTGACGGTGACGGCCGAGCCCTACCGGACCGCGCTGCGCGAGACCTTCGTGCGCACGTGCTCGGTGCAGGGTCGCCACGTCAAGCAGTCGGGCGGTCACGGGCAGTACGCCGTGTGCTCGATCGTCATCGAGCCGCTGCCACGCGGATCGGGTTTCGAGTTCGTCGACAAGGTCGTCGGCGGGTCCGTGCCGCGCCAGTTCATCCCGTCGGTCGAGAAGGGGGCCCGCCTCCAGCTCGAGAAGGGCCTGCTCACCGGCCACCCGGTCGTCGACGTCCGGGTCACGCTCACCGACGGCAAGTCGCACTCCGTCGACTCGTCCGACGTCGCCTTCCAGACCGCCGCGGCGCTCGCTCTCAAGGAGGCGGCGAACGCCTCGACGATGGCACTGCTCGAGCCGATCGACCGCGTCGACATCACCATCGCCGACGAGTACCTCGGGGCCGTCATGTCGGACCTGCGCGGACGCCGCGGCCAGGTGCTCGGCACCGAGCCGGCCGACGGGATGGGCCCCGAGGGCGGCTGGACCGTCGTGCACGCCGAGGTGCCGTCGGCAGAGCTGTCGCGCTACCCCATCGACCTCCGGTCGGTGTCGCACGGCACCGGGTCGTTCGTCCGCGAGCCGCTGCGCCACGACCTGCTGCCGGCCGACAAGGCCAAGGACCTGCTCGGGGGCTGAGGTCGCGCAGGAGCGCCGGGACGGCGAAGGGCGGGTGCCGAAGCACCCGCCTTCTCGCGTCCGTCGCGCGGCCGCCGTCAGAGGCGGACGACCATCTTGCCGACGTTCTCCCCGCGCAGGACGCCGAGGAAGGCGTCGACCGCGTGGTCGATCCCGTCGCCGAACGTCTCGCGCGAGGTCAGCGTGCCGTCCGCGATCCAGCCGGCCGCGCGCTGGGCGTACTCGCCCGCGAGGTCCCAGTGGTCGCCGACGAGGAAGCCCGTGATGGTGCCGCGGGTCTGGATGAGGCGCGCGAGGTTGCGCGGGCCCGGGGCCGCCTCGGTGTTGTTGTAGACCGAGATCGCGCCGCAGATCGCGATGCGGCCGCCGAGCCGCAGCGAACCGACGGCGGCCTCGAGGTGGTCGCCGCCGACGTTGTCGAAGTAGACGTCGATGCCGTCGGGCGCGGCCTCGCGGAGCAGGTCGGAGACCCGTCCGTCCTTGTAGTTGAACGCGGCGTCGAAGCCGAGGTCGCCCAGCAGGTGGTCGACCTTCTCCTGCGATCCGGCGCTGCCGATGACGCGGCTGGCGCCCAGCGCCTTGGCGACCTGTCCGACGACGCTGCCGACGGCCCCGGCGGCGCCGGACACGAAGACGACGTCCCCCTCCTTGATCTGCGCGACACGGGTCAGGCCGGCGTATGCCGTGAGGCCGGTCATGCCGAGCACGCCGAGGTAGGCGGACGCCGGGGCCACGGACGTGTCGACGACACGGACGGCGGAGCCGTCGACGACGGCCTCCTCGCGCCAGCCGAGGCCGTGGAGCACGTGGTCGCCGACGGTGACGCCGTCGGCGCGCGACTCGGTGACGACACCGACCGCGCCGCCGTGCATGGCCTCGCCCAGCGCATACGGCTCGGCGTAGGACTTGGCGTCGCTCATGCGACCGCGCATGTACGGGTCGACCGACATGACCTCGTTGCGGACGCGGACCTGGCCGTCGGCGAGGTCGACGGGCGCGCTCTCGACGAGGGCGAAGTCGTCAGGGGTGGGCCAGCCGACGGGGCGGCTGACGAGCTGGACCTCACGGGGGTTGGTCATCGGGTCTCCTTCTGGGACAGCTGTTCTGGACGTGCGGGTGCGAAGCGGCCGTGGCCGGATGACGTCAGTCGACGACGATCTCGACGGGGATGTTGCCGCGCGTCGCGTTGGAATAGGGGCACACCTGGTGCGCCGTGTCGACGAGCTCACGGCCCAGCTGGGGGTCGAGGCCCTCGGGCAGCTCGACGTGGAGCACGACCCCGAGGCCGAAGCCGGTGCCCGACGACCCCGCGAGGCTGACGTCGGCCGTGACGGCGACGTCGAAGTCCTCGACGCGGCGCTTGCGCGCGACGAGGCCGAGAGCGCTCGCGAAGCATGCGGCATACCCGGCGGCGAAGAGCTGCTCGGGGTTCGTGCCCTCCCCACTTCCGCCGAGCTCGCGGGGTGCGGCCAGCGTGACGTCGAGGCGACCGTCGGACGTGACGGCGCGACCCTCACGCCCGGAGGCGGTGGCCGAGGCGACGTACTGGGCGGTCTGGGTGGCGGTGCTCATCGGGGCTCCTTGTGTTGCCAACAATTAGATTGTGCGCAATTTGATAGTACGCTTGGGTCATGAGCCCGTCCAATCCGACCTCCGCCGCCGCGAGCACGCTGAGCCTCGAGCAGCAGATCTGCTACGCCATGCACACGACCGTGCGGGCGTTCGACGCCGTCTACCGCGAGCTGCTGTCGGAGCACGGACTCTCCTACCCGCAGTACATCGCCCTCATGGCCGTCGCCGAGCACGGGCCGCTCACGGTGAGCCGGCTGGGCGAGCACCTGCGACTCGACTCGGGCACGCTCTCCCCGCTCCTCAAGCGGATGGAGTCGGCCGGCCTCGTGGAGCGGGTCCGCGACCCCGAGGACGAGCGCCGGGTCCTCGTGTCGGCGACGGACGGAGGGCACGACCGCCTCGCGGCGCTCGGAGACCTGCCGCACCAGATCGCGCTCCGCAGCGGTCTCTCGCGACAGGAGCTGGTCGACCTGCACCGCACGCTGCGCCAGGTGACCGAACGGCTCGACACCGGGGTCTGAGGGCGTCCGGGTCGAGGCGCCGCGTGCGTGTCACGAGGGCAGCACGATCGAGACGGCATGGATGAGCATGCCGATGAGCCCACCGACGAGGGTGCCGTTGATCCGGATGAACTGCAGGTCACGGCCCACCTGGAGCTCGACCCGCTCGGCCGTCTCCTTGCCGTCCCACCGGTCGACGGTGTCGCTGATGATCCTCGTCAGCTCGGTGCCGTAGCGGTCGATCGCGTAGATCGTCGCGTCGCAGATGCGCGTGTCGATCCGGTCGCGCAGCGCGGCGTCGGCGAGGAGCCGCTCGGCGAGAGCCGAAACCTCCGTGACGGCGCGGGCCCGCACCGGCCCGCCCTCGTCCTCGAGGGCGGCGACGACGACGGCACGGAACGAGGCCCACAGCGACATCGCCGTGTCCGCCACCTGCGGGTGTGACAGCACGCGCTCCTTGAGGCGCTCCGCCTTGGCCTGCGTCACGGGGTCGTGCTGGAGGTCGTCGGCGAGGTCGATGAGCAGCTTGTCGAGCGCGAGACGCACGTCGTGCCGCTGGTCGTTGCGGATGTCGGCCAGCCACTTGAGCGCCTCGACGTGGACCTTTCGGGCCACGATGTCGTTGATCGCGTCGGGCACCCACGCCGGGGCGCGCTGCGTGATGAGCGACTCGAAGACGTCCTCGTTGTCGACGAGCCAGACGCGCACCTCGTCGAGGGCGAGGTCGACGAGGCCGACGTGCGCCTCGTCGCGCACCACCTGGTCGAGCAGTCCCCCGGCCAGCGAGCTGATCGGCTCCTGCGCGAGGCGCGGGAGCAGGGCCTGCTCGATGACGGCGCGGACGTCCTCGTCGGGGATCCGGTGCAGCGCGTGGACCGTGACCGTGGCGACCTCGTCGACGAGGCGCTTCGCGTGACCCGGCGCCAGGGCCCACTCGGCCGCGCGGCGGGTGGGCTCGGCGTCGAGCACCCGCTCGCGGATGATGTCCTCGCGCATGAAGTTCTCGCTGACGAACTCCTCGAGGCTGCGACCGATCATCTCCTTCTTGCGCGGGATGAGGGCGGTGTGCGGGATCGGGAGCCCGAGCGGGTGCCGGAAGATGGCCGTGACGGCGAACCAGTCGGCGCACGCACCGACCATCGAGGCCTCGGCGCCGGCGTTGACGAAGCCGAGCAGGCCGTCGTCGTGCCCCCGCGTGAGGACGTAGACGACCGCGGCGAACACGAGGAGCCCGGTGGCGACGAGCCGCATCCTCCGGAGGTCACGGCGGCGCTGCGCGTCGAGGGCCGGGTCGACGATGAAGCCGAGAGGACCGCTCGAGGGGCCCGCCCCTCGGCCGGCGTCTGCGCCCGACCGTCCCCCGGAGCGCGCGGGTCCGGTCGGGACGTCGGCGGTCGTCCCGGCGCCGGTCGTCGCCGGAGGCACCTCGGGGTCACGCTCCCGAGTCGTCTGGGGTGTGGTGTCCACGTCCGGCACCTCCACGGGTGATGTGCTCAGCGCGCCGGTTCGAGCGCGAAGGTCAGAGCATCGATCCTCGCACGGGTCTCGCCGTCGGTCGCGATCCGCTCCCCGATCCGTGTCGCGACGGCCCCGACGAGCTCGGCGTCGAGGCCGGGCTCCAGGGAGAGCAGGACCCGCAGCACGCCGGCGCCGGCGGGCTCTCCCGCCTCGAGGCGGTGGGCCACGACCTGCGGCTCGGTCTCGACCGCCGCTCGCACGGCCGCCGCGACGTGGGCGTCGCGGTGGCTGGGCTGCCACGCGCGCTCCTGGGCGAGCGCCCACAGCATGCTCGGACGCAGCACCGTCGCGTGGGGCGAGGCGACGTCGACGAGGAGCACCTGGCACTCCTCACTGATCGCGGCCTGCGCCGCGGCGGCGGCGCGGACCGGCACCGGCCGGGCGCCGGGGTCCCACGCGGCGAGGCTCTCGAGGGAGGTGAACATCGGCAGCGCCCGCG
Source organism: Terrabacter sp. RAF57 (assembly GCF_052113925.1). Lineage (NCBI taxonomy): Bacteria > Bacillati > Actinomycetota > Actinomycetes > Micrococcales > Intrasporangiaceae > Terrabacter > Terrabacter sp. RAF57. The sequence goes on along the minus strand of NZ_JBFRDT010000021.1, from coordinate 43,165 downwards.
ACCCGTCGGGGGACGTCAGGGTGACCGCGGCCATGTCGCTGCGGGTGTCGACGGCGTGGGGGCCGGACTCGTCGACCTCTGCCGCCACGGCGACCACGGGGACGAGCCAGCGGGCCTGCGCGACGTGTTCCATCAGGGCCGTCTCCACGTCGTCACCCGGCGTGCCGTGCGCCGCGGCCAACGCCGCGACGAGGGCCGCGTCGGCCGCTCCCGTGTCGCCGCCGAAGCCGTGGGAGGGGATCGACTTGCCCTCCCACGCCTGGCCGGCGGAGTCGGCGGGACGGCGGTGCTCGTCGTGGTGGCCCGAGGCCGGTGTCGGTGAGCTCATGCGCCCGGGCGGCCGGCGACGTCGAGCGCCTCGGGCAGCGTGAAGGCGCCGCGGTAGAGGGCCGAGCCGACGATGGCCCCCTCGACCCCGTCGCCGACGAGCTCGCGGATCGCCTCGATGTCCTCGAGGGTCGAGACGCCGCCGCTGGCGACGACCGGACGGTCGGTGCGGGCGCACACGTCGCGGAGCAGCTCGACGTTGGGGCCCTGGAGCATGCCGTCCTTGTTGACGTCGGTGACGACGTAGCGCGCACAACCCTCGGCGTCGAGGCGCGAGAGCGTCTCCCAGAGGTCACCGCCCTCGCGGGTCCATCCCCGGGCCGCGAGCGTCGTGCCCCGGACGTCGAGGCCGATGGCCACGCGGTCGCCGTGCGCGGCGATGATCGACGCCGTCCACTCGGGGTCCTCGAGCGCGGCGGTGCCGATGTTGACGCGGCGGCAACCCGTGGCGAGCGCCGCGTCGAGCGACTCCGTGTCGCGGATGCCGCCAGAGAGCTCGACCTGCAGGTCGAGCCGACCGACGATCGAGGCGATGAGGTCACGGTTGCTGCCACGACCGAAGGCCGCGTCGAGGTCGACGAGGTGGATCCACTCCGCCCCCTGCTCCTGCCAGCGCAGCGCGGCCTCCCACGGGTCGCCGAACTCGCCGCCGGTGCCGGCGATGCCCTGGACCAGCTGGACGGCACGGCCACCGGCGATGTCGACGGCGGGTAGCAGCTCGAGGTGTGGCTGGGCGGCGTGGTGCTGGCCGGTCATCGGGTCGGCTCCTCGGGTCGGTCACGACCGTCGCGGTCGTGGTCGGTGTCGTGGTCGGTGTCAGGTGCGCCCGGAACTCGGGACGCCGGACGTGCGACCACCGAGTATGCCGTGTGCCCGTGGCGCCGCTCCCGACGTGTCGGTCCGTGGATCGAGCGCCCACCACGGTGCGGTCGCCTCCCCACGTTCCTCGCCGGCCAGCTGGTGGCGTCTGGTAGACCGGTGGGACCCGAACCTCGCGACGCACGGGAGCCGCCATGGATCACCTGCCACAGCTGGCCGGTCGGCCGATGGTCACGGACGGTGGCCTCGAGACCGACCTCATCTTCAACCACGGGGTCGAGCTCGAGGAGTTCGCCGCCTACCCGTTGCTCGGCGACACGGCCGGCCTCGAGCTGCTCACGGGCTACTACGACGCCTACGCCTCCATCGCTGCCCGGGCCGGCGCAGGGCTGCTCCTCGAGTCACCGACGTGGCGTGCCAACCCGGACTGGGGCGCGCGGCTCGGCCACACGAGGGCCGACCTGGACCGTGCCAACGCGGACGCCGTCGACCTGCTCCGGTCGCTGCGTCGCCGGTATGCCGTCGAGCTCGGGTTGCAGGACGTCGTCGTCGTGGGGGTGGTCGGCCCACGGGGCGACGGCTACCGCAGTGCCGGCGCGCCGAACCCGGCCGAGGCCGCGGACTACCACCACGCCCAGGTGGCGGCCTTCGCCGAGGCGGGCGTGGACGTCGTCACGGCGTACACCCTCACCACTGCCGGTGAGGCGATCGGGATCGCGCAGACGTGCCGGGAGCACGGGCTGCCCGTGGCGATCTCGTTCACCGTGGAGGTCGACGGGCGGCTCCCCGACGGGACGACGCTGGCCGAGACGATCTCCGAGGTCGACGACCGGGAGGCCCCGGACTACTACCTCGTCAACTGCGCCCACCCCGAGCACGTGCTTGCGGGGCTGGACGCTGACGACGGGAGCGCTTGGCGCAGCAGGCTGCTCGGGCTGCGCTACAACGCGTCGACGCGCAGCCATGCGGAGCTCGACGACGCCGACGACCTGGACGCGGGCGACCTCGACACGATTTCCGCGGGACACGACCGGGTGGTCGGACGTCTCCCGGGTGTCACGGTCGTCGGAGGGTGCTGTGGCACCGACGCCTCTCACGTCGCACGGCTCTGGGGCGTCGACCAGCATCGCGGCGGCGACGTCCCGGTCTGAACGGGCCTACGACGCCGGCGTGGCAGGCGGGGCGGTCGCAGCCGGCGGCTCGCCCCCGCCCGGAGGCGGAGCCACCTCCGGAGCGGACGGGCCGTCCGGCGTGACGTCGACACCTCCCCCGGCGGCGAGCTCGGCGCGGTGACGCCACAGGACGTATCCCAGCCCGGCGACGACGACCACGACGACGAGGACGATGCGCACCGGCCAGGACAGGTCGAGCAGGGTCGTCACGACGAGCGTCCCGAGTGCCGTGCCCAGCGTCGTCGGTAGTCCGGGGCGGCTGCTCCGGCGCCGCGGGTAGAGCGCACCGGACGAGGACCGCCGCGTCGACGACGCGGTACGTCTGGTCGTGCTCCTCGTCGCGCTCTTGGTCGCCCTGGTCGTGCGCTTCCTGCTCGCACCGCCGGAGCTGCTCGCCGTCTTCCTCGTCGCCACGATCCACTCCTCGTCGAGGCCCCCGCCCACCGGTCAGTCGGCGGACGTCGGCACGGTCACAGGTTGCGGACCCAGTTCTCGAGCAGGTGCAGCCCGGCGTCGCCGGACTTCTCGGGGTGGAACTGGGTCGCGCTCAGGGGCCCATTCTCGACCGCGGCGACGAACTTCGCACCGTGGCGCGCCCACGTGACCGCGGGCGCGACGCGGGCGAAGGCGCCGGTGGCCTCCAGCGTCCACTGCTGCACGGCATACGAGTGGACGAAGTAGAAGCGCTCGTGCTCGACGCCGGCGAAGAGCCGAGAGCCCTCGGCGACCTCGACCTCGGACCAGCCCATGTGCGGCACGACGTCGGCCGGAAGGCGTTCGACCGTGCCGGGCCACTCCGCGAGCCCCTCGAGGGGGTGGTCGGAGGGCTCGGTCGAGCCGTCGAAGAGCGCCTGCATGCCGACGCAGACGCCGAGGACCGCCCGGCCCCCGCTGATCCGTCGACCGATGATGCGGGGTCCGTGCGCGGCCGCGAGTCCCGCGATGCAGGCATGGAAGTTGCCGACACCGGGCACGAAGAGTCCGTCCGCCTCGAGGGCGCGGACGGGGTCGGACGTCAGGGTGACCGTGGCACCGACGCGCTCCAGGGCACGCACGGCCGACCGGACGTTGCCACTGCCGTAGTCGAGGACGACGACGCCGGCGCTCATCGACGAGCCACCATCGTCAGAGCGCTCCCTTGGCGCTCGGGATCCCGACGACGCGCGGGTCGGGTGCGATGGCCGCCCGGAGCGCTCGCGCCACGGCCTTGAACTGCGCCTCGACGATGTGGTGAGGGTCGCGGCCCGCCAGGACGCGCACGTGCAGGCACAGGCCGGCGTTGTAGGCGAAGGACTCGAGGACGTGCCGCGTCATCGAGCCGGTGAAGTGGCCACCGATGAGGGCGTACTGCTGGCCCTCCGGCTCGCCCTCGTGCACGACGTACGGACGACCGGCGACGTCGACGACGGCGTGGCACAGGGCCTCGTCGAGCGGGACCGTGGCGTCACCGAAGCGGGAGATGCCGGCCTTGTCGCCGAGCGCCTCGCGCAGGGCCTGGCCGAGGACGATCGCCGTGTCCTCGACCGTGTGGTGCACGTCGACGTCGACGTCTCCCGTGGCCTTGACCGTGAGGTCGATGAGCGAGTGCTTGCTCAGCGAGTGGAGCATGTGGTCGTAGAACGGGACGCCGGTCGAGATGTCGGACGTGCCGGTGCCGTCGAGGTCGAGCCAGAGCTCGACGGACGACTCGGACGTCGCACGGCTGATCTTCGCGGTGCGGCTGGTGGGGCTCATGCGGGTGGCTCCTGCCGGTCGGCGCTGCTGGGGAGGACGTGGGCGGGGGCGAGGCGCGTCATGGCCTCGAGGAACGCGGTCGTCTCGTGGGGGTCGCCCGCCGTGACGCGCAGGTGGTGGGCGATCCCCATGTCGCGGACGAGGACGCCCTCGTCGAGCAGGGCCTCCCACGTGGCCTTCTCGTCTCGGAGGCCGCCGAAGAGGACGAAGTTGCTGTCGCTGGCCACGGGGCGCGCACCGAGCGCGGCGAGACGGTCGACGATCCGGTCGCGCTGATGCTTGATGACCTCGACCGTGCCGAGCATGACGTCGGCGTGCTCGAGGGCGATCCGGGCGATCGTCTGCGTCGGGCTGCTCAGGTGGTAGGGCAGGCGGACGAGGCGCAGCGCGTCGACGAGCTCGGGGGCCGCCACGAGGTAGCCGAGGCGACCTCCGGCGAAGGCGAACGCCTTGCTCATGGTGCGCGTCACGACGAGCCTGGGATGCTCGGCGAGCAGCGTCAGTGCTGACCGCGTGCCCGGCCGGGCGAACTCGGCGTAGGCCTCGTCCACGACGACGACAGCGTTCGGGGCCGCCTCGAGCACGGCCCCGATGACCTCGAACGGCAGCGCCGTGCCGGTCGGGTTGTTGGGCGAGCAGAGGAACACGATCGACGGGTCGTGCGCCCGGGCCTGCTGCGCAGCCGACTCTGCGGTCAGGTCGAAGGCATCGGGATCGGTTGCGGCAGAGCGGAGCCCGTCGACCCATGTGGTGCCGTGCGTCTCGCTGATGATCGGGTGCATCGAGTAGCTCGGCGTGAAGCCGAGCGCGACCCGGCCGTGACCGCCGAAGGCCTGCACGATGTGCGACAGCACCTCGTTGGAGCCGTTGCCGGCCCACACCTGCTCGGGCGTCACCGACACCCCCGACTGCTTCTCGAGGTATGCCGTCAGCGCCTTGCGCAGGTCGGTGAACTCGCGGTCGGGGTAGCGGTTGAGCGAGGCGACGTCGTCGGCGAGCGCCGCGACGACCGCGTCGACGACGACCTGGGGAACCGGGTAGGAGTTCTCGTTGGTGTTGAGCCGGACCGGCACGTCGAGCTGCGGAGCGCCGTACGGCGTGCGACCGCGCAGGTCGGGCCGGAGCAGACGCTGGACCTCGTCGGCGGCGCTCGGCCGGTCGGTCACCGGGGCACCTCGTCGCCGAACCGCGCCGTCACGGCTTCGCCGTGTGCCGGGAGGTCCTCGGCCTGGGCGAGTGTGACGACGTGGCGGGCGACATCACGCAGGGCGGGCTCGTCGTAGTCGACGACGTGGATGCCGCGCAGGAAGGACTGCACCGACAAGCCGCTCGAGTGGCACGCGCAGCCGGCGGTGGGCAGGACGTGGTTGGAGCCGGCGGCGTAGTCACCGAGGCTCACCGGGCTGTGCGGACCGACGAAGACGGCGCCGGCGTTGCGCACGCGGGCCGCGACGCCCGCGGCGTCGCGGGTCTGGATCTCGAGGTGCTCGGCGGCATACGCGTTGACGACGGCGAGACCGGCGTCGACGTCGTCGACGAGGACGATCCGCGACTGCGTGCCCTCGAGCGCCTCGGTGACGCGCTCGGCGTGCTTCGTGGCCGGCACCCGACGGGCGAGGGCGCGCCGGGTCTCCTCTGCGAGCTCCTCGCTGTCGGTGACGAGCACCGAGGCCGCGAGCGGGTCGTGCTCGGCCTGGCTCACGAGGTCGGCGGCCACGTGGTCCGCGTCGGCCGAGTCGTCGGCGAGGATCGCGATCTCGGTGGGACCGGCCTCCGCGTCGATGCCGATGAGGCCCTTGAGCAGGCGCTTGGCGGCGACGACCCAGATGTTGCCAGGGCCGGTGACGAGCGAGACGGGGTCGCACACGACCGGCTCGCCGTCGACCTCGCCCCACTGGGGGTCGTCGTCGACGAAGCCGTGCGCGAACATCGCGACCGCCTGGGCGCCGCCGACGGCATACACCTCGTCGACGCCGAGGAGCGCGCACGCCGCGAGGATCGTCGGGTTCGGGTAGCCGGCGAACTCGCCGACGTTCTCGCGCTGCGGGGGTGACGCGACGGCCAGCGAACCAACCTCGGCGAGCTGGGCCGGGACGACGTTCATGATGACGCTGCTCGGGTAGACCGCGAGTCCACCGGGCACGTAGAGACCGACGCGGTCGACGGGCACCCACCGCTCGGTGACGGTGCCGCCGGGGACGACCTCGGTCGTCGTGTCGGTGCGGCGCTGGTCGGCGTGGACGATGCGGGCGCGACGGATGGACTCCTCGAGCGCGGCGCGCAGGTCGGGGTCGAGCCGATCGAGGGCGGACCGCAGCACGGCCCGCGGCACCCGCAGGTGGGTCGGCCGCACGCCATCGAACCGCTCTCCGAGGTCGCGCAGTGCCACGGCCCCGCGATGCTCGACGTCCTCGCAGATCGGCCGCACCTGCTCGAGGGCTGCCGTGACGTCGAACTCGGCTCGTGGCAGGGCCTTGCGCAGGAAGCGCACGTCGAGCGTGCGCCCGCGCAGGTCGAGGGAGGACATCATGGGTCACCAGTCTAGAAGGCGCGGCCGGGGGCCCGGACCACGGTCTCACCGTGCGGAGCGAGGGGCGCGGCGTCGGTCCTCGCGCCTGCCGAATCTTGGACCGGCCCTGACGAAGGTCAGACCAACGACTGACCCGGCGTTCACGGCCGTTCCGACACGCTCGTGGGGCCACCGCCCGACCCGGGCCGTGGGTTGCGTCATCCACCCGACTCCCCCGCCCGACAGGAGAACCCGTGCCCGTCGTCATCCCCCGGCGTCGCATCGCTGCCGTCGTCACCGGCCTCGCCATCGCCCTCGTCCCGCCGAGTCTCGCGCTCACCAGCGCTGCGGGCTCCCCGGCGAATACCCTGCCACTCCCGCGCGTGGCCGCAGCGCCCGCTCTGGCCGCGGCCGCCCCGCTCACGGTGTCGCAAGCCATCGGGTCGCAGGCCGGTCAGAGCGCAACCGTCCGCGGCTACGTCGTGGGACAGCCGACCGCGACGAGCACCGTCGTGCGCTCGAACTTCCCCAACGACTACGCGCTCGCCATCGCCGACTCCGCGTCGGAGACGTCGACGAGCCGGATGCTCTACGTCCAGATCCCGTCGGCGTTCCGGTCCTCGTGGGGTCTGCAGAGCAACCTCTCCCTCATGGGGCGCCAGCTCGACGTGACCGGTGCGCTGGCGGCGTACTTCTCGCACCCGGGCATGACGTCGACGAGCGCCTTCGCGTTCAGCGGCACGTCGACGACGACCACGACGACCAGCCCCACGAGCACGACGACGAGCCCGATCCCCACCGGCACGACGGGCCCCTACGACTCGACGTACTACGCGTCGGCCATCGGCAAGACCGGCTCGGCGCTGCACACCGAGCTGCACCGCATCATCTCCAGCAGCGTCACGACCCTGACCTACGACCAGGTCTGGACCGCCCTGAAGGACACCGACCAGGACCCGAGCAACACCAACAACGTCGTCGAGATCTACTCGGGGCGCTCGATCGCCAAGTCCGACAACGGTGGCGGCGTCGACCAGTGGAACCGCGAGCACGTCTGGGCCAAGAGCCACGGCGACTTCGGCACGGTCAACGGCCCGGGCACCGACGTGCACCACCTGCGGCCCGAGGACGTCACCGTCAACTCCACCCGCGGCAACCTCGACTTCGACCTCGGCGGGTCGGCGGTGTCCCAGTGCACCGGCTGCCTCAGCGATGCCGACTCCTTCGAGCCGCGCAACGCGGTCAAGGGCGACGTCGCCCGGATGATCTTCTACATGGCGGTCCGCTGGGACGGCGGCGACGGCTTCGCCGACCTCGAGCCCAACAACATCGTCGGCAACGGCACCGCGCCCTACATCGGCAAGCTCTCGGTGCTCAAGCAGTGGAACCTGCAGGACCCGCCCGGCGCGTTCGAGAAGCGCCGCAACCAGGTCATCTTCGACACCTGGCAGCACAACCGGAACCCGTTCATCGACCACCCGGAGTGGGTGACCGCGATCTACGGCTCGTGACCCCGCAGAGCGGTGGGCCCCGGGGACGGCCGGCTCACGACGTCTGGTCGATGAGCACGGCCGTCTCCCAAGCCCATTCGCGCCACAGGTCATAGCGTCCGGACCGGCCACCGTGGCCCGCGGCCATCTCGGTGCGGAAGAGGATCTGCGCGGGGTCGTCGACCTCGAGGTCGGCGTGCCGCAGGGCAGCGACCCACTTGGCCGGCTCGGTGACGTAGACGCGGGTGTCGTCCAGGCCGGCCGTGACGAGCAGGCTCGGGTGGCGCGTCGGCTGGACGTTGTCGTAGGGGCTGTACGACTTCATGAGCGCGTATGCCGTCGGGTCCTCGAGCGGGTTGCCCCACTCCTCCCACTCGACGACCGTGAGCGGCAGGCTCGGGTCGAGCACCGTCGTCAGCGCGTCGACGAACGGCACCTGCGCGTGGACGAAGCGGAAACGCTCAGGAGCGAGGTTGACGACGGCGCCCATGAGCAGGCCGCCCGCCGAGCCACCCTCTGCTGCAAGACGATCCGGGGCGACGACGCCGCTATCGACGAGGTGGTCCGCACACGCGACGAGGTCGGTGAACGTGTTGGGCTTCGCCTCGAGCTTGCCGTCGTCGTACCACGACCGCCCCATCTCGGAGCCACCGCGCACGTGTGCGATGGCGAAGACCCAGCCGCGGTCGAGGAGCGAGAGTCGCAGGACGGAGAACCACGGGTCGCTCGAGATGCCGTAGGCGCCGTACGCGTTGAGCAGCCCGGGAGCCGTGCCGTCGGCCGTGACGTCGTGGCGGTGCACGACGGAGATCGGCACGCGGGTCCCGTCGGGCGCCGTGGCCCACTCGCGTCGCTGGCGGTACTGCGCCAGGTCGACGTCGCCGCGCACGTGCTGCTGCTTGAGCAGCGTGAAGGTGCGGGCACGGACGTCGTAGTCCTCCACGGTCCGGGGCGTGACGAGGGACTCGTGGACGACCTGGAGCGTGGGCGTGTCCGCCTCGGGGTTCACGCCGACGTGGAGCGTGCCGATGGGCTCCCCGACCGCGATGTCGTGCGACTCCCCCAGACCGTTGGGGGCGGTCGGGTCGCGCAGCACGACGCGCACTCCGGTGCCGCCCTCCCGACGCAGCGAGACCGCGATGAAGTCGTCGAATCCCTCTGCGCCCGTGATGTACTCGTCCTCCGTCGTGACGCCCAGCGGCACCCAGTCGTCCACCGTGGTGCTCGTCACGGGGGCTGTGGCCAGCTCGAAGTTCACGCGGTTGGCGTTGTGCGTGACGAGCAGCTGGTCGCCGAAGGGCTCGATGTCGTACTCGACGCCCTGGCGTCGCTCGGCCACGACCCGGGGCGTGCCCATCGGCGCGTCGGCCTCGAGGAGGCGGAACTCGCTCGTCGTCTTGGAACCGATGGCGATGATGACCAGCCGGTCGTCGCGCGAGGTGCCGACCCCGACGAAGAAGCGCTCGTCGGCCTCCTCGTGCACGAGCACGTCGGCCTCGGCGGGTGTGCCCACCTCGTGGCGCCACACCTGGTGCGGCCGCCAGGCGTCGTCGACGCGCGTGTAGAAGAAGTGCCCGGCGTCGAGTGACCAGGCGAACGACCCGCCGGTGCGGCGCACGACGTCGTCGAGGACGACTCCGTCCTCGATCCGGCGTACGCGCACGTCGTAGCGTTCGTCGCCGACGACGTCGACGGCATACGCGAGCAGGTCGCCGGACGGCGACACCTCGCTGACGCCGACCGCGAAGAACTCGTGGTCCCGGCCCTCCTCGTTCTGGTCGAGCAGCACCTGCTCGCCGACCGGCGGGCGACCGGCATCGAGGGTCGGCCGCTGCGGGTGGTCGGCGACGAGCACGCGTGCCTCGACGGCATACTGCTCGCCCTCGACCGTGCGCGAGTAGTACCACCAGCGGTCGTGACGCACGGGCACCGAGAGGTCAGTCTCCTCGATGCGGGAGCGGAACTCCTCGAAGACCTGCTCGGCGAGCGGACGCAGGTGCTCGGTGCGCTCGGTGGCGTGGGCGTTCTCGGCCACGAGCAGCTCGCGCAGCTCGTCCGAGTCACGATCCGCCATCCACGCGTAGGGGTCGTCGAAACGGTCGCCGTGGTGCTCGCGGGCGACGGGGTCGCGCCGAGCGGTCGGGGGGTGCTGCATCCGGGCAGTCTAGGGTCGCGGCCGCGGTCAGCCGGAGGTGGGCGTCAGCCTGACGACGGCGATCCGTCGGCTCACCTTCGCCTGGTAGGAGTCGAAGTCGAAGACCCTCTCGGTGAGCTCGCCCCAGAGCTGCTCACGCTCCGGCCCGGTGACCTCCTCGCCGTGCACCGGCACCGCTCGGCCGTCGACCTCCACCGTGCCCGGGGCCCCGGCGCGGAGGTTGAGCCACCAGCCCGGCTCCCAGTCGGCGCCGCCGTTGGAGGCCACGACCAGCCATCCCCCGTCCCGGGCGAGGTGCAGGAGCGGCGTCGTGCGGCGCTGCCCGCTCCGTCGCCCGGTCGTCGTCAGCAGGAGCAGGTCACCACCTCGGAAGCGGCGCAGCCCGAGACGCCGGACGACGACGTTGACGACCCGGTTGACCCGCACGAACAGTGCTCGCCTCATGGCGTCACGGTAGCGGCCKGCCGGCCCGGAACGGCCCCTCCGGACACGACGAACGGCCCGGGATCGGTCGATCCCGGGCCGTGCGTCCCTGCGTCGGTCAGTGGATGACGATCTGACCCTTCACGGTCTGCGTGCCGGAGTCGTAGGCGACGGAGCCCGACGCCGTCGTCACGACGAGGCGGAACGAGTCGCTCTTGCCCTGGTCGGTGACGGTGACGACCGCGCGGTAGCCGGCGGTCCCGTTGACCGTGACCGGCCCCGAGAAGGTCGCCGTCGTGCCGCTGACGACGAGCCAGTCGAACGTCGTCGTGGCGACGGAGAACGACGTGCCCGCGAGGCCGTAGCCGAACGAGCCGGACGGGACGGTGGCCCCGCTGCCGTAGGCGACGGACAGCTCGAGGCTGCCCTTGCCGCTGTGCGACGGGTTCGAGGTCAGGGCACCGGCTGGGGACGCGATGGTGCCGCCCCCGGTGACGAAGCCGGCCGCGCGGTCGTAGGCGACGACGCTCGTCGTGCCCGAGCCCGCGTTGCCCCACTCGTCGGTCACGGTGACGGTCACGGTGTAGATGCCCGCGGCCGCGTAGACGTGGCTGCCGCTCACCGTGCCACCGGTGATGGTGCCCGCCGAGCTCGACCCGTCACCCCACGAGATGCTCGCCGTGTGGGTGTCGAGCGGGTCGGCGTCGGAGAACGTCGCGCTGACGCCCGCCGGGGAGCCGACCGAGACGGCCGACGTCGGGCCAGTGACCCTGCCGACGACCGGGGCGGCGTTGGTGAGGTCGAGCCCGACGACGACGGGGTCGTGGTCGGAGATCCGGAACTCGTCGGCCGCGTAGAGGCTCGTGACCTGCCGGGCCGTCTTGAACTCGGTGTTGTAGTCGAGGATCGCGGGCTCGTCGGCGTTGACGTGCCAGTCGCCGACTTCCGTCACCTGGCTGCTGATCGACGCCGAGCCGAGCGCGTGGTCGAGGTAGCCCCACTGCCCGTCGAAGGCGTAGGAGTACGCCTCACGCCCGTTGCGCTGCTCGATGAGGTTGGTGAAGCCGGCCTTCTCGAGCGTCGTGATCGGGTCCTCCTTGGCGTAGGAGTTCATGTCGCCGAGGATGAGGACGTCGGGGTCACCCGTGCCCGTGGGGTCACCGGCCAGCCAGGCGGCGAGCAGCTGCGCCGAACGGACGCGGACCGCGGTGCAGTTGCCCTGGCCGTCGCCGGCGTCGGGCGCGTCGCACGCGCTGCCCTTGCTCTTGAGGTGGTTCGCGACGGCGACGAACGTGCCACCCGTCGAGTTGTCGCGGAACGCCTGGGCGAGCGAGGGACGGTTGCGCGGGCCGGAGTCGCCCCCGTTGACGAAGTCGACGGAGTTGAGCGCCGCGGTCGTGCCCACCGGCGTCACCGCGGCCGGCTTGTAGAGCATGCCGACCTTGATCGCGTCGTTGCCGAGGGCGTCCGTCTGGCCGGTGCGGGCGTCGGCGTCGATGAACGCCCACGTGCCGTAGCCGTCCTTCTCGTTGAGCTTCCCGACGAGGAACTCCTCGGCGCTGTCCGCGCCGTAGCCGTCGTTCTCCATCTCCATGAAGGCGACGACGTCGGCCTGGGTGCCCGAGACTGCAGCGAGGGTCTTGCGCCACTGGCGGTCGAACTCCGTTGCGGTGTTGGCTCCGCGGCAGTCCATGACCGCACCGGTGAGGCCGCCGCGGCAGTTGTTGCCGGTCGTGTCGAGGGTGTTGAAGAAGTTGAGCAGGTTCATCCCGACCACGCGGGTGTCGCCACCCACGGCGGGCGGGCTCGACGGACGCGGGTTCGTCGGCTGGAAGTCGACGGTCGCGGACGGGGAGACGGGGCGGATGCGGTAGGCGTTGGCGCTGGCCGCGTTGCCACCCCAGGTGTAGTTGAGGACACCGGTCAGGTCGGTGACGGTGTCGCCACCGCGCAGGGTGTTGGCCGCGGTCAGCGGCGCGCCGCCTCGACCGAAGACGATCGGGTCGACGTTCTGGGCCTGGGTCGTGTCGTCGAGGATGATCTTGCGCAGGTCGTTGGACGCCTGGAGGGCCGCGGCGTCGGCCCCCGGGGCGACGACGTTGGTCGGCTGCTCGAGGCGGCCTCCCTGCGAGAGCGTGACCTGGCCGAAGCGGCCGAGCTGGAAGTGCTCGGTGACGGACATGTCCTGCGGGAGCGTGACGAGCATGCCCTCGTAGCGCTCGAGCGCCGTCGGGCTGGCCACGGGGAAGCGCACCTCGGTCGGGGCGACCGAACCGGTGCCGCAGACCGCGACGGTGGCGGCGCTGACCTGGGTCTGGCCCTGGTTCTCGCCGGCGTTGCCCGTCACGGTGACGACGTCACCGAGCTGGACGGCATTGGCGTTGCTGCCCTCGAAGACGAAGATGCCGTCGGACGTCGCGGGGTCGCCGTCGCCCTTCGGGTCCTGGAGGAAGAAGCCGCGCAGTGCGGGTGACCCGCCCTCGTAGTCACCGACGACGACGCCGCGCGTCGTGACCGAGCCGGTGATCGCCGCGGTGTCGCCGCTGCCCTGGATGGACGGGATCGGGGTCGGGGTGACCTCGCACGGGTTGGCGGCCGGCACCGAGAAGTGCACGACGACGTCGGTCGCCGGGGAGTCCGGCGGGTCGATGGCGTCCTGGTCGGTGACGGCGGGGGCCGAGACCGTCAGGGTGCAGGCGTCGCCGAGGGCGAAGTCGGCCGACGGGTCGAGCGTGAAGGTCGTCGGGCCGCCGGTGACAGCCAAGGTCTTGTCGCCGGACAGGGAGCACGAGAGGGTGAAGGCTCCCGCGGCGGCGTTGACCGGCTCGGAGAAGGTCACCGTGGGGCTCGCGTCGACCGCGACGTTGGGCGAGCCGTCGGTCGGGGTCGTCGAGGTCACGCTCGGGGCGACGTCGGTCGCCGAACCGCCGTCGACGGAGTGGCTGCCCAGGCCGTCGATGGTGTCGACGGCGTAGCCGTCCCAGTGGACGGCGGGGTCGAACGCGTCGGCGCCGTTGCTGTCGCCCGTGGTGACGGACGACTTGCGCCGCAGGGTGTTGTCCATGGTCGAGGTGAGGCCGGTGCCCCACTCGGCCGGGGTCGCGGGACGGAACCCGACCTGGCCGATGACGTCGAGGACCGTGGTGCCCTTGCGGAGGACGACGGCGTCATCACCGTTCCAGTTGGCGCTGCCGTTCGCGAGGTCCGCCAGGGCGAGGATCGCGGCAGAGGCCCCGGAGTTGGCGAAGACGAAGACGTCGCCGGAGGACAGGTTGCCGGTGAGGTTGGTCGTGTTGGTCGCGGTCGTGGCGCCGTTGGCGAAGACCTGGACGTTGTAGCCGGCCGCGGCGAGGTCGACCGTCGCGCCGGTGCCGTTGTAGATCTCGAGCGCCTTGTTGTTGCTCGAGCCCTCGACGTACTCGCTGATGAACAGCTCCGTCGGGGCCGCCGCTGAGGCCGGTGCGGCCGCGACGAAGGGGGTGATGCCCACGGCGAGCGCAGCGGTGGTGACCGCGGCGACCCGACGCAGGGCAGGACGAGATTGACGCATGGATTTCCTCCCTGGGACCGGCTCTTCCGCGCGGTCTGCGGGTCACCCTAGACCGGGGCGGTCCGTCTCGCGCGTCGAGATGACCACCGGTTGCTGAACGCCCGGTGACATCGCGGCCGGCCCGTCGCCCGGGCTCAGCAGGCGGGCCACGAGCCGGGCCAGCGGGCCAGCCGGCGCCGCGTGACGAACCGGCGGGGTGTGCCGTCGACGGGGTCGTCGAAGGCCAGCACGGCGGCGAGCAGCTGCAGCGGGGAGCTGAAGTCGCCCACCGGCACGTCTCGCTCGACGGGGTAGAGCGGATCGTCGACGATGGGGACGCCGAGGCCCTGGAGCTGGCAGCGCAGCTGGTGCGTGCGCCCGGTGCGGGGAGTCAGGCGGTAGAGCCCGAGGTCCTCCCCCGCCCGCCCGGCACCGGACGCCGTGTCGAGCAGCTCGACGAGCGTCTCGGAGTTGGGCTCGGCGCCCTCGACCTCGTGGGCCTGATGCGTGCCGTGCTCCTTGACGAGGTGCGTGCGCCGGACGAGGGGCAGGACGAGCCCCTCACGGACGGGTGCGACCGCGAGGTACTCCTTGTGCGCGAGCGACTCGGCGAAGACGCGTTGGTACGCGCCGCGCCACCGCTGTTCCGTCGTGAACATCAGGACACCTGCCGTCGGCCGGTCGAGGCGGTGGGCCGGGGCGAGCCGGTGCTCGCCGGTCAGGACGCGGGCCCGGGCCAGGGCGCTCTGCACGACGTGCCGGCCGCGGGGCATCGTCGCCATGTCGTGCGGCTTGTCGACGACGACGATGCGCTCGTCGCGGTGCAGCACGACGAGCTCCTCCGGATGCACCACCTCGACCGGCAGGTCGCGGTGCGCCCAGACGGCCGACTGCGGCACGAACGGGGCGTCCGCGGGCACCGGCGCTCCCGAGGCGTCGACGAACTCCCCCGCCCCGAGCATCCGGTCGACCTCGTCGGCCGTGAGCCCGGGTGCAAGCCGCTCGACGAGGTGGTCGCGCAGCGACCCCCACGGCCCCGACTGCGGCATCCGGAAGCGCTGGGCGTCGACGCCGTGACGCGGCGGCAGCGGCGAGGGTGGAACCGGCCCCCGTGCCACGTCAGGCGGTTCTGTCGGCCGGCCCGACGCGTACGACCTCGGCCTCCGTGCCGAGGAACGTGCCGTAGGCGGCGGCCGCTGCGTCGACCTCGCGCCACCGGCGGGCCGACAGGTCGGCGAACGGGGAGACCTCGACGAGCACGTGCTCGCGCTTCTGGACGCGCCGCCAGGTGCCGGCGACCTCGCCGTCGACGACGAGCGTCGGCTTGAAGACCATGTTGCGGCCGGGCACGACCTTGACGAAGTGCTCGGGCGGCAGGGTCACGTCGCGCGACTTGTAGCCGAGGAGGAACTCGTCCCACTGGGGCAGCAGGTGCACGCCGCCAGGACCCTCGGGGACCGGGCGCGCGTCCACGTGGGTGAGCCACCTCTGCCCGTCGAGCACCTCGCTCACGATGCGGTCACCGACCAACGCGAGCGCCTCGCGCGTGAGACCGAGCGGCTTGAGCAGCCAGCCGGCGAGGTCCTTCTCGGTGACGGGACCGTGGCTGCGGACGTAGCGCTCGGCCACGGTCGCGAGCCCTTCCTCGCGGGACGGCTTGCGGGAGTAAGGAACCCACGAGTCGATGAGGACAAAGCTCGGCTGCTTGCCGATGACCGGCCCCTGGCAGATGAGTCCGCTCATGCAGTGGTGCCCGATGAGGTGGTAGTTGCGCTGGTCGGTGGGGTCGATGCCGTGATCGACGAGGAGGGCGGCGACGTCGGGACGGCTCATGGGCTCACGGAGGTGCTGCTCGAAGAGTCGTCCGGACAGCTCGACATCGGCCTCGGTGATGCCGAGCTGGGCGAAGCGCGTGGCGAGCGTCGTGCTGCGGGGCGACGCGAGCAGCTCGCACATCCACCGGGCGTCCTCGGCCGGGACCCAGTGGATCGTGCCGCGCATCGGCCACGTGCGCACGACCTCATGGTCGACGACAGCCTGCTCGACCTGCTCGAGCGTCAGTCCCGAGCGCACCCCGAGGGACCACACACCGCTGCCGTAGTCCTGGGCCTGCAGGGCGCCGAGCTCCCGGGCGACGGCGAGCGCCGACACCGGACCGTCGCTGCCGAGCGGGGGCGACAGGAGGAGCGCGGCCATCCGCGCCCGACGCAGCCGCCGGCGGTCCGCCTCGCGCATCAGCTGAGGCAGGCCGGACCGAGCAGGGCCTTGAGGTCGCCGAAGAGCGCCGAGGTGGCGTTGACCCGGAGCGAGTCGTCGAGCGACATGAGCACCGAGCGCCCGGGCTGGGTCAGCTTGACCTGGACCTCGGTCGCGCCGGGGTGCTCCCCCAGGACGCGTTTGAGGCTCTCGGCCACGGCGGGGGTGGCCCGACCGAGTGGGAGGGTCAGGACGACCGGCCCGCGCGGTCCCTCCTTGATGTCGGGGATCGTCAGCTCCTGGGCGAAGATCGAGATCGAGTCGTCGCGGGCACTGATGCGGCCCTTGACCGCGCAGACGGTGTCCTGGGCGAGCATCGTCGAGTACGTCATGTAGGCCGAGGGGAAGAAGAGGCACTCGATGGCGCCGTCGAGGTCCTCGACGGTCGCGATGGCCCAGAGGTCGCCCTTCTTCGTGCGCTTGAGCTGGAGGCTCGTGATGAGCCCGGCGACGGTGACGGGCGTGCCGTCGGCCTTGGGGTCGTCGCCCATGAGCGAGGCGATCGAGGTGTCGGCATGCGTGGCGAGGATGTGCTCGATGCCGAAGAGCGGGTGGTCGCTGACGTAGAGGCCGAGCATCTCGCGCTCGAAGGAGAGCAGGCTGGCCTTGTCCCACTCGAGCGTCGGCACGGGCGGCAGGCCGTCGAAGGCCCCCGGGCCGTCGGAGGCGCCGGCGTCGTCGTCGTCGCCGAAGCTGCCGAAGAGGCTGTCCTGGCCGATGGCCTCCTGCTTCTTGACCTCGACGAGCGCGTCGATGTAGCGCTCGTGGACCTCGACCATGCCGCGCCGGCTCTCGCCGAGCGAGTCGAACGCGCCACCCTTGATGAGCGACTCGATGGTGCGCTTGTTGCAGACGACGGCCGGCACCTTCGAGAGGAAGTCCTTGAACGAGGCGAAGGACCCCTTCTCCTCGCGGGCCTTGATGATGGCCTGGACGACGGGCAGGCCGACGTTGCGGATCGCGGCGAGACCGAAGCGGATGTCGGTGCCGACGGCCGCGAAGTTGGCGATCGACTCGTTGACGTCGGGCGGCAGCACCTTGATGCCCATGTGCCGGCACTCGTTGAGGTAGAGCGCCGACTTGTCCTTGTCGTCGCGCACGCTCGTCAGCAGGGCCGCCATGTACTCGGCGGGGTAGTTGGCCTTGAGGTAGCCCGTCCAGTACGACACCAGGCCGTATGCCGCCGTGTGCGCCTTGTTGAACGCGTAGTCCGAGAAGGGGACGAGGACGCCCCACAGCGCCGCGATGGAGGCTTCGTTGAAGCCCTGCGACTTCATGCCCTCCGAGAAGGGGACGTACTCGGCGTCGAGGACCTCCTTCTTCTTCTTGCCCATCGCGCGGCGGAGCAGGTCGGCGTTGCCGAGCGTGTAGCCGGCGAGCTTCTGGGCGATCTCCATGACCTGCTCCTGGTAGATGACCAGGCCGTAGGTCATCCCGAGGATCGGGTCGAGGGCGTCGATCATCTCCTGCTGGAGCTTGCCCTTGAGCTGGGGGTCGAGCGGGACGACCTCCTGCTTGCCGTTCTTGCGCAGGGCGAAGTTCGTGTGGGCGTTGACACCCATCGGCCCCGGTCGGTAGAGCGCGAGGGCCGCCGAGATGTCCTCGAAGTTGTCGGGCTGCATGAGACGCAGCAGCGAGCGCATGCCGCCGCCGTCGAGCTGGAAGACGCCGAGGGTGTCGCCGCGACCGAGCAGGTCGTAGGTGGCGCGGTCGTCGAGGGTCTTGGACAGCTCGTCGAGGTCGATGTCCTCGTCGCGGTTGAGCTTGATGTTCTCGATGGCGTCGTCGAGGATCGTCAGGTTGCGCAGGCCGAGGAAGTCCATCTTGACCAGGCCCAGCGACTCGCAGCTGGGGTAGTCGAACTGCGTGATGATCTGGCCGTCCTGCAGGCGGCGCATGATCGGGATGACGTCGACGAGCGGCTCGCTCGACATGATGACGCCGGCCGCGTGCACGCCCCACTGGCGCTTCAGGCCCTCGAGGCCGAGCGCCGTGGCGACGACCTCCTGCGCCTGGGGGTCCTCGTCGTGGACGACGCGGAAGTCGCCGGCCTCGTTGTAGCGCTTGGAGTCGGGCTTGAAGACGTCTGCGAGCGGCATGCCCTTGCCCATGACGTCGGGTGGCATCGCCTTGGTGAGCTTCTCGCCCATCGCGAACGGGTGGCCGAGGACGCGGCTCGCGTCCTTGAGGGCCTGCTTGGCCTTGATCGTGCCGTAGGTGACGATCTGCGCGACGCGCTCCTCGCCGTACTTCTCGGTGACGTAGCGGATGACCTCACCACGCCGGCGCTCGTCGAAGTCGACGTCGAAGTCGGGCATCGACATGCGCTCGGGGTTGAGGAACCGCTCGAAGATGAGGCCGTGCGGGATCGGGTCGAGGTCGGTGATGCCCATGGCGTAGGCGCACATCGAGCCGGCACCCGAGCCTCGGCCGGGACCGACGCGGATGCCGTTGCGCTTGGCCCAGTTGATGAAGTCGGCGACGACGAGGAAGTAGCCCGGGTAGCCCTTGGAGACGATGACGTCCTCCTCGAAGGCCGCCTGCTTGCGGGCGTAGTCGGGCACTCCTTCGGGGAAGCGGCGCGACAGGCCGGTCTCGACCTCCTTGATGAACCACGACGTCTCGTCCTCGCCCTCGGGCACCGGGAAGCGCGGCATGAAGCGCCCCTCCCCCTCGGTGAAGGAGACCTCGCAACGCTCGGCGATGAGCAGGGTGTTGTCGCACGCCTCTGGCAGCTCGCGCCACAGGTGGCGCATCTCCTGCCCGGACTTGAGGTAGAAGTCGTCGGCGTCGAACTTGAACCGGTTGGGGTCCATCAAGGTCGAGCCCGACTGGACGCAGAGCAGTGCGGCGTGGGCCTTGGCGTCCTCGGCGCGGGTGTAGTGCAGGTCGTTGGTGGCCAGGAGCGGCAGCTTGAGGTCGCGCGCGAGCCGGATGAGGTCCTTCTGGGTGCGGCGCTCGATGTCGAGACCGTGGTCCATCAGCTCGACGTAGACGTTCTCGTTGCCGAAGATGTCACGCAGCTCGCCGGCGACCTCGCGCGCCTCGTCGTACATCCCGAACCGCAGCTTGGTCTGGATCTCGCTCGACGGGCAGCCTGTCGTGACGATGAGGCCCTTGCCGTAGGTCGAGAGCAGGTCGCGGTCGATGCGCGGCCACTTGGTGTACACCTGGTCGAGGCTCGCGATGGAGCTCATCCGGAAGAGGTTGTGCATGCCCTGGTTGTTCTCGGCGAGCATCGTCATGTGGGTGTACGCGCCGCTGCCGGAGATGTCGTCGCGACCGCCGTCGCCCCAGCTGACCTTGGTGCGGTCGGTGCGGTGCGTGCCCGGCGTGATGTAGGCCTCGACGCCGATGATCGGCTTGACGCCGGTGCCCTGCGCCTTCTTCCAGAACTCGTAGGCGCCGAAGACGTAGCCGTGGTCGGTCGTCGCGAGGGCCGGCATGCCCATCCGCGCCGCCTCGCTGAAGAGGTCGCCGATACGCGCCGCCCCATCGAGCATGGAGTACTCCGTGTGCACGTGGAGGTGCACGAAGTTCTGGTCGTTGCGCGGGGCGGCTTCGGTCGACATCGTGGACGAGTCTAAGCCTCCGCGAGGACACTCCTCGGCGTGTCGGTGGGGGTGTCGCGCGGTCCGCGCGAACCGATCCGGCGCGAGCGGTGTTGAGGGGGCGTCGGGACGGCACCATGGTGCCGAGGCAGGTCGTCGGTGGGGACGGAGGCAGGGATCGACACGTCCGAGGAGGCAGCGGTACTGGCTCGCGTACGCGCCGGTGACGCATCGGCGTACGCGGTGCTCGTCACGCTGCACGCCCCGATCGCCAAACGGCTCGCGGTGCTCTCCGGCGCTGGGAGCGAGGCCGACGACGTCGTGCAGGAGGCGTTCGTGAAGGCATACCAGGCCCTGCCGCGGTTCCACGAGGGCGCGGGATTCCGTCCGTGGCTGCTGCGGATCGTCGTCAACGAGACGCGCAACCTCCAGCGCGGCCGGTCACGGCGCGCCCTGCGCGAGCTCCGGGTGGCCGCGGAGAGGACGGCGACGGACCCGGTGCCGGACCCGGCCGACGCCGCGGTCTCACGCGACCGGCGAGCCGGGCTCGTCGAGGCGGTGGAGGGCCTGCCCGACGACCTGCGCGAGGTCGTGACGTGCCGCTACCTGCTCGAGCTCTCGGAGGCGGAGACCGCCGGGACGCTCGACATCCCGCCGGGCACGGTCAAGTCCCGCCTCCACCGCGCCCTTCGCTCGCTCCGGGAGGTGATGGCCGATGCCTGACCACCTCGACCTCGAGGCCGAGCTCGTCGCCCTCGGCCGCACGCTCGTGACAGAGCCGCCCAGGCCGGACCTCGTGACGCTCGTGCTCGCTCGCCTGGCCGCCGTGCAGCCGCCCGAGCCGGCGGCCGAGCCGCCGTCCGTGGGACCGCTCCAGGTGGTGGCGACGATCCCCAGCGCCGCACGGCCCACGCGCGTCCTGAGGCGCCGGCTGGGCTGGGCGACGGCCGCCGTCGTCGTGCTCGTGCTCGCTCTCGTCCCGCCGGTCCGTGCCGCGGTCCTCGAGCTGCTCCGCATCGGCGGCATCGTGGTGCGGGAGGTGCCCGCACCGCCCGCGACTCCCACGACGACATCGCCGGCGTCCAGAGCAGCGGGCAGCAGCGCCGGAGGGGCCCCGGCGACGCCCGTGACGCTGAGGCAGGCGGAGCAGGTCATCGGCGCGGACATCGGGACGCCCACGGCGCTCGGCCCACCGACGTCCGTCACGGTCACGCACGACGGTCGCGTCGCCGAGCTGGTGTGGGGGTCGGGCGCCGGCACGACCCGTCTCGACGTCTTCGTCGGGTCGTTGTCGTGGGGCTACCTCAAGACGGTGTGGGAGGCGGTCACGCCGACCCGGGTGGCCGACCACGACGCGGTGTGGATCGGGTCGCCGCACCGCGTCGAGTGGGTGGACCGGACCGGGGACACCCACTCCGAGCCGCCGCGCCTCGCCGGGCCGACTCTCGTCTGGGTCGTCCCGTCCTCGGCGGGTGAGGTGACCTACCGTCTCGAGGGTGCGAACAGCCTCGAGGAAGCGCTGCGCGTGGCCCGGTCGGCCGGCTGAGGGCGAACCTCCGCGTCCGCAGCGGTGTTGAGGTGGCGTCGGCCCCTCGCGGGGGCCCACTCGCCCCAGGAGAACACCATGCGCAGACTCACCCTGCTCGTCGCCGCCGTCGCGGCGGCTCTGCTCGTCGCGTCCGCACCGCCGGCGTCCGCCGGTGGCCCGACCTCCGTGCTCGCCGTCGACTACGACGGGTCACGGGCCGCAGGCGCCCTCACCGGGAGCCCGGCCTACGCGAACCTCGAGAAGGCCCTCGACGCCTACAACGCCCCCACCGGTGACGCGAGGCCCGCCGCGTCGTTCATGGACGCGCGGGTCCGGCTGACGTGGCTGATCCACGACGTCACGCCGTGGCGCGTCGACGCCGTCATCATCGACGGCGACGACGTCTGGGTCGAGACGTCGATGAACCTCGCCGACGGCAAGGACCTCTTCCAGGCGCCCGCCGTGCTGCACCGGCCCAAGGACACCGCGCTGCTCCTCGCGACGCTGACCTCCCTCGGCGTCTACGGCGACACGAGGCCGTCCCCGACCTCGACGTCCTCGCCCACGGCACGGCCGGTGGCTGCCGCTCGCGTGGCAGCCGTGATCCCCGGCACGGGCGCGGCAGCGACGCCCGGTGCGGTGCCCTGGTGGGCGACGACCRCCGCCGCGGTGCTCGCGCTCGGGCTCGGGGTCGCCCTCGGACGGCGGCGGTCCCGGGCAGTCACCGGCAACGTGGCCGCCACGGACCCGCGCCGGCCCGACCCGGAGCGCGCCGCCCCGGTCGGGTTCAGCACGGACACCACGCCGCCACACGGCATACGGAACGGCCCGCCAGGGCCTTCACCCTCACGTCGAGGGTGAAGGTCACAAGGTCGCGATGATGTCCAGCGCGCGCTGGAGGTCCTCCGGGTAGTCACTCTCGAAGTGGACGTACTCTCCCGTGCCTGGGTGCTCGAAGCCGAGACCCTTCGCATGCAGCCACTGTCGCTCGAGCTTGAGGCGAGCTGCGAGCTTCGGGTCGGCGCCGTAGGTCGGGTCCCCACAGCACGGGTGGTGCAGCGCTGCGAAGTGCACGCGGATCTGGTGGGTGCGGCCGGTCTCGAGGTGGATGTCGAGCAGGCTGGCGTAGCGGAACGCCTCGATGACCTCGTAGTGCGTCACCGACGGCTTGCCGCTCTTCATCACGGCGAACTTGTAGTCGTGCCCGGGGTGCCGTCCGATCGGCGCGTCGATGGTCCCGACGACCGGGTCGGGCAGACCCTGGACGAGGGCGTGGTACGTCTTGTCGACCGTCCGGCTGCGGAAGGCCTGCTTGAGCCGGGAGTAGGCGTACTCGCTCTTGGCGACGACCATGAGCCCGGACGTGCCGACGTCGAGTCGGCTGACGACGCCCTGGCGCTCGGGGGCCCCCGAGGTCGAGATCCGGTAGCCCGCCGCGGCCAGCCCCGACACGACGTCCGGCCCGCTCCAGCCGACGCTGGGGTGCGCGGCGACACCCACCGGCTTGTCGACGACGACGATGTCGTCGTCGTCATGGACGATCGACATCCCCGGGACTGGCTGGGCGATGACCTGCAGGCTCGGGCTGTCCTCGGCGCGCGGCAACGAGACCTCGAGCATCGTGCCGGCCGAGAGCCGCTCGGACTTCGCGACCGTCTTGCCGTCGATGACGACGTGGCCGTCGGCGGCGAGGTCGGCGGCCTTGGTGCGCGAGACCCCGAAGAGGCGGGCCACGCCGGCGTCGACGCGTTCGCCCTCGAGGCCATCCGGCACGAGCACGGTGCGCACGTCAGGCATGGTCGCCCCCCTGACGCCGCGCGTCGTGCGTCTCGGGAGCGTCCGGCGTCCCGTCGGTCTGCTGCGTCATGTCGGTCTCGCCGTTCGTGGTCGTCTCGCCGGTGGTCTGGGAAGTGGTCCGGGCAGTGGTCTGGTCGGTCGTGGCGTCGGGAGCGGTGGCGGCCCGGCCGTGGTCGCGCCGGCCGTCGACGCCGATCCCGAGCAGAGCCAGGATGACGACGAGACACGCTGCGGAGACGATCCAGATGTCGGCGACGTTGCCGATGAACCAGCGGTTGTAGTCGATGAAGTCCACGACGTGGCCCTGGCCGCCGCCGGGTGGACGGACGAACCGGTCGGTGAGGTTGCCGATCGCGGCTCCGAGCAGCAGGCCGAGCGCGATGGCCCAGGCCCGCGACCCGAGCTGGCGGGCGACGACGACGATCGCGACGAGCACCGCGAGGGCGATGCCGGTCATGACCCACGTGTTGCCCGCCCCGAGCGACAGGGCCGCGCCGGGGTTGCCGATGAGCTTGAGCCGGATGAAGTCTCCGACGAACGGGCGTGACTCGCCGTCGCCGAGCACGTCGAGGGCGACCATCTTCGTCAGCTGGTCGCTGACGAAGGCGAGAACGGCGACGACGCCGAGGACGACGAACAGTCGCCTGCGCCGGTCTGGCGTCGGGCGGCTCTCGTCGGCGGGCGTCGAACTCACGGTCTCGGTCGAGGTAGTGGTGGACACGCCGTCGACCCCCGCGCGGGGGGTCGACGTGGCGTGCGTGGGCGTCAGTGGCGGTCTTGCTTCTCCTGGCATGTCATGCACAGGGTCGCACGAGGACGTGCCTGAAGTCGAAGCTTGCCGATCGGGTTGCCGCAGTTCTCGCAGATGCCGTAGGTGCCGGCCTCGAGCTGCTCGAGCGCGTGCTCGGCCTGGCGCAGGCTCGCCCGAGCGTTGGCAGCGACGGAGATCTCGTGCTCGCGCTCGGCCGTCTTGGCGCCGGCGTCCGCCTGGTCGTCGCCCGAGCCGTCGCCCGAGGCGCGCAGCAGGTCGTCGAGCTCGTCCTCCGCGAGCTTCAGCTCGACGCGGTGCTGCTCGATCTCCTCGAGCAGCACCCCACGCACCTCGCTGATCTCGTCCTCGCTCCAGGGGCTCTCGTCGTCCTTGACCCGCAGCTGCTCGGCGAGCTTGCGGGCGCTGGTGCGGTTCGTCGTGGTGCCCGCGGCCTTCTTCGTGGTCGAGCGGGGTCCTGCCGTGGAGCTCGTGGTCACTGATGCCTTCTTGGTTCGTGTCGCAGGGGCCTTGGCAGCGGACTTCGCGCTCGCGGCTCCTGCTCGGGTGGACGTCGTGGCGGGCGGCTTCGTCGCCGCCGTGGACCGGGTGGTCCTTCCAGCCGCCGGAGCGGACTTCTTGACGGGCGCGGCCTTCGTCGCGGCCTTCTTCGCCGGCGCGGCCTTCGTCGTGACCCGCTTCTCGGGGGCGGCCTTGGTCGCCGGCTTCTTCACGGGCACAGCCTTGGTCGCCGTCTTCTTCACGGGCACAGCCTTCGTCGCGGCCTTCTTGACCGGCGCAGCCTTCGTCGCGGCCGTCTTCACCGGCGCAGCCTTCGTCGCGGCCTTCTTGACCGGCGCAGCCTTCGTCGCGGCCTTCTTGACCGGCRCRGCCTTCGTCGCGGCCTTCTTGACCGGCACGGCCTTGGTCGCCGCCTTCTTCGCCGGCGCGGCTTTCGTCGCGGCCTTCTTGGCTGGTGAAGCCGTGGTCGCAGGCTTCGTCGCGGTCTTCGTCGCGGTCCTGCTCGCGGTCGCGGGCTTCGTCGCAGTCTTCGCCGCAGGCGCTGCCTTCCTGGCTGCGCCCGTCGTCCTGCTCGCGGTGGCCCGCTTGGCCGCGGTCGTCGCCGCTGCCGTCTTCTTCGCCGCCATCAGACCCTCCGTCGCTCAAGCCGTCGACGCTGACAAGTGGGGCTGACAATAAGCCCCGCACGGGTCGTGCACAAACGCGAAACGCTTATGCGCGCGAAGTGTTCGCCCTTCGGATACACCTCAGGCCGCCCGGGACGATGCCCGGACGGCCTGCGTGCGTCTGTTCGAGGTGGGACTCAGCCCTGGTTGCCGTCTCCGGCTCCGGCGTGGGCCGGCTCCTGGGCGCTCGAGTCGAGGTCGTGCAGCTGACCCTCGATGTAGGACTTGAGGTTGCTGCGGTAGTTCTTCTCGAAGCCACGCAGCTCGGCGATCTTGCGGTCGAGCAGGCCCTTCTGCTTGTCGAGCTCCTCGAGCAGGGCCGCCTTCTTCTGCTGCGCCTCGGCGACCATGCCGGTGGCCCGCTCGCGAGCCTCGGTGAGCATCTCGTCACGCTTGGACGTCGCCTCGGCGATCATCTGGTCGCGCTGCGAGGTGGCCTCGGAGATCATCTGCTCACGCTGGGCCGCGGCTGCGGCTGCGATCTGCTCGGCCTGCTGGGTGGCCTCGTCGTGACGGCTCTGACCGGTGTTGATGAGGTCGTCGTGGCGAGCCTGGGCCGCGGCGAGCAGCTCGCGGTGGCGGTTCTCGGCCTCGGAGATGAGCTCGTCGCGACGGGTCTCACCGGCGGCCACGTGCTCGTCGTGCAGGCGCTGGGCGAGGGCGATGACACCCGCGGCGTCGACGTTGCCCGTCGCGGCTGCTGCGGCCGGCGCGGCAGCAGCGGCTGCGGCGGGAGCCGGCGCCGGAGCCTTGGCGGCCTCCTCGCGCAGTCGTGCGGCGGTGGCCGCCGCAGCCTCGGCGTCGGCCTGGGCCTTGGCGGCCCGCTCCTCGGCGGCGCGGGCGTTCTCCTGCGCCTTGGTGAGCTTGCCCTCGGCGTCGGCGACCTGGGAGTTGAGGCCGTTGAGCTTGGCCTGGGCGTCGTTGAGCGCCTGCGAGTCGACGGCGGACTTGGCGGCCGCCTCGGCGCGCTCGGCCTCGGCCTTGGCGCGGTCGATGCGCTCCTTGGCCACCCGCTCGGCGTTCTCGGCGTCGGCCTTGGCCTTGGCCGCGCGGTCGGTGGCGGCCTTGAAGGCGCGCTCCGCGTCCTGGATCTTTGCGGTGAGGCCGCCGAGCTTGGCGTCGTCACCGGGCCGGCCCACGGCCGGCATGGCCGCGGTCGCACCGTCGGCACGGACGGCCGACTGGTTCTTGCTCGCGCGGCAGTCGTTGAGCTGCTTCAGGTAGTCGTCACGCTGCTCGATGAGCGAACGCATCTCCGCCACGATCTCGTCCAGGAAGTCGTCAACGTCCCGCTCCTCGTAGCCACGACGGAACTGCGTGGTCTGGAAGTGCTTGTTGAGCACCTGTTCAGGCGTAAGCGCCATGTGTCACCTCGATACAGACGTAATGGTTCGGGTCAACGGTATCTAACGTTCCGGTCACGAACCAAAGCCATGCTCACCGATCGGCGTGTGGACACCCGTGGCCCGTGGTGCGGGGCGGGTGACCGCCGGTCGGTCAGAAGAAGCTCGGCACGTTGAGAGCGAGAGAGGTCAGCAACATCAGGACGAGGAAGCTGAGGTCGAGTCGGACGCCACCGAGGCTCGGTGACGGGATGACCTTGCGCAGGGCGCGCAGGGGCGGGTCGGTCACGGTGTAGACGGCCTCGGCGAGGACCAGGACGACCCCGGTGGGTCGCCAGGACCGGGCCAGCACCTGCACCCAGTCGATGACGAAGCGGCCGATGAGGGCGATGAAGAAGGTGAAGACCACCACCCCGTAGATCGTCCAGAACGCGTCCATGTCGGTCAGTGTCCCTGATGTCGGGGCAAGAGTGTGAACCGGGGCCCAGGTCGATCGTCCTGTGACCCCGGTTCGCGCTCACGGCGGTGGACTGGTGGGCTCAGCTCTGGTTGAAGAAGCCGCGGGTCGAGGCCGCCGGCACCTCGGGCTCGTCGGCGGAGATCTCGACGTGCGCGGGCGAGAGGAGGAACACCTTGGAGGTGACCCGCTCGATCGTGCCGTGCAGCCCGAAGACGAGCCCGGCCGCGAAGTCGACGAGACGCTTGGCGTCGGCGTCGTCCATGTCGCTGAGGTTCATGATGACCGGCACCTGGTCGCGGAACCACTCACCGATGTTCTTGGCCTCGTTGTAGGTGCGAGGGTGGATCGTCGTGATGCGGTTGAGCGAACCGACCTCGACATCGCGCACGACGGCGGCGACGGGCCGCTTCGTGGGCAGCTGCGTCACGGCAGCGGTGTGCTCGGTCTCGTCGTCGTAGCGGTCGGACTCGTCGTAGGCGTCGTAGTCGTCGTAACGATCGTGACGCTGGTCCTCCTCGCTCAGTCCGAGGTACACCATCGTCTTGCGCAGTGCCCCTGCCATGGCCAACTCCCAAAACGTCGGATTGTGATCGTTGACGACGTTACAGAAGTGACGGGCGTGAACCGAGGATTGCCGTGCCGACACGCAGGAGTGTCGCTCCGTGCCGCAGCCCGGCCTCGAGGTCGCCGCTCATGCCGGCGGAGATCCAGTCGGCACCGGGGTGCCGAGCACGTATGCCGTCCGCCACCTCTCGCAGCCGCGTGAACGCCGCGTCGGGGTCGGCGCCCAGCGGGGCGACGGCCATGACGCCGCGCAGGTCCAGGAGCTCTTGTGCCGCAACGGTGTCCGCGAGGGCGTCGACATCGGCGGGCAGGACACCACCGCGCGACGTGTCGCCGTCGAGGCTCACCTGGAGCAGCACCTCGACGGTCCGGTCCGCGGCGTGGGCGCCCTTGGCGAGGGCGGCGACGAGCTTCGTCCGGTCGACCGACTGGACGACGTCGGCGTAGCCCGCGACGTGCGCCGCCTTGTTGCTCTGCAGCCGGCCGATGAAGTGGAGGGTCGGTGCCTCGGCGCCGGCCTCCGAGAGCGCGTGCCGGACCTCGCGGAACTTCTCGGCGGCCTCCTGGTCGCGGTTCTCGCCGAAGTGCCTGACGCCGAGGTCGTGCAGGAGCAGGACGTCGGAGGTCGGGAAGTACTTCGTGACGACGACGAGGGTGACGTCGTCGGGGTCGCGTCCGGCCTCGGCGCAGCCGCGCTCGATGCGCGTGCGCACGGCACCGAGGTTGTCGCGCAGCTCGTCGCGTCGCGCCTCGTCGCCGGCCGACGGGCCGCCGGTCACGCGTGCACCGGACGCAGCGCGACGATGCCGGCGAAACGGCCGGTGCGGCCGTCGCGCCGGTAGGAGTAGAGGTCTCCGCTCTCGCGGGTGCAGCCCGGGACCCACTGCACAGCGACGTCTGCCGCAGCGAGCTGTTCGACGACTCCGGCGGCCACGTCGATGGCGGGGGTGCCGGTCCAGGACCGTGCGGCCGAGGCCGCTGAGGTCTCGGCGGCGGTGCGCGCCATCTCTGCCGGGACCTCGTAGCACCGTCCACAGACGGACGGCCCCACGGTCGCCGAGACGGACGTCGCACCGAGGTCGCGCATCGCGGTGACGGCCCGGCCGACGATGCCCGCGAGCATGCCCGGCCGACCGGCGTGCACCGCCCCGGTGACTCCGGCGCGAGCATCGTGCAGCAGCACCGGGACACAGTCGGCGACCAGCACACCGAGGGCGAGATCGGTTGCGCGCGTGACGATTCCGTCGACCGCTGGTGGGTCCCCGACCCACGGCCCGTCGATCTGCACGACGTCGGCCCCGTGGACCTGGTTCATGAGGACGAGGCGATCGCGTGGGACGTCGATCTCGTGCGCGACGGCGGTGCGGTTGCCCTCGACGTCGGCGGGGTCGTCGCCGACGTGGCCGCCGAGGTTGAGACCGGCATACGGCCCGCTCCCCCGGCCTGCCGACCGACCCGTGAAGGCGAGGTCGACGGAGCAGGCGTCGCCGTCGCTCGCGGTGGTGGTGCGCCAGTAGAACACGATGACAAACCTATCCCGCGGACCAGAGCGGCCCGCGGCCGACCGCACCGTGGCGGCCCGTGGGACGCCGACGGGCGGGAGACGCTCAACGCGTCTCCCGCCCGTCCGGGTCGATCTCGGCCTCGGGCCGCCCGTGGTCCTACTTGAGGAAGTCGGGCACGTCGAGGTCGTCGCCGTCGTCGAACGTCACCTGGCGCGGCGGCTGCTGCACCGGTTGGGCCGCGGGGGCCGGAGCGTGGTGCTGAGGCTGCTGCGCCGGGGCAGCGGGCTGCTGGGTCGGCAGCTGCTGGGCGGGCTGCTGGTGGTGCACCGGGGCCGGCTGCGCCTGCTGGGGCGCCGCCTGCTGCGGAGCCGCCTGCGGCACGCCGTTGGAGTGCTGCGGCACCGACTGCGGAGCCGGCGTGGCGGGACGCTGCTGGGCCGGCTGCGAGCGACCCATGACCTGCCCGAGGGCGCGGTCGTCGTGTCGCTGGCTGGGGCCGCCGCTGTCGAAGCCCGCGGCGATGACCGTGACCCGGACCTCGTCGCCCAGGGCGTCGTCGATGACGGCACCGAAGATGATGTTGGCCTCCGGGTGGGCGGCCTCCTGGACCAGGCGAGCGGCCTCGTTGATCTCGAAGAGACCGAGGTCGGACCCACCCTGCACGGAGAGGAGGACGCCGTGGGCGCCGTCGATGGACGCCTCGAGCAGCGGGCTGCTGATCGCGAGCTCGGCCGCCTGGACGGCCCGGTCCTCGCCGCGTGCGGACCCGATGCCCATGAGGGCCGAGCCCGCGCCCTGCATGACCGACTTGACGTCGGCGAAGTCGAGGTTGATGAGACCGGGCGTCGTGATGAGGTCGGTGATGCCCTGGACACCGGAGAGCAGGACCTGGTCGGCCGAGCGGAAGGCGTCCATCATCGACACGTTGCGGTCGCTGATCGACAGCAGCCGGTCGTTGGGGATGACGATCAGGGTGTCGACCTCCTCGCGGAGGCTGCCGATGCCGGACTCGGCCTGGTTGGCGCGACGACGGCCCTCGAAGGTGAACGGGCGAGTGACGACACCGATCGTCAGGGCACCGAGCTCGCGCGCGATGCGGGCCACGACGGGGGCGCCGCCGGTGCCCGTGCCGCCGCCCTCACCGGCGGTGACGAAGACCATGTCGGCCCCCTTGAGGACCTCCTCGATCTCCTCGGAGTGGTCCTCGGCGGCCTTCTTGCCGACCTCGGGGTCGGCGCCGGCGCCGAGGCCGCGGGTCAGCTCGCGGCCGACGTCGAGCTTGACGTCGGCGTCGCTCATGAGCAGCGCCTGGGCATCGGTGTTGATGGCGATGAACTCGACACCCTTGAGGCCGACCTCGATCATGCGATTGATGGCATTGACGCCGCCGCCGCCGATGCCGACGACCTTGATGACGGCCAAGTAGTTCTGCGGTGCTGCTGCCACGAGAGTGGGCCTTCCTGACTGGTGGTGCCGGTGCTGCGGGTGGTCTGGGGGACGGGCGGTGCGTGGGGTGGGTGGTGCGGCTCGTTCCGAGCGTGTAGCCCTCAAACCTTAAACGTAGACATAAAGGTTACAGTTTGGTCACGAACCAGTGCCCTGACGGTATGACGAGGCACAGGGTCGATCAACCCACGCCGCGGCGTGTCGTCACCGGGATTGACCCAATTCCGGGGACCGCGCCCCAAGGGCCACACCAGCACCACCGGACACTTGGGGGTCACGACCGCCGGGGATCACCCTCCCACGGCCGGCCTGCGGGCCCGTGGGCGGGTCCCGTGGCGGACGAGCCGCCCTGCCGTGGGTGTCAGCGTGTGACCGGTGACGACGGGACGCTGACGTCGATCGTCGAACCGGGTTCTCGCAGAAGGATCTTCACGAGATCTGCCTTGCGCTTGCCGTCGGCGGCGCCACCCCAGACAACCGTCTTGCGATTCTCCCCCTTGGCCTTGACGGTGAAGGAGACCTGGTCCGCCGTCGACACCGACACCCCTGAGACGTCGGCACGCAGCGACGGGTCGAGGGACCCCAGCGCGCCCAGGGCAGCCTCGACCCCGGCCTTGGTGACCTGCGCGGACCCCGAGCTGACGAGCGGGACGCCGTCGGGGGCACTGCCGACGGTGCGGAAGGCGACCCCGTCGCGGTCCACGACGTCCACCTCACCTCGAGGGTTGCGGACGGCGAGCACGGCGACCCTGGGAGTGACCGTGATGACGACGGAGTCGGGCAGACCGCGGCCGACGGTGACCGAGCTCCACGCCTTGCCGGCGAGCAGCCGCTGCGCGACGGCGTCGGTGTCGACGCGCATGAGCGGACCGCCGAGCGGCACCCGGGCGACGGCACGCACCTGCGCGGAGGCGGCCGCGCTCACGCCGTGGACCTCGACGCGAGACGCCGTGAGGGCGCTGCTGAACCACCCCACCCACACGAGCAGTCCGGCGCCCAGCACGAGGGCGGCGAGGATCCCCGCGACGAGGCGAGGACGTCGCCGAGCGGCGGCCGCGCGGCGCTCGAAGCGGGTGCGCGACGAGGCGAGACCGGTGCCCGCGACGCGGCGGCGGGCGTTGCCGTGCTCGAGCATCATGGCGTGCCTCCCCCGAGGATCCGCAGCACCTCCGGGCCGATCATGGTGACGTCGCCCGCACCGACGGTGAGCACGAGGTCCCCGGGACGGGCGAGGTCGGCGACCCGACCGGCCACTTCCGACCACGAGGGCACGTAGTGGACCTCGACCTCGCGCCTGGCCGCCGTCACGGCGTCGGCGACGAGTCGGCCGGACACTCCGGGCACGGGGTCCTCGCGGGCGGCGTAGACGTCCATGAGGACGACGACGTCCGCCGGGGACAGGCCGGCCCCGAGCTCGGCGGCGAAGTCGCGCGTGCGGCTGTAGAGGTGCGGCTGGAAGACGACGACGAGCCGGCCGGTGTCGCCGACGAGGTCCTTGGCGGTCTCGACGACCGCTGCGACCTTGCCCGCGTTGTGGGCGTAGTCGTCGACGACGACGACTCCGCCGGCCTCGCCCTTCGGCTCGAAACGACGGCGGGTCCCCGTGAAGGACGCCAGCCCGGCCAGGACCTGGTCGGGCGCCTGCCCGAGCCCGTGGACGGCGGCGGCGTACGCGGCCGCGGCGTTGAGCGCGTTGTGGCGGCCCGGCACGCCGAGCGTCATGCGTCGCTCGACGCCCTCGTCGAGCAGCGTGACCGAGGACGTGACGCCGTCCTGGTGGTGATGGTCCAGGACGACGTCGGACGCCGGCTCGAAGCCGTAGGTCAGCACGCGCGTGCCCGCGGCCCGGGCTCGCTCGGCCAGCGCCACGGCACCGGCGTCGTCGGCGCACGTGACGAGCAGGCCCCCGGAGCGGATCGTGCCGACGAACGCGTCGTAGGCCGCCTGGACAACCTTGAAGTTCGAGTAGAAGTCGAGGTGGTCGGGCTGGACGTTGGTGACGATCGCGACCTCGGGACGGTAGACGACGAACGAGCCGTCGCTCTCGTCGGCCTCGACGACGAAGATGTCGTCGGAGCCGTCGTGCGCGTTGGTGCCGTGCTTCGCGAGCTCGCCGCCGACGGCGAACGACGGGTCGAGACCGCAGCCCTGCAGGGCCACGGTGAGCATCGAGGTCGTCGTCGTCTTGCCGTTGGCGCCGGCCACGGCGACCGGCCGGCGTCCGTGCATGAGCGCGGCAAGTCCCTGCGCGCGGTGCAGCACGGGCACGCCACGCTGGCGCGCGGCGACGAGCTCGACGTTGTCGTCGCGGATCGAGGAGCTCATGACGATGGCGTCGGCACGCTCCTGGTGCGCCTCGTGGAAGCCGACCCACACGCCGGCGCCCTCGCTCTCGAGGGCCTTGAGGACCGGCACATCCTTGGCGTCGCTGCCCGTGACGCGGATGCCACGCGCGAGCATGATGCGGGCGACGCCCGACATGCCGGCGCCGCCGATGGCGAGGAAGTGCACGCGACCGAGCTCGTCGGCACCGGGCACGACGGCCCGGAAGTCGAAGCGCGCCGCCGCGAACGGATCGTCGACGGTGGGGGTGCGCGGGTTCTGGGTCACGTGCGGTTCCTGCCTTCGGCGGCCCGGTCGACCAGGTCGGCGAGCTTCTCGTCGGCGGCGGGTTCGCCCAGGGCCCGGGCGGCCGCAGCCATCCGTGAGATCCTCTCGCGGTCGGTCGCGAGCCCGAGCAGCACGGCGTCGACCCACGCGGGGGTGAGGTCGGCGTCGTCGACGAGCAGGCCACCACCGGCGGACACGACGTCGGCGGCGTTGACGCGCTGCTCGCCGTTGCCGACGGGCAGCGGGACGTAGACGGCCGGCAGGCCGACGGCCGTCAGCTCGCACACCGTGTTGGCACCCGAGCGTGCGACGACGAGGTCGGCGGCGGCATACGCGAGCTCCATCCGGTCGGCGTACGGCACGACGACGTACGGGGCCCCCTCGGCGGGCGGTTCGGGGACGAACTCCTTGCCCAGCCCGGTCACGTGCAGCACCTGCACTCCCCCGCGGCTCAGCTCGGCCACACGCGCCCGGAAGGCGTCGTTGAGGCGCTGGGCGCCGAGCGACCCGCCGGTGACGAGGACAGTGGGCCACTGTGGCTGGAGCCCGAAGTGCTCGAGGGCCTCGGCACGCACGGCTTCGCGGTCGAGCGTGGCGACCTCACGGCGCAGCGGCATGCCGATCCGCTGGGCGTGCGGAAGGGACGTGACCGAGAAGGTCGTCGCCACGGCACTCGCCCAGCGGGCGCCGAGACGATTGGCCAGGCCCGCACGGGCGTTCTGCTCATGGACGACGATGGGGACGTGACGGCGCCGCGCGGCGAGGTAGGCCGGGGTGCTGACGTAGCCCCCGAAGCCGACGACGACCTCGGCACCGGTCTCGTCGATGGCCGCGCCGGCGGCGTCGACGGCCGCCTTGAGACGGCCCGGGAGCCGGAGCAGGTCGGCGCTCGGGCGACGCGGCAACGGCACCTTGGGCACCACCCTCAGGTCGTAGCCCCGGGCCGGCACGAGGCGCGCCTCGAGACCCTCCTGCGTGCCGAGCGCCGTCACCCGCAGGTCGGGGTGGCGCCGACGGAGGGCGTCCGCGAGGGCGAGCAGCGGCGACACGTGGCCGGCACTGCCTCCCCCGACGAGCAGGACGGAGGTGGGCGAGGACAGGGGGATCACCGGCTTCTGCGACGTTGCGGGACGGACCGGACGCGGGACGGGAGCACCGCGAGCGACCGACGGACGAGACTCGGGCGCGCGTCGAGCAGGGCCTTGCAGCCCGGTTCGTGGCGCGCGAAGGACAGCAGGATGCCGAGGGCCAGGAGGGTCGTCACGAGTGAGGACCCTCCGGCCGAGACGAGCGGCAGCGGGACACCGATGACCGGGAAGAGCCCGATGACGGCGCCGATGTTGATGATCGCCTGGCCGAGGAGCCACGCCATGATGCCGAAGCCGGCGATGCGCACGAAGCGGTCCTGCGTGCGGCTGACGAGCCGGAAGCAGGCCCAGGCGAGGATGCCGAAGAGGAGCAGCACCATGAGCGTGCCCGGCAGCCCGAGCTCCTCGCCGATGATCGCGAAGATGAAGTCGTTGTGCGCCTCGGACAGCCACTCCCACTTCTCCTTGGAGGCCCCGAGGCCGACGCCCCACCACCCACCGTCGGCGAGGGCGTAGAGCCCGTGGACCGACTGGCCGCACCAGCCGTCGGGGTCGGCGTTGCAGGACGGGCTCAGCCAGTTCGCGATGCGGCTCGTGCGGTTGTTGCTGCCGGTCACCATGAGGGCGACCCCGAGGACGGCGAAGCCTCCCGCGATGGCGAACACGCGCTTCGGGGCACCTGCGACCAGCAGGACCGCGGCGACGATGACGAGCACGACCATCGCCGTGCCGAGGTCGTGCCCGGCGAGGATCAGGCCGATGACGACGGTGGCGATGGGCACGAGGTAGGGCAGCACGACGTGGAGCATGCTCGCCATCCGCGACGACTTGTTGGCGAAGATGACGGCACCGACGAGCACGAGGCCCACCTTGGCGAACTCGGCGGGCTGGAACTGGATCGGCCCGACGGCGAGCCAGTTGCGGTTGCCGTTGACGCTCCGGCCGAACGGGATGACGGCTGCGAGCAGCAGCACGGACACGATGATCGTCGGGAAGGCGAGGCGCTTCCACGTGCCCACGGCGACGCGGCTCGCGACACCCGCCGCGACGGCGCCGATGACGGCGAAGAGCAGCTGGCGCAGGAACACGGTGTACGAGGCCTCGTCGGCGAGCAGCTGCTCGACGCTGGAGGCCGAGAAGACCATGATCAGGCCGAAGACGACGAGCGTCGAGGTGGCGCCGAGGATGAGGTAGTACGTCGTCAGCGGCGACTCGAGCTTGCCGATGACGGGCAGCGACCGGTGCGTGGTCGCGGTGTCGGCCGCGCCCGCGGTCCCCGCGGCCGTCTTGTCGCCGGCGGTGGTCGCGCTCACTCCAGCCCCCCGTGTGCCTCGAGGTGCCGCCGGACCGCCTCCTCGAAGGCGTCGCCGCGGGCTCCGTAGTTGGTGAACATGTCCATCGACGCGGCGGCGGGGGCGAGCAGCACGACGTCGCCCGGCTGGGCGAGTCGGGCAGCCTCCCTGACGACACGGTCCATGACTCCAGTGTCGGTGTCGGACACGTCGACGACCGGGACATCCGGCGCGTGTCGGGAAAGGGCCTGGGCGATCTGGTCGCGGTCGGCGCCGATGAGCACGACACCCCGCAGGCGCGAGGCCATCTCCTCGACGAGGCTGTCGACGTCGGCTCCCTTGAGCAGGCCTCCCGCGACCCACACGACGGAGTCGAACGACCGGATGGCCGCAGCGGCCGCGTGCGGGTTGGTGGCCTTGGAGTCGTTGACGAAGCGCACGCCCTGGACCGTCGCGAGCTCGGCGATCCGGTGCCGGTCGGGCCGGAAGGCCCGGAGGCCGTCACGCACGGCGATGGGACCGACGCCGTAGGCACGGGCCAGCGCGGCGGCGGCGAGGGCGTTGGCGACGTAGTGCGGCGCCACCGACGGAGCGTCACCCCGCAGGTCGGCGATGGTGCACAGCTCGGCCGCCGAACGCTGGCGCTGCTCGACGAAGGCGCGGTCGGCGAGGACGTCCTCGACGACGCCGACCATCGAGGGCGCCGGGATGCCTGTCGTGAACCCGATCGCACGGCACCCCTCGACGACGTTGGCCTCCATGACGAGCTGCTCGGTCTGGATGTCCGCGACGTTGTAGATGCACGCCAGGTGGGTGTTCTCGTAGATCTTGCCCTTGGCCCGGAGGTACTCGGCGTAGCTGCCGTGCCAGTCGATGTGGTCGGGAGCGACGTTGAGCACGGCGGACGCGACGGCCGAGACCGAGCGCTGCCAGTGCAGCTGGAAGCTCGAGAGCTCGACGGCCAGCACGTCGTAGGGCTCGGGGTGGAGCACGGCCTCCAGCAGGGGCGTCCCGACGTTGCCGGCCGACGTGGCGCGCAGGCCCGCGGCCCGCAGGATCGAGGCGAGCATGTTGACGGTCGTCGTCTTGCCGTTGGTGCCCGTGACCGTGAGCCACGGGGCGGCGCCCTCCCGGGCGCGCATGCGCCAGGCGAGCTCGACCTCTCCCCACACGGGTATGCCGGCCGTGGCCGCCGCGAGCATGAGCGGGTCGTGCGGGGGGACGCCGGGCGACGTGACGACGAGCTCGGTGCCCGGCGGCGGCTCGACGACGTGCTCGGGGCCGAGGCGGACGTCGACGTCGAGGATCTCGAGGATCGTCGCGCGCTCGCGGATCGCCTCGGTCTCGTCGCGCGAGACGGCCGTGACGCGGGCGCCGCGGTCGGCGAGCGCGTCGGCGGCGGCGAAGCCGGACACGCCGAGCCCGACGACGAGGACGTTGATCCCCGACCAGTCCGCGTCACGGTGGGTCAGTCCCTCGCGGGGCTCGTAGAGCGGGTCGAAGCTCACTGGGACCCCACCACCCACTCGGCGTAGAAGACGCCGAGGCCGAAGGCGACGAAGAGTCCGGCGATGATCCAGAAGCGGACCACGACCGTCACCTCGTTCCAGCCGACCATCTCGAAGTGGTGGTGCAGCGGCGCCATCCTCAGCACCCGTTTACCGGTGGTCTTGAACGATGCGACCTGGGCGACCACCGACAGCGTCTCGAGGACGAACATGCCGCCGAGGATGATGAGGAGCAGCTCCGTGTGGGTCGTGATGGCGAGGCCGGCGAGCGCGCCGCCGAGGGCGAGCGAGCCGGTGTCACCCATGAAGATCTTTGCGGGGGTCGCGTTCCACCAGAGGAAGCCGAAGCACGCGCCCATGCCCGCAGCAGCCACGAGGGCGAGGTCATGCGAGTCGCGCACCTCGTAGCACTTGATGCCCGGGTTGGTCTGGCAGTTCTGGTTGAAGGTCCAGATGCTGATGAGGACGTAGGCGCCGAAGACCATCGTCGAGACGCCCGTCGCGAGACCGTCGAGACCGTCGGTGAGGTTCACGCCGTTGGACGCGCCCGCGATCATGACGTTGGCGAACACGACGAAGAGGATGACCCCGACGACGGTGCTGCCACCGAGCGCGAGGCTGATGTTCGTGTCGCGCACGAACGACACGAGCAGCGAGGCGGGATTGCGGTACTGCTCGTTGGGGAACTGGAGCGCCAGTCCGGCGAAGGTGATGCCGACGAGGGCCTGCCCGAGGAGCTTCTGCTTCGAGCGGAGGCCGAGGCTGCGCTGCTTGCTGATCTTGATGAAGTCGTCGAGGAAGCCGACGAAGCCGAGACCTGCGGCGAGGAAGAGCACGAGCAACCCACTGGCCGTCGGCGGGTTGAGGGTCAGCAGGTGCGCGAGGAAGTAGGCGCCGAGCATCGCCGCGAGGATGACCGCTCCGCCCATCGTCGGCGTGCCGCGCTTCGTGTGGTGCGACGTGGGCCCGTCGTCGCGGATGAACTGGCCGTAGCCGCGCTTGACGAGGTACTTGATGAACAGCGGGGTGCCGAACAACGAGATGAGCAGCGAGATCGATGCTGCGAGAAGGACACCCTTCACCGCGAGACCGCCTCTCCGGAGGTCGTGGGGACGGGTGTGGTGGTGCTCGCGCCACCCTCGGAGGCGAGACGGTCGCCGAGCCAACGCAGTCCGCTGTCGCGGCTGGACTTGAGCAGGACGACGTCGCCGGCGCGGACGCGCGTGGCGAGCAGGTCGTGGGCAGCGTCGGTGTCGGGCACCCACTCCGAACCGGGGACGGCCGCGGCGAGCGGACGGGCGCCCTCGCCGACGGCCAGGACGTGCTCGAAACCGCGGGACGCGGCATACGCCCCGACGGCTGCGTGCTCGGCGTCGCTGTCGGGCCCGAGCTCGAGCATGCCCCCGAGGACGGCCCAGCGCTCCCCCGTCACGTGCATGGCGGCGACGGCGTCGAGGGCGGCACGCATGGAGTCGGGGTTCGCGTTGTAGGCGTCGTTGACGACGACCACGCCGTCGGGCCGGTCGGTGATCTCCATCCGCCAGCGGCTCACGGCCTCGGCAGCGCCGAGCCCGGCCACGACCTGGTCGAGCGACAGCCCGAGCTCGAGCGCCGCCGCCGCGACGGCGAGGGAGTTGCCGACGTGGTGGGCACCGCTCTGGCGCAGGGAGACCCG
Organism: Terrabacter sp. RAF57; assembly: GCF_052113925.1. Lineage (NCBI taxonomy): Bacteria > Bacillati > Actinomycetota > Actinomycetes > Micrococcales > Intrasporangiaceae > Terrabacter > Terrabacter sp. RAF57. The sequence continues at coordinate 4,449 of NZ_JBFRDT010000021.1, read as the reverse complement.
GGCCGAGCCGTGCGGGCTCACGAGGTTGTATGCCGCCCTCCCCCGCTCGTCGAGGGTGACCTCCTCGGCACGCACGTCCGCCTCGGGCGCGAGCCCGACGAGCTGGACCCGGGACGCGACGCCGGAGGCCATGGCGGCCACGACGGGGTCGTCGGCGTTGAGGATCGACAGCCCCTCGGCAGGGACCGCCAGGGGCAGCTCCGCCTTGGCGCGGGCGATGTTCTCGCGCGATCCGAACTCGCCGATGTGGGCGGTGCCGACGTTGAGGACGATCGCGACCTGCGGCGGTGCGATGCGCGTGAGGTAGGCGATGTGGCCGATGCCCCGGGCGCCCATCTCGGCGACGAGGAAGCGCGTCGTCGGCGTGACACGGCACACCGTGAGCGGCACGCCGATCTCGCCGTTGAGCGAGTTGACGGGTGCGACCGTCTCGGCAACCGACGACAGCACGGACGCGAGGAGGTCCTTGACGCTGGTCTTGCCGGACGAGCCGGTGATGCCCACGACCCGCAGCTCGGGAGCGCGGTCGACGACCCCGCGGGCGATCCGGCCGAAGGCAGTCTGGACGTCGTCGACGACGACGCACGGCACGCCGTCGACCGGACGCGCGGTGAGGGCTGCGGCCGCTCCCGCCGAGACGGCGGCAGCGACGAAGTCGTGCCCGTCGGCGGTCTCGCCGACCCGCGCGACGTAGAGGCTGCCCGGCCCGCACTCGCGGGAGTCGGTGGTCACCGGACCGTCGACGACGACGGCCTCAGGCGTGTCGGTGCCATGGACGGCACCTCCGGTGAGGTCGCGGATCTCGCTGAGGGACAAGGCGATCACGACGTCACCCCCGACGAGCTGACGGCTGCGAGGGCGGCGCGCACGGCGTCGCGGTCGTCGAACGGGTGCTTCACTCCGTGGATCTCCTGACCCTTCTCGTGTCCCTTGCCGAGCACCACGACGGTGTCGACAGGGCGGTCCTGCCCCGTGCCGACCACCGCGAGGGCGATGGCCTCGGCGATCGCGCTCGAGCGCGTGCCGCCGTCGATGATCTCGGACGCCCGTGCCGACCCGGCACCGACCTCCTCGCGAGCCCCTGCGATGACGGCCGAACGGATCTCGGCCGGGTCCTCGGAGCGGGGGTTGTCGTCGGTGACGACGACGACGTCGGCGCGGCGCGCAGCGGCGGCCCCCATGGCCGGTCGCTTGCCCCGGTCACGGTCTCCCCCGGCACCGAGGACGGCGATGAGGCGACCGCCGGTCGAGGCACGGAGCGCTGCGAGGGCGGCATCGACGGCGTCGGGCGTGTGCGCGAAGTCGACGACGCAGCGCGGACCCTCGGGTCCACCGGGCGYGACGACCTCCATACGGCCCGGCACGTCCGGGGCCACGGACATGGCGGCCTCTACCTCGCTCGGCCCGAGGCCGATGCGCAGGAGCGCGAGGGCGGCCAGCGCGGTGTTGGCGACGTTGAAGTGACCGGGCAGGTGCGAGACGAGGCTCAGGGCGCGGCCCGTGGACCGCTCCCGCAGGGTGAACGCGCCGTCGTCGCCCTCCTCGACGCCCCAGTCGGCGTCACGGGCGCCCTCGGTCCTCGTGGCGAGGGTCGTCGTCGGCACGGTGGCCTCGGACGCGAGGCGCCGACCCCAGGCGTCGTCGACGCAGACGACCGCGGCGCGAGAGCGCTGCGGCGTGAAGAGGGAGGCCTTGGCCCCGAAGTAGTCGTCCATCGAGGGGTGGAAGTCGAGGTGGTCCTGGGAGAGGTTCGTGAAGAGTGCGACGTCGTAGACGACGCCGTCGACCCGGTGCAGCTCGAGGGCGTGGCTCGAAACCTCCATGATGCAGGCGTCGATGCCCCGCTCCCGCATGAGCCCGAGGAGGGCGTGCAGGTCGGTCGCCTCGGGCGTCGTGCGCACCGACTCGACGCGCTCGTCACCGATGCGCGTCTCGACGGTGCCGATGAGCCCCGTCCGCTGACCGTGCGCCCGCAGCGCCGACTCGACGAGGTAGGCCGTCGTCGTCTTGCCGTTGGTGCCGGTGACCCCGAGCATCGTCAGCGAGTCGGAGGGCCGGCCGTAGACCTGCGCCGCGACCTCGCCGAGCACGCTCCGGGGGTCCGGCGTCACGACGACGGGCACCGTGAGGTCGGCCAGCTCGGCGAGGCCGGCCGTGTCGGTGAGAACCGCGACGGCTCCGTCGGCCACGGCGTCGGCGACGAAGCGCGCGCCGTGCACGTTGAAGCCCGGGAGGGCCGCGTACAGGTCGCCCGGGCGCACGGCTCGACTGTCGAGCGTGACCCCTGTCACGACGGCGTCGACGCCGGCTCCAGAGGCCACCTCGGCCCGGATCCGGGTCGTCAGGTCGCGGAGGCGCACACCCGACGTGGCGGGTCGAAGGGGGGAAGGTGACACGTCATCCCAACTTACAGGCCATCCCGCTTCGCCCGCGCATTGCTGATGACCTCGGGGTCGTCGGACGACAGGGGCTTGTCGGCCCAGACGTGGTAGTCGAGGGTCGACGTGGGGCTGGGCGGGGCACCGGTGCGCTCGAGCAGGTAGGACATGACCTGGTTGAAGACCGGTCCGGCCAGCGCGCCACCGAACATGCCGGCGCTGGGCTTCTGGATGAAGACGGCCACGACGTACTTCGGCGCCTCGGCCGGCGCGAACCCGATGAACGAGGCGGTGAAGCCGTTGTAGCGGCCCAGCTTCTCGTCGTAGCGGTCGGCCGTGCCGGTCTTGCCGGCCACGCGGTAGCCCTTGATGCGGGCCGCGCTCGCGGTGCCGTTCTCGCCGGTGACCTCCTCCATCATCCGCGACAGCTTCACCGCGGTGTCCTCGGTCACGACGCGGCTCGGCGTCGTCGGTGTCGACGGGATGAGGGTGCCGCTGTCGTTGACGGTGCCCTCGACGAGCGACGGCGGCACTCGGACACCCTTGTTGGCGATCGTCTGGAAGACGCCGGCCTGCTGGATCGCCGTGACGGCGTAGCCCTGGCCGAAGAGGATCGTGTAGCGCCGCGTCGAGACCCAGTCCTTGGCGCCGGCGAGCAGGCCCGCCGACTCCCCGGGGAAGCCGACGGGGGTCTTCGAGCCGATGCCGAACTTGCGGTAGTACGCCTCCATGATGGTCGGCGAGACGCGCTCGCCGATGAGCATGGTGCCCATGTTGGACGACTTCGCGAGCACGCCCGTGGCCGTCATGTTCTCGACGCCGTGCGGCTCGTTGTCCTTGAAGGAGGTGCCGGCCCGGGGCAGGCGCGGGGGCACGATGACCCCGGTGTCGGGCGTGATGACGCCCTGCTCGAGGGCGGCAGCCATCGTCATGAGCTTGCCGGTCGATCCGGGCTCGAACGCGTCGTTGAAGGCGTAGTTGCCGAGCGAGGACTTCGAGGCGTCGCCGAGGTCGTTGGGGTCGAACGTCGGGTAGCTCGCGGCGGCGCGCACCTTGCCCGTGGCCACCTCGAGGACGACCGCGGTGCCGGACTCGGCCCCGACGGCGGTCACCTGCTTGGCGAGGGCGTTCTGGGCGTACCACTGGAGGTCGGCGTCGATCGTCAGCTTGACGTCACGCCCGTTGGCGACGGGGGTGTCGACCCGCTGCGATCCCGGGATGATGTAGCCGTCCCGGGCCCGCTCGGCGACGCTGACACCGGGAGTACCCTTGAGCGCCGCCTCGAGCATCTGCTCGATGCCGCCCGCACCGCTCTGGTCGGAGGGGCGCACGAAGCCGACGAGCTGGCCGAGCGCCATGGAGGTCGGGTAGATCCGCTGGGCCGTGCGCTCACCCGTGATGCCGGGGATGCCCAGCGCCCGGATCTCACGGTAGATCGCGGGGTTGACCTCCTTCTTCACCACGACGTAGCGGGTGTTCGAGCGCGTGAAGAGCTTCGTCAGAGCCGACGGCGTCATGCCGAGCAGCGGCGCGAGGTCGGCAGCGGCGCGGGTGACCCCGACCTCCTGCCGCACGCCGTCGATCTTCACCGTGTAGAGGGGGATGATCTTGGGGTCCGCGGCGATGGTGAAGCGCTCGACGGAGTCCGCGAGGACCTGTCCGTTCGTGTCGAGGATCTGGCCACGCATGGCCGGCGTCGTCGTCTTGACCGACCTCTTGAACAGCGCGGCCTCCTGGGTGGCCGACGCGTCGAAGGCCTGGATGCGCAGCAGCTGCCCGGCGAAGATCGTGAAGACGAAGAGGATGGCGACGAACATGACGCGCGCCCGACGGCGCGGGTTGGCGCGCGAGATCTTGAGCGGGCGACGGGGCCCGCGCGGTCCGCGGGGGCCCCGGGGTCCCCGAAGAGCCGCCGCACGCTGAGCTGCGGGCCCACGACCCCGGCTCGAGGCCGTCTGGGTCCGGGGAGCGCTCGTCCGCGTGGTGGCTCGGGCGCTGCCGGACGGGCTGCCGCTGCGGCTGCGAGGCGGCGCCGCGCCCCGCCCCGCCGGGGCCGCGCGCACGGACGACG
>NZ_JBFRDT010000020.1:0-88320 GCF_052113925.1 Terrabacter sp. RAF57 | reverse complement strand
CATGTGTTAAGCACGCCGCCAGCGTTCGTCCTGAGCCAGGATCAAACTCTCCGTTGATGTTCAAACACCCACCCCCCAACCCCGAAAGGCCAGAACAGTGAGCAAACTTTGAACCCATGAAGGGCTCGAAAACCTGACTGAAGTCGAACCACCAGCTCAAAAGCTAGAAGTTCAATTCAACCAAAGGATAATTCGCCCAAAACCCACCCAGACCACCAGACGATGGACCGAACCAGGCCTCGGGACGAGGTAATTGGCATCGATTTTTGACACGCTGTTGAGTTCTCAAGAATCGGACACACACCATCAACCACCTCAACGAGGAGACCTCCGGGGCAACCCTTCAAACTTACCCGCCTCGATGCGCTGGTCCAAATCGGCGCCGGCTCCGAGGAGCAGACCCAACCGGCCACGCCAGACACGCGGGCTGCCACGTCGATCAGACCGAACGAACGGTCCTTCTCTCCGTGGTGCCAACCCCGGGACCGGCCTACTTCGCGAGCGAAGTATCGCTCAGCGGTGGCGTCCGGTGCTCCCTGTCGGGCTGACGAAGAGAACGTTACAGGGCATCCCCCGAGATCTCATAATCGGGCCTCCGGACCCCCTCCCGAGGCTCTCCACTGAGCCGTCCGGAGGCCCGTCCGGACACCCATACGAGCCCACGGAGAAGCCGCCCAGAGCCCACCGAGAGCCTGGAGAGCACCCCCTGAGGAGCGCCGCCGTGGGTCGGCTCGTCAGCCGAGCCGGGCGAGGTCGACGGTCCAGACCGGGTTGCCCGGCAGGACCTTGACCCGCTCGCCGCTCGCGAAGCGCGTCGACGGCTGGAGGAGGGGGACGAACGGGCTGCGCAGGTTCATCGCGAGCTGCCAGGCGGCATACGCAGCCGCCCGGTTGTCACCCACCGACGAACGCGCCGCCTCGGTGAGGTCGTCGACGAGCGTGTCGGTGCCACGTTCCCACCCGGCGCGCGACCCGACGAGCTCGCCCGGCGCGAAGGCGAGGTAGTTCTCGGGATCCGGGTAGTCGGGGTTCCAGCTCCACAGGCTGAACGCGGCGCGCCCGCTGCGGTAGGCGGCGACAGCCTGGGCCGCGGGCGCCGGGTTGAGCTGCACCTTGATGCCGACCTGCGCGAGCTGCGCACGCACGGCCACCGCCAGGGCGCTCGTCGGGATGCCCTGGATGGGCAGGTCGGCGGCATACGAGAGCGGGATCGGCTGGCCCTTGTAGCCGGAGCGACGCAGCGCCGCCCTGGCCGCGGCGAGATCGCGCTGGGGCACGACGGGCAGCGTCACCACAGGCGTGGGTATGCCGTCCGCCCCGGTCGTGAGGATGCTGTCGGGGGTCGCCGTGGTGCCCGACGAGGACGGGGCCGGCGTGACCGAGGTCGTCGACGTCGTGGGCGTCGGGGTCCCGGTGCCGTCGGTGCCGGTGCCGGTGCCGTCAGTGGGTGTCGGCGCGGGCGAGGGCGCGAGGTCCTCGAGGGCACCGACGATGCCCGCCGGGATGAGACCCGCCGCGGGCATGGACCCGGGCGCGGCAGCCCTGCCGAGCGCCTCACGGTCGAGGCCCCGGCGAACCGCCTCGGTGAAGTCGGGATCGGCGGTCCACGGGTTGAGGGCCCTGTCGCGCCCGAGGGCGAGGTAGACGAGCGAGCTCGACCGCATCGTCGTCACCGTGACGGCCGACCGTTGCGGCCGGCCGGTGGCCGCATCGGCCTGGCTCGGCGAGAGGTCGAGCACGAGGTCGGCACTGCCGGACCCGATGGCGGCCAGCTGCCGCCGCGCGTCGAGGTTGCGCACGACGATCTCGGGGAAGGCAGGGGTCGGCCCCGACCACATCGGGTTGGCCGCGAGCCGCACCTCGGAGGTGCCGCTGACGCTCTTGATGACGTAGGGGCCCGAGCCCGCCGAGTGCTGCGAGAGGTAGGAGCTCGCCTCGTCACCGGGGCCGATGGTGCCGCCGTGCGCCCTGACCGCGGTCGCGTTGAGGATGCCGAAGGCAGGGTTGGCGAGGATCGCTGGCAGGGCGAAGTTCGAGCCGGGAGAGCTGAGCGTGAAGGTGCGGTCGTCGACCTTGACCGCCGAGACGGTGCCGAGGATCGAGCCGGCCGGACCGGACAGCCCGCGCGCGCGCTGGAGGGTGAAGAGGACGTCGTCGGTCGTCACCGGTGTGCCGTCGGAGAAGACGAGGCCCTTGCGCAGCCGCAGCGTCAGCCACCGGCCCTCGGGGGACAGGGTGTATTCCGCCATCCCGGGCACGACCTTGGTCGGGTCGTCGGGGTCGAGCGTCGTCAGGGTCTCGTAGAGCGCGTGCGTCAGCATCGCCCCGCTGCGGTCGAACTGCCGCGTCGGGTCGAGCGTCGTGTGGTCGAAGACGGCCCCGACGACGAGCGGCGCGACCGCGCTCGTCGGCGCCGCGGTGGGGGTCGTGCTCGCCGTCGTGCCTCGCGTGGGGGCGGGCGTCGCGGTGCTCGTCGTGCATGCGGCACCCGAGCCAAGCGCGAGCACGCCGAGGGCCGCCACCGCGGTGGGGCGGACGAGACGTCGACGCATGGACTTCCTTCGGGGCGCCCGGACCGGAGACCGGACCCGGGACTTCGGCGGGCACGGAGAGCACGGTGGCAGGTGGCACCGACGGCGACCCGGAGCACCCCTGTCCGTGGTCGGAAGTCTAGCTGCCGGAGGCCGCCGCGGCGCCCGCCTGCTCGGCCGCCGGCGCGAGCACGAGATAGGCCTGCGCGACGAGCACGACCCCGATGGCCACCCACTTGCCCGTGGGCAGCTCCACCCCGTAGCGCCAGCGGTCGATGAGGACGAGCCCGACCTGGAGCATGACGACCCAGCCCATCGTCACGAGGGCCAGCTCGGCGTACCTCAGCGACGACGCATACACCCAGAAGAGGACGAGGAAGGCGCCTGCACCGAGCACGAGCGCCCGCACGCTGCCGTTCTCGGCCCACTCCTTGGCGAGGACCGCCCCGAGCAGGTCGAGCCCTGCGAGGCAGACCATGGCGACGGTCGCGACGACCGGCACGGGCCAGGCATCGGGTGCCTTGATCAGCGGGAAGACGTCGGTGACGCTCATGGGTCGTCCTTCGGGGAACGGGCCCGCTCGAGCCACGGACCCACACGCCTCAGAGGGCGCCGGTCCCGCCGCTGATACCCCTCAGGCCTGGCCGCCCTCGAACCAGGCGACGAGGGCGGGGTCGAGTGCCGGCACGTCGACCGCGCCACCGCCGGTGCGCAGCGACGTCGTCGCCGAGGCCCCGGCCGCCACGGCCTCACGCGCCGCGACGGGCGAGGTCATCGTCGGGCCGCCGTCGCGGGCGAAGCGGACGAACTCGGCGATGAGCAGCGGGTCGGCGCCGCCGTGACCCGTCGTGTCGGCCGTCGGGATCTCGATGACCTCGTCGGCGTCGTCGCGGTAGGTGTCGGTGCGGCGGGTCCACACCTTGACGAGCGCGCCGGGGCCGTCGCCGAAGTTCTCGAGCCGGCCCCTCGTGCCGATGACGGTGTAGTTGCGCCAGTAGTCCGGCGTGAAGTGGCACTGCTGGTAGCTGGCGAGCACCCCGCCATCGAGGACGAGGTTGGCCATCGAGATGTCCTCGATGTCGACGACCGGGTTGAGCTCGCGCTGCTCGGTGGGCGGCCAGTTGTCGAGGGAGTACCAGTCGGCCATCCGCCGGTCGGAGTTGTCGCGGTGGTCGGTGACGTCGCCGTAGACCGCGAGGGCGCCGACCGCGCTGACCCGCCGCGTGTAGGCGCCGGCGAGCCAGTGGATGACGTCGATGTCGTGGGCGCCCTTCTGCAGCAGCAGGCCTGTCGTGTTGCGCCGGTCGGCGTGCCAGTCCTTGAAGTAGTAGTCGCCACCCGCCGAGACGAAGTGCCGGCACCACACCGCCTTGACCTCGCCGATCGTGCCCGCCTCGATGACGTCGCGCATCGCGCGGACGACCGGCATGTGCCGCATGTTGTGCCCGACGTAGAGACGCGTGCCCGTGCGGTGCGCGGCCTCGAGCACCCTGTCGGCGTCGGCGACGCTCGTCGCGAGCGGCTTCTCGACGAACGTCGGTATGCCGGCCTTCAGGGTGCGCACGGCGTGCTCGGCGTGCGCGTGGTCGGGTGTCAGGACGAGCACCGCGTCGATGTCGGCGCGCACGTCGGGAGCGAGCAGCTCGTCGAGCCCGTCGACGAGGCGTACGCCCTCGATGCGCTCCGCGGCGTCCGCGCGGCCCCGCTCGGCCGGGTCGCAGACGACCGTGACGCGGCTGCCCTCACCGGGACGGTGGGCGTACCTCGCGAGGCTGGCCCGCAGGCCGAAGCCGATGATCGCGATGCGGAGGTCCGGCTGGTCGGGCCGGTCGGGCCGGTCGGGCTGGTGGGGCTGCTCGGTCATGGGTGGGGCACCTTCCGGGTGGTGGTGGTTCGAGGGTCTCAGCCCTTGGAGCCGCTGAACGCGATCCCTTGGATGAACTGCTTCTGGAGCACGACGAAGAGGAGGAGCACCGGCAGCGTCGCGAGGACCGAGCCGGCCATGAGCGTCGTCGTGTCGACGGAGAACTGGCCGATCAGCGAGGCGAGCCCGACCGACAGCGGCATCTTCGTCGGGTCGTTGTTGACCACGAGAGGCCACATGAGGTCGTTCCACGACCAGAGCACGTCGAGCACGGCGAGCGCGATGAGACCCGGCTTGGCGAGCGGCAGCATGATCCGGGTGAAGATCTGCCAGTGGTTCGCGCCGTCGAGCTTGGCGGCCTCCTCGAGCTCGCGCGGCAGGCTGAGGAAGAACTGGCGCAGCAGGAACGTGCCGAAGGCGCTGAAGAGGCCGGGGACGATGAGCGCCTGGAGCGAGTTGAGCCAGCCGAGGCCCGACACGATCTCGTACTGCGGCAGCAGGAAGAGCTGGCTCGGGACCATGAGGACCGACAGGAAGAGGCCGAAGAGCAGGCCCCGGCCGCGGAACTCGAAGCGCGCGAAGGCGTAACCGGCCATCGAGCACAGCACGAGCTGGCCGAGCACCCGCCCGAGCGTCTGGATCGTGCTGTTCCAGAACATCTGGCCGAAGGGGAGCGTGTCGAAGACGTCGCCGTAGTTGCTCCACCGGGGCGAGCGGGGGAAGACCGTCGGCGGCACGGTCAGCGTCTCGCCGAGCGTCTTGAGAGAGGTCATGACCTCCCAGAAGAACGGGCCGACCATGACGACCGAGCCGAGGATGAGGACGGCGTGCACGCCGAGGTGGTTGCGGCGCAGACGCTTTCGCCCCCTGGCGCGAGGGAGGCGGGTCGCGAGCTCAGACATAGTGCACCCACTTCTTCTGGAGCCGGAACTGCAGGGCGGTCACCGCGACGATGACGACGAGGATGACGAGGGCGATCGCGGCGGCATACCCCTGCTGGTTCTCGACGAAGCCCCGCTGGTAGAACTGCGCCACGATCGTCTCGGTCTGCGGGTAGGCCGGGTTCGTCGGCCCGGTCATGACGAAGATGAGGTCGAACGTCTGGAGCGCGCCGATGACGGCGAGCACCGAGATGAAGAAGACGCTCGGGCTGATCTGCGGGAGCGTGATCGACCAGAACTGCCGGATGCGGCCCGCGCCGTCGAGCGCGGCCGCCTCGTAGAGGTCCTTCGGCACGCCCTGGATCGCGGCGAGGAAGATGACGATCTGCGTGCCCAGGCTAAGCCAGATGCCCACTGCGGCAATGGCATACAGCGCCGTCGCGGGATTGGAGAGCCAGTTCGTGCCTTCGACGCCGACGAGACCGAGCAGGGCGTTGATGACGCCGACGTCGCCGTTGTAGAGCGTGCGCCAGATGAGGCCGACCGCTGCCGGCATCGTCACGACGGGCAGGAAGTAGAGGACGCGGTAGATGCGCACCCCCCGCAGACCCTCGGTGCTGAGCAGCGCCGCGACGACGAGCGCGACGGGGATGCCGAGCAGGGCGACGACCGTGAACTTCAGGGTGTTGAGCATCGTCTCCCAGAGGCGCGCGTCGCCGAACAGCGCGCCGTAGTTGGCGAGCCCGACGAACTCCGACCCGCCGAACGGCCCCGTCTCCGTGAAGGAGATGAGCAGCGTGCGCACGACCGGCCACAGGTAGAAGACGACGAGGCCGAGCAGGGTCGGGAGGATGAAGACCGCCGCCCAGAAGAGGTCGTTGCGCCGCATCCGCGACATGCCGCGACCGGCTCCGCCGGATCGACCGGATCGACCGGGCCGGCGGCCGGGGGCCGGGGTGTCGCCCCGGCTCCCCGACCCCCACGGGGCGCCGCCCGGCGCGGTCGCGCCGACGGATCCCGACGCCTGCTCCCGGTCGGTGAGCACGCCCGCCACGGTCACTTCTCCTTGGCGAGCGCCGCGTTCATCTGCGTGGCGAGGTCCTTGAGGCCCGTCGCCGCGTCGACCTCGCCGTTCCACACCTTGGTGAGGAGGTCGGTCTGGAGGGTCGTCCACGCCTTGGTGTTCTTCGACGCCGGGTAGGGCACGGCCGTCGCGACCTCGTCGACGTAGGCCTTGAGGTTGAACTGTGGCATCGCCCTGACCCACGCCTCCTGGGTGCCCTCGTAGGCGGGGATGACCGCGCCCGCGTCGGCCTGGATCTGCGCGGCGCGCTCACCGCCGAGGAAGCCGACGAACTTCTGCGCGGCGTCCTGGTGCTTCGTCTTGGCGTAGATGACGTTGCCGAGGCCGTGGATGACCGAGACCTGGCCCTTGGGCCCGGCGGGGACCGGCGCGACGTTGACGGCGTCCTTGAGCTCGGGGACGCCGTTGTACTCGACCGCGGCCCACGAGCCGTTCCAGTACATCGCGACCTTGCCGGCCTTGAACATGTCGCCGGGGCTCGTGTCGGTCATCTGCTGGACCGTCGGCGACGCCCCGTCCTTGACGAGCGAGGTCCAGAACTCGATGCCCTGGAGCGCCTCGGGGGAGTCGAAGCCGCTCTTGGTCCCGGCGGCGTCGATGACCTGGCCACCGGCCGAGGGGATCGTGTCGTAGAAGCCGGCCTGGTCCTCGACGGGAGCCGCGGCGCCGTAGACGCCCTTGGTCTTGTCGGTGAGCGTGCGGGCGGCGGACTGGAAGTCGGCCCAGGTCCAGTCGTCCTTGGGGTAGGCGAGCTTCTTCGCGTCGAAGAGCGCCTTGTTGTACCAGACGCCGATCGTGTCGAAGTCCTTCGGGATGCCGTACCTCTTGCCGTCGTAGGTGTAGAGGTCGACGAGGGCCTCGGGGTACTTCGCGAGGTCGAGCTTGGCGCGGCTGATCGTCTGGTCGAGGGGCAGCAGCTGCTGGTTCGCGGCGTACAGCTTGACGTTGGGGCCGTTCATCCAGAAGACGTCGGGGGCACCACCGCCGGCGGCGGCCGTCTGCAGGGTCGTGAAGTACTGCTTGAACGGCGTCACCTGGATCTTGACCGTGACGTTCGGGTTCGCGGCGTGGAACTCGTCGGCGATCTTCTGCATGGCCGGCATCTGGTTCTTGTCCCAGATGCCGTAGGAGATCGTGACCGGCCCCGACTCGGGCTGGGCGTCGGCCGTGGCGCCGCCGGTGGACTGGCCGCACGCGGCGAGGCCGAGCACGAGCAGCGGGGTGAGCACGGCCGTGGCGGCCAGCGTGGACGTTCTGCGCATTCGCGACTCCTTGGGTGGGGGTCCGCGGCTGGCGGGAGGCCGCTGCGGTCCGGTGCACGTCATCGGGCAACCCAAGCCTGATCGCTCGTTTGTGCTTGGGCGGGACTACAATCGATCACATTCGATCACCTGTCAATCCGTAGGACAGGTCGGATCCCGGCCCGGGACAGGCCTGCAGAGCAGACCGCCGCGGGTCCCTGTGTGTTGCCCGGAGGCATCACTGACGGCGTGGGGCGTCGCGCCCGGAGGTCCGCGATGCGGACTCCCCGAGGGTGGGCGTCAGCCCGCCAGGACCTCGCGGAGGCGCTGCGACACCGGCCGTGCGACGTCGCTCCGGTTGGCCAGGACCGACCACGTCAGGGACCGCGACGGCTCGTGCCGGGTCACCGCCGAGACGCCGGCGTCGTAGCCGCCCAGCACGACCCCGTCACCCGTCCCGTCGAGCCAGACGCCGAGGCCGTAGCACCGGCCGTCGTCCATGACGTCGGTGTGCGGGCGCAGCATCTCGGCGACCCAGGGCGGGTCGACGATGCGACCGCCGAGGAACGCGTCCCACAGCGCGTGGAGGTCGGCGGCCGTCGTGTACATCCCACCGTCACCGCTGCCACGGACGGGAAGGTGCAGCACGTTGGTGCGCAGCCCGACGGCGTCGAGGTAGCCGAGCGCGGCGCGCCCCGGCAGCTCGTCGGAGCGGAGGTATGCCGTGTCGACCGTCCCGGCGCGGGCGCAGACTCGCTCCTCGACCGCCTCGTGGAAGCTCGTGCCGGTCAGCCGTTCCACGACGAGGGCGAGCACCACGAAGCCGCTGTTGCAGTACGAGAAGCGTTCTCCCGCAGAGAACTTCGCCGGTCGTCCGCGGAGGGCCGGCAGGTAGCCCTCGGTCGTGGCGAGCCGGTGCACCGGCAGGGTCATGACGTAGTCGGAGGCGTCGAAGTCGGTGTCCTCGTCGAGGTAGTCGCCGATGCCCGAACGGTGCGAGAGCAGGTGCTCGATCGTGACGTCCTCCCCGATGTCGGGCAGGTCGTCGCCGACGACCGCGCGCACAGGGGTCTCGAGGGCGACGCGACCCTCGGCCACGAGGCTCACCACGGTGAGCGCGGTCAGGCCCTTGCAGACGCTGGCGGTCCCGAACTGCGTGTCGAGCGTGTTGGGCAGGCCGTGGGCACGGTCGGCGAGACCGTGTGCCGAGGCGTGCACGACCTCGCCGCCGCGGTCGACGCGGACGACGCCCGGGAACCCGTGCTCACGCACGACATCGGCGACCGCGGCGTCGAGGTCCACGGCGCGCCCCCGGTCAGGCCCCGACGTAGGCGGCGAGGTGCTCGCCGGTCAGCGTCGGGCGGTCGGCGACGAGGTCGGCCGGTGTCCCCTCGAAGACGACGTTGCCGCCGTCGTGACCGGCCCCCGGTCCGAGGTCGATGATCCAGTCGGCGTGCGCCATGACGGCCTGGTGGTGCTCGATGACGAGCACCGACTTGCCCGACTCGACGAGCCGGTCGAGCAGGCCGAGCAGGTTCTCGACGTCGGCGAGGTGCAGGCCGGTCGTCGGCTCGTCGAGGACGTAGACGTCGCCCTTCTCGGCCATCTGCGTGGCCAGCTTGAGGCGCTGGCGCTCCCCACCGGACAGCGTCGTGAGCGGCTGGCCGAGCGTGAGGTAGCCGAGGCCGACGTCGTCGAGCCGCTCGAGGATCGTGTGGGCGGCGGGGGTGCGTGCCTCCCCGGCGTCGAAGAAGTCGAGCGCCTCGGCCACCGGCATGGCGAGCACGTCGGCGATGTTGCGCCCGCCGAGTTCGTACTCGAGCACCGCGGCCTGGAAGCGCCGGCCCTCGCACTCCTCACACGTCGACTCGACCGTCGCCATGACGCCGAGTTCGGTGTAGATGACGCCCGCGCCGTTGCAGGCCGGGCAGGCCCCCTCGGAGTTGGAGCTGAAGAGCGCGGGCTTGACGCCGTTGGCCTTGGCGAAGGCCTTGCGGATGGGCTCGAGCAGTCCGGTGTAGGTCGCGGGGTTGCTCCGGCGCGAGCCGCGGATGGCGCCCTGGTCGACGACGACGACACCGTCGCGCTTGGCGACGGACCCGTGGATGAGCGAGCTCTTGCCCGACCCGGCGACCCCGGTGACGACGCACAGCACCCCGAGCGGGATGTCGACGTCGACGTCGCGCAGGTTGTGGGTCGACGCGCCGCGGACCTCGAGCGCCCCGGTCGCCTCGCGCAGCGAGTCCTTGAGGCTGACCCGGTCGTCGAGGTGGTGGCCCGTCGTCGTGTCGCTCTTGCGCAGTCCCTCGACGGTGCCCTCGAAGACGACCTCACCGCCCGCGGTACCCGCGCCCGGGCCGAGGTCGACGACGTGGTCGGCGATGGCGATCGTCTCGGGCTTGTGCTCGACGACGAGGACGGTGTTGCCCTTGTCGCGCAGCTGGAGCAGCAGCTGGTTCATCCGCGCGATGTCGTGGGGGTGGAGCCCGATCGTCGGTTCGTCGAAGACGTAGGTGACGTCGGTGAGCGACGAGCCGAGGTGACGGATCATCTTGGTGCGCTGGGCCTCACCACCGGACAGCGTGCCCGCGGGCCGGTCGAGCGAGAGGTAGCCGAGTCCGATCTCGGCGAAGGAGTCGAGCAGGTGCTGCAGCCCCCGCAGGAGCGGTGCGACCGACGGGTCGTCGACGTCGCGGAGCCACTCGGCGAGGTCGCTGATCTGCATGGTGCACAGCTCGGCGATGTTCTTGCCCTTGATCTTCGAGCTCAGCGCCTCCTGCGACAGGCGCGTGCCCTTGCACTCGGGGCAGGTCGTGAACGTGACCGCCCGCTCGACGAAGCGGCGCACGTGCGGCTGCATCGCGTCGAGGTCCTTGGACAGCATCGACTTCTGCACCTTCGACAGGACGCCCTCGTAGGTGAGGTTGACGCCCTCGACCTTGATCTTCTCGGGCTGTCCGTAGAGCAGCTTCTGGAGCTGGCGCTCGGTGAACCTGCCGACCGGCTTGTCCATGGGCAGGCCGGCGCCGCTGAAGATCCGGCCGTACCACCCGTCCATGCTGTAGCCGGGGACGAGCAGCGCGCCGTCGGCGAGCGACTTGCTCTCGTCGTAGATCGCGGTGAGGTCGAAGTCGTTGACCGACCCCATCCCCTCGCAGCGCGCGCACATGCCGCCCTGGTAGACCGCCTCGCGGACGATCGAGGTCTCCTGGCGGTTGCCCTTGTCGGTCTTCATGACGCCGCTCGCGACCCGCGTCGGCACGTTGAAGGCGAAGGCGGTCGGCGGCCCGATGTGGGGGGTCCCGATGCGGGAGAAGAGGATCCGCAGCATCGCGTTGGCGTCGGTCGCAGTACCGACCGTCGAGCGCGGGTTGGCGCCCATCCGCTCCTGATCGACGATGATGGCCGTCGTCAGGCCGTCGAGGTAGTCGACGTCGGGGCGCGCGAGCGACGGCATGAAGCCCTGGACGAAGGCGCTGTAGGTCTCGTTGATCATCCGCTGCGACTCGGCGGCGATCGTCGCGAAGACGAGCGAGCTCTTGCCCGAGCCGGAGACGCCGGTGAACGCCGTGAGCCGGCGCTTCGGCAGGTCGAGGCTGACGTCCTTGAGGTTGTTCTCGCGCGCGCCCTGGACGCGGATCATGTCGTGGACGTCGGCCGGGTGGGACCCGGCGGAGGGGCGCGACGCGGTCTTCGCAGCGGTGCTCTTCGACTCCATGCGACGTACGCTACGGCCCCGCGCCCACCCCTGGCCCCCCGATTCCCGACGACCTCACCGCGTGACCGAGCGGCCCTCGACCGGGAGAGAGGGCGTATGCCGTCAGGGGAGGAGGTCGTCGAGGTAGAGCGGGAGCATCGCCCACCACGTCGGCCAGTCGTGGTCGTAGGCCGTGCCCCAGTCGTCGACGCGGTTGGGGATGCCCTTGCTGCCGAGGACGTGCGCGACGGCACGGGACTCGCCGACGTCCTCCCAGCGGCCGCTGCCCGAGGCGAGCACGATCATCCGCGTGCGGAGCACGTCGAGCGCCGGACCCTCGAGACCGGGCAGGAAGCGTAGCGGCGAGCTGAAGTAGAGGTCGTCGTTGACGTGCCCGCCGAGGAACTGCTCGATGGCGTACGTGCCGCTCATGCACACGGCCGACTGCACGAGCTCGGGGTAGCGGCACGTGATGGCGAGGGCGTTGAAGGCGCCGATCGAGGCGCCCGCGACGGTGACCGGGATCGGCTGGCCGCCGAGGTCGGAGTGGATCGCCGGGATGACCTCGCGGGCGATGGCCTCGTGGAAGCCGTTGAAGAGGGCCAGCTGGTGGTCGGGCGTGCCGCGCCCCTCGGCCAGGGCCCGCCCCGCGACGCTGTCGACGGAGTAGACCTTGGCGCGGCCGGCCGCGATGAGCGGCTCGAGGTGCGCGATCATCTGGTGCCGCTCGACCTCCTCCGCGTCGCCCCCCGCCGTCGGGAAGAGCAGCACGGGCGCGCCGTAGGAGCCCCACCTCGCGACGCTGATGTCCTGGCCCAGACGGTCGGAGTACCACCGGTCGGTGACCTTCATGGGTGACCTGCCTTCTCACTTGCGCTCGTCACTCGTAGACGAACTTCTGGGGTCCGGGGAAGAGCCACGCGAGTCCGTCACCGAGACGGTCGCGCCAGTTCTCCCAGTTGTGGCCGTCGCGCGACTCCGTGTAGCGCACCGTCATGCCAGCGTGGCGGAAGACCGGGACCATCGACCGGTTCGGGGTGATGAGCGGCTCGTAGACGCCGCACGACATGAAGAGGCGGTCGACGACCGCGGACGGCTTCTCCCGGAAGCGGTTGACGAACTTCACGACCGGGTCGAAGGCCGGGCCGCCGCCGTGGTCGAAGCCGATGTCGGTGAAGACGAGCGAGGCGGACTGGAGCATGAGCGAGCCGAAGAAGCCGGGGTAGCGCACCGCCGTCGACAGCGACGCGATGCCGCCGAAGGAGCTGCCCATGAGGCAGCGCGCCTCCGGGGTGTCGATGAGGGGGAGTCGCTCGGTGAGCAGCGGCACGAGCTCGCGCGCGATGAACCGGGCGTGCGGCGCGTGGTTGGGGTACTCCTTGAGCCGGTCCCGGGGCGGCACGAAGACCGCGACGAGCGGGTCGACGTCGAGCCGGTGGATGAGGTTGTCGAGGACGGTCTTCATCGCGGCGAACTGGAGGTAGTCGGTGCCGTCGTGGACGACGAGGAGCGGATAGCGCTGCGCCCGGTTGAAGCGCGCCGGCAGGTAGATCTGCACCGGCTGGTCGCGCCGCAGGGCCTTGCTGTGGACCTGCTCCTCGACGAGGGTGCCCGGGCGGGCCTCGGGGTCGTGGGCGACCCAGTCGGGCACGCGGTAGCCGATGGCCGCGCACACCGACGACGACCCCATCGGGCTGTGCGCCAGGCGCGGGTTGAGCGGGTCGTTGAAGCGCTCGTAGTGCTCGCCCTTGCGGATCTCGATCTGGTACTCGACCCGCGACCCCTCGGGCAGCACGGTCGTGACGGCCCAGAGGTCGGACTCGCCGATCCGCTTGAGCGGCAGGGGATCCGGCAGACCGACGACGCGGTGGCGCACCCACACCTCGTCGACGTCGCCCCGGTAGAGGAAGGTCGCGCGCTCGCCCTCGATGATCGGGCACCCGTAGCGCTCGACGAAGCGGTCGATCGTCGGGCCGTCGAGCGGCAGTCGCTCGCGGAGGCGGTTGACGGCGAGGCGTTCCATGGCGCTCACGCGACCCCCACCACCGAGACGTGACCGGTGCGGTCGATGACGCGCGCACCGACCGGCAGCTCGGTCGCGCCGTCGGGGAAGCGCACCACGGCCCCGTCGTCGAGCAGGAGCAGCCGGTGCTCGGCGAAGCGCCGGGCCAGCACCGACATGCGCTCGTGGTCGTCGAGGAGCAGCCGCCTCTTGGCGTGCGGCAGCGCGACGATCCCGGGCAGCCGACCCAGCCCCCGGTCGTGGAGCTCGGCCGCGGCGACGCCGTGGGGCGTGAAGTCGTGGAAGAGGACGACCTCGTCGGTCAGGGCCATCGCACCGGCCGACCACGCGACCACGGACTGCTGCGGCCGGAGGGTGACGTCGAAGACGCGCAGCGTCCGCAGCAGGGTGCGCACGTTGCCACCCGCGATGACGACCGCTTCGCACTCGTCGAGGAGCGCACCGATCTCGCCCCGGTGCCAGCCGATGGTGCCGCTCTCGTCGAGCGGCGCGGTGGCGCGGACCGAGCCGTAGAGCTCCTCGAGCTCGGCGGCATACCACCGGTCGACCTCGCGCACGGCCTCCATCGCGGACTCCTCGGCGATGGGGCCGACGGCGTGGATCGAGGTGCGGTGCGCGACGGCGTGCACGGCGTCGATCGCCGCCTGGAGGCGTATGCCGTAGAAGGCCCGAAGCTCGTCCATCCGGTCGCGGAACGCGACCGCCGCCGCCGCGAAGTGCTGGTCCTTGGCCAGCACGTCCATCATCCGGTGGTGCAGGCGCAGGTTGACGCCGCGCCCGGCGAGGTGGCCGGCGAGCTCGGCGTCGTCGGACTCGCGCTCCTCCCAGCCGGAGTTGACCATGGCGATGCGGCCGGTCACGCCGAGGGAGCGCACGGTGGCGCCCACGGTCGTCGTGAACCGCTGGGGGCCGAGCAGGATCGTCGTCGACATCAGGACAGGGCTCAGCCGCGCTCAGCCCGCGTGCACGTGGATCGTGCGGCCGACGTCGTCGAGCATGGCGCGCGCCGTGTCGAAGTCGGGGTGGCGCAGTCGCACCCACGCGTTGGCCATGTAGCCGGCCTCGACGCCCTGGGTGCCGTGCCCGACCGGCGGGAAGTGGCCGTCGATGACCCACTCGCCGTAGCGCGACTGGATCTCCTCGATGCCGGTGTAGCCGGTGATCGACCCGTCGTGGTCGGGGCGGAGCGCGACGATGCCGGCGGCATACGTGCGCTGCATCTGGCGCTCGGGCGCGCGGTGGGTGATGACGTGCGCCCACTCGCGGTAGACGTCGACCTCGTTGGCCGCGGAGTAGACGTCCCAGGCGCCGACACCCGGGGGGCGGGCGCCGATCTCGCTGAACTTCAGGCCCTTGGGGCCGTAGAACCACTCCATGTGCGTGGCCGACGTCTCGATGCCGAGCGCCTCGATGACGCGGCGCCCGAGCTCACGCACCTCGGTGTAGAAGGCATTGCCCGGCTCGTCGATGCGGTTCGTCGTGATGAACTGCGGGGAGATCCAGCGCTGGCGCATCGCCTCGAGGACGTTGGGGTAGTAGTGCGTCGCCCAGTCGTGCACGACCTGGCCGTCGAGGCTGATCGTGTCGTAGAAGCCCTCGTGACCCTCGACGAACTCCTCGATGGCGATCGAGCTCGCACCCTCGCGGGCGTAGCCCTGGAGCGCCTGCTCGAGCTCGTGGTCGGAGTCGACGCGCACCGTGCCCTGGGCGCCGGCGCCCGCGCGCGGCTTGAGGATGAGCGGGTAGCCCTCGCGCTCGGCGAACGCGCGCGCCTCGGCGGCCGAGTCGACGGCCGCGCTCGCCGCGGTGGGCACGCCCGCCTGGCGCAGCGCCTCCTTCATCGACGGCTTGTCGCGGCACAGCCAGGTCGTGCGGACGCTCGTGCCGGGGATGCCGCACGCCTCGCGGACCTGCGCCGCCGGCATAGTGTGCGCCTCGACGGTCGCCTCGAGCGCGTCGATCCAGACCTTGTCCTGGAAGTAGCGGACCGCCTCGACCATCTGGTCGACGTTCGTCACCGAGCCGACGCGGTAGTAGCCGCGGAGCGCGCCCAGCACCTCGTCGCCGAGGTGCGCCTCGTCGGACTCACCGATGCCGTAGACATTCGCGCCGACCGAGGCGAGGGCGTGCACGAAGCGACGCTGGTTCGCCGGGAACGACGGCTCCACGAAGATGATGTTCACGGCGTCGACGCTATCGGTCCACCGGGAGGCCCGCCACGGACGGCCGCTCGCCCCGTGTGCCGCCGCGCGGGTCGCGGGGCAAAAGCGCGCGCCGGGGGCTGACGAGGACGAGACTGGTGGTGCCGCACCTCGGGCAGCACCTCACCCCTTACGGAGGAAGCCATGTCGAGCACCGTCCCGAACGCAGCGTCACCCGACCCGACCGACCCCGCACCCGACGCACCGAGGACGCGCCGCGAGGCCGCCGCCACGTGGGCGTCCCCGGCCACCTCCTCCGGATGGTCGGGCGCCCTCATCGCCATGGGCATCCTGTCCGTCATCCTCGGCATCATGGTGCTCGTCTGGCCCAAGGCGACCCTGCTCATCGTGGCCATCATRTTCGGGCTGCAGCTCATCGTCGCCGGGGCCGTCCGCCTGTCGGTGACGCGCGACCTGCCGAGCGACCCGGGCTGGCTCAAGCCCGTCTCCATCGGGCTCGGCGTGCTCTCGATCATCGCCGGCATCATCTGCCTCTTCCGGCCCGGGACCTCGCTCGCCGTCATCGCCATCTTCATCGCGATCGGCTGGATCGCCGAGGGCATCGCCGCGCTCGTCCAGGGCTTCGGCTCCGACCGGACGACCGGCATCCGCGTCTTCCTCATCGTCAGCGGCGTCGTCTCGATCCTCGGCGGGTTCGCACCCCGTCCGAGGGGTGCGAACCTCCACGACGTCGGTCGGCTCAGGACGGCTGCGGCAGGTCCTCGAACTCGTAGACCCGGCGGACCTCGACCGACACCTCGTCGAAGAGCGAGGCGAACCTCCCGGCCAGCTCGAGCGCCTGCTCCTTGCTCTCGACGTTGACGAGGGCGAAGCCGCCGATGACCTCGCGCGCCTCGCTGAACGGGCCGTCGGTCACCGTGACGCCGGCGCCCTCGGTCTTGCGGAGGATCGCGCCGTCCTTGCTCTGCGTCACGCCCTCGGCGGCGAGCAGGATGCCCGACTCGGCGTACTCCGACATGAGCGCGCCCATCGCGTCCTGGAACTCCTGGCTCGGGTTCCAGGCCTCGGGGCGGGACTCGTCGATCTTGTGGATCATGAGGTAGCGCATCGGTCTCTCCTTGCGTCTCGTGCCGGGTCCGTCCCAGCCTCCACCACGACGTCGAACGGGGGCGACCCGACTCGACACTTCGATCCTCGAAAGGCCGGTCAGAGCCAGCCACGCTCCTGGGCCACGCGGGCGGCCTCGGCGCGCGTCGACGTGCCGGTCTTGCCGATGGCCGCGCTGAGGTGGTTGCGGACCGTGCCCGGCGACAGGTGGACGACCCCGGCGATGGCGGCGACGGTGCCACCGCGCAGCGCGACCCCGAGCACCTCGCGCTCGCGCTCGGTCAGGGGGTTGGCTCCGTCGACGAGCGACTCGGTGGCGAGTGACGGGTCGACGACGCGGAGCCCGGCGTGCACGCGCCGCACGGCCTCGGCGAGCTGGCGGGCAGGAGTGTCCTTGACGACGAACCCGGACGCGCCGGCCTCGAGCGCCCGACGCAGGTAGCCCGGGCGGCCGAAGGTCGTGACGACGAGCGTGCGTACGCCGGGGAGCGCATCGCGCACGGCGGCCGCGGCGGCGATGCCGTCGACGCCCGGCATCTCGATGTCGAGGAGGCAGACGTCGGCGGCTGAGGCACGTGCGGCGTCGACGACCTCGTCACCGCGCCCCACCTCGGCCACGACCTCGAGGTCGGGCTCGAGCGCGAGCAGCGCCGCGAGCGCGCCACGCACGAGGGCCTGGTCGTCGGCGAGCAGCACCTTGATCGTCGTGCTCACAGCACCACCTCCAGCACGGTCCCGTGGCCCTCGGGGCCCGTCTCGATCGAGAGCCGACCTCCCGCGGCCTCGACCCTCTCACGCAGCCCGCGTATGCCGTTCCCCTCCGGCCGCTCGCCGAGGCCGCGTCCGTCGTCGCGGACGGTCAGACGGTTCGAGTCGAGCTCGACCCAGCAGGCGTCGGCGTCGCTGTGGCGCACGACGTTGGTCGTCGCCTCGCGCAGCACCCAGGCGAGGACCGTGCGGTGGCGGGGATCGACCGTGCTCGGGTCGTCGGGCACGTGGCCCTCGATGCCGGCGCCGGCGAGCGCCGTGCGAGCCGAGGCCAGCTCGTCGCCGAGGCGGGCCACCCGCAGGCCCCCGACGGTCGCCCGGATCTCGGCGAGCGCCTGACGGCTCAGGGCCTGGATCTCGGCGAGCTCGCCCTTGGCCCGCTCGGGGTCGAGGTCGACGAGACGTTCGGCCAGCTCGGCCTTGACCGTGACGACCGTGAGCGAGTGACCGAGCACGTCGTGGACGTCGCGGGCCACGCGCTCGCGCTCCTCGACGATGGCGAGGTCGCGCGAGATCCGCTCGTAGTCCTCCCCTCGGTCGGTCATGAGCCGGACCGCCCCGGTCATCGCACCGACGGCGAAGACGATGATGGCCACGACCCAGGTGCCCTCGTCCGGGTCGACGAAGACCGCGACCGCCGTCGCGACCGCCACGCACGCGATGCCGAGGGCGATCGACCACGCGAGCGGCAGCGCGAACATCCCGAACGACACGATGAAGGGCAGGAAGCTGAGGCTGCCGGCGCCGATGAGCGGAACGAGCCCGACCGCGCAGCCGACGAGCACGACCAGGTAGCCGACACCCCGACGCTGCGTCGGCGCGCACCTGCGGTGCAGGCGCTGGAGGTGCTGCGCGCCGAGGCCGTAGACGACCGCGAAGGTCAGCACGAGCGCCAGCCCGAGCACGACCTGCCAGGCCGGCAGACCGCTCGAGACGATCGCGATGACGGGGAAGACGAGGAAGACCAGCCACACCGACTGGACGACCCAGCCGAAGCGTTCCCACGGGTTGCGCCCCGGCGCCGGGGCGGCGGCCGGGGCGCCCGGGACGCCGGAGACCGACGCCCGCTGGGTCACTGGCGCTCCCGGCCGCGGCGCACGAGGAGCACGGCAGCGGTCCCGAAGATCGCGAGCCAGGCGAGCACGTTGACGATCGGCACCCACAGCGGGTCCTGCGACCCGTCGGGCAGGTAGCCCTCGGTGAGCGGATAGCGCGCCAGGGCGGCGTACCCGTAGAGCGGCGTGAACTTCGCGAACGCCAGCAGGGCACCGGACAGCGGGATGAAGACGTTGCCGAGGAAGGCGAAGATCACCATGGTGCCGCTCGCGGCGCCGACCGCGGCCTCGGAGCGGAACGCCGTGCCGACGAGCAGGCCGTAGACGGCGAAGACGGCGGACCCGACGAGGCAGAGCACCGCGCTGAGCACCCAGGCCTGCGCCGAACCGCGAGCGCCGGTCGCAGCTCCGAGGGCGAAGGTCAGCAGGATCGGCACGGCCGCCACGGTCATGGCGATGAGCGCCTTCATGGCGATGTAGGACGAGTCGGCGAGCGGGGTGAGCCCGAGCTGGCGGCCCCAGCCCTGCTGTCGCTCGACGGCCGCGTTGCCGCCGATGCTCGTCGTCGCGGTGACGGCGCCGTAGGCGGCCATGCTGATCATGACGTACATCGCGACGTTGCCGTTGCCGATGGTCGCGTCCTTGGCGTCGACCGTCGCGCCGAAGATGAGGTAGAAGAAGGCGGGCAGCACCGCGGTGAAGAACATGCCCGCCCAGTCGCGCGTGATTCGGCGCATCTCGAGCAGCGTGAAGGTGGCGTTCATCGGACGAGCTCCTCGTCGGGGGTCGTGGCGTCGCGGGCGTCGCGGGCGTCGCGGGCGTCGCGGGCGTCACGGGAGTCGCGGCCGTCACCGGTCAGGGTCATGAAGGCCTGCTCGAGGCCGGCGGTGACGATCTCGAGGTCGGTGCCGCCGAGCTCGAGCAGGAGCAGCCGCGCGACGGTGTCGGAGTCGCCGGCCGTGACGACGACCCGGTTGCCGCGCTCCTCGACCTCGTGCACGCCGCCGACCGTCCGCAGCCTCGCGACGGACTCGGCGACCGAGCCCGGCGGCAGCGTCGCGGAGACGGTGCGTCCGCTCGCCTGCGACCGGATCTCGGCCGTCGTGCCGTCGGCGACGATGCGGCCGCCGGCGATGAGGACGATGCGGTCGGCGAAGGCGTCGGCCTCCTCGAGGTAGTGCGTGGCGAAGACGACGGTGCGGCCCGCACTGGCGTCCGCGTGCATCGTGTCCCAGAAGTCGCGCCGGGCCGTGACGTCCATGCCCGCCGTCGGCTCGTCGAGGACGAGCAGCCGGGGGTCGGGCAGGAGGGCGAGGGCGAAGCGCAGCCGTTGCTGCTCGCCGCCCGAGCACTTGGAGACGCGACGGTCGGCGAGCGACCTCAGCCCGGCACGGTCGATGACCTCGTCGACCGGGGAGTGGACGGCATACGTCGACGCGATCATCCGGACCGTCTCGCGGACGGTGAGGTCGCGCAGGAGCCCGCCCGTCTGGAGGACGGCGGACACGTGCCCGCCGACGACGGCCTCGCGAGGACGCCGGCCGAAGACCTCGGCCGTGCCGCTCGTCGGCTCGGTGAGGCCGAGCACCATGTCGAGGGTCGTCGTCTTGCCGGCACCGTTGGGTCCGAGGAAGGCGACGACCTCGCCGGGCTCGATGCGCAGGTCGATGCCGTCGACGGCACGGACCTCGGCATCCTGGGACCCGCGTCGGGAGGGGAAGCTCTTGACGAGCGAACGCAGCTCGATCGCCGGCGCCCCCGAGGCGCCGTCGACCGGACGAGGTGTGGTGGTCATGACCCAACTCTCCCGCTCGGCGATGCTTCGCGTCAGCAGCAGGCGTCACGTCCTGCGCGTGACAGGTGTCACGGGGCGCCGGACCGGACAGACTGACCCCATGGCCGACTTCGAGGTGCACCTCGACTCACCCCTGCCCGCACCCGAGGCGTGGCGGCGGATCCTCGACCTGCGTGCGCACACCGCCGTCATCCCGCTCACGACCGTGACGGGCGAGGCGATGGGCGCGAGCGAGCTCATAGAGGGGTCGCGCTTCGTCGCGCGGACGGGCGTCGGGCCGGTGGGTTTCGACGACGTCATGGTCGTGCAGTCGGTGGTCCAGCCGACGGCACATTCGGCCGGAAGCGCCCGGATCCGCAAGGAGGGCAAGGTCGTCCGCGGACGCATCGACCTGCTCGTGACCCCCACGGCCGCCGGGTCGACGGTCCGGTGGACGCAGCGCATCGGGGTGCGAGGCGTGCCCGCGCTCCTCGACCCCCTCGTCGCGAAGGTGGCCGGGGCGGCATACGGCTCGACCCTCCGCAAGCTGCTCGCGCGCGGCTGAGGGGCGCGGGCCCGCGCGACACACGAAGTGCCGCGCGGATCTGCTCCCGTGCGTGGCCACTCCACGCCGGACGGACGTCGTGCGTCGTGGGGGACCGTGCGGGACCGCGGCGGTCAGCGCCAGCCGAGCTCCGGAGCGACGTGCGTCAGGAGGCTCTCGATGACGTGCGCGTTGTAGTCGACGCCGAGCTGGTTGGGCACGGTGAGGAGCAGCGTGTCGGCGGCGGCGATCGCCTCGTCCTCTGCGAGGTCACGGACGAGCTGGTCGGGCTCACCGGCATACGTCTTGCCGAAGCGGGCCGTCCCGCCGTCGATGTGGCCCACCTGATCCTGGCTCGCCGACTCGCGGCCGAAGTACGCGCGGTCCCGGTCGTCGACGATGGGGAAGACGCTGCGGCTCACGGAGACCCGCGGCTCGCGCTCGTGCCCCGCTGCCGTCCACGCGTCGCGGAAGCGCTGGATCTGCTCGGCCTGCAGCTGGTGGAAGGGCACGCCGGTGTCCTCGGTGAGCAGGGTCGAGCTCATGAGGTTCATCCCCTGCTGAGCCGTCCACTCGGCGGTGGCCCGGCTGCCGGCGCCCCACCAGATGCGGTCGCGCAGCCCCGGCGCGTGCGGCTCGATGCGGAGCAGCCCGGGCGGGTTGGGGAACATCGGGCGCGGGTTCGGCTCGGCGAAGCCCCGGCCGGACAGGACGTCGAGGAAGACCTCGGTGTGCTGGCGTGCCATCGCGGCGTGGTCGCCGTCGGTGGGCTCGTAGCCGAAGTAGCGGAAGCCGTCGACGACCTGCTCGGGTGACCCACGGCTGATGCCGAGCTGGAGCCGCCCGCCGGAGATGAGGTCGGCCGCGCCGGCGTCCTCCGCCATGTAGAGCGGGTTCTCGTAGCGCATGTCGATGACGCCCGTCCCGATCTCGATCCGGCTCGTGCGCGCCCCGACCGCGGCGAGCAGCGGGAACGGCGACGCGAGCTGGCGCGCGAAGTGGTGGATCCGGAAGTAGGCGCCGTCCGCGCCGAGCTCCTCGGCGGCCACCGCGAGGTCGATGGACTGGAGCAGGGCGTCCGACGCCGACTGCGTGCCCGAGTGCGGCGACGGGTTCCAGTGGCCGAACGAGAGGAATCCGATGTTCTTCACGTGCGGTCAACAACGGCGGCGCCCGTGCTCTTCCCACCGCCGCACACGCGCCGCCGCCGGGCGACCGACAATCCGGATCGCCCTCTCGCGCCGAACCACGAGTCATGACGCGCCTACGATTTGCCCTCAGCGGGATCCTCGCCGCGGTCGCCGGGATCGCTGCCGGCCACCTCGTCGCGGGCTTCCTCGCTCCCGCATCGTCGCCGGTGCTCGCCATCGGTTCGACCGTGATCGACCTGACCCCCACGCCCGTCAAGGAGTGGGCCATCGCGACCTTCGGCACGAACGACAAGCTGATCCTCCAGGGGTCGGTGCTCGTCGTGACGCTCGTCCTCGCCGCCGTGGCCGGCCTGCTCGCCCGCCGCCGCATGCCCGTCGCCGTCGGCTTCATCGTGCTGCTCACCGGCCTCGCCGGCGCCGCCGCGCTGCTGCGGCCCGCGGCCCGCCCGCTCGACGCGTTGCCCGCCGTCGCAGCGATGGCGGCCGGTGTCGCCACGCTCGTCTGGCTCGTCCGCCTCGCCCGGATCGCCTCCGGCGACGTCGTCCGGGAGACCACGGGCCCGCGTGGCTCGGTCATGACGAACGCCACCGGGCCCGACAGCTCGACGGCCGGCTCGAAGGCCGGACGCCGAGGCTTCGTCTTCGGCGCACTCGGCGTCACGGCCCTCGCCGCGCTCGCCGCCGCCGGCGGCCAGCTGCGCGCCGGCGCCCAGTCGGTCAAGAAGGTCGTCCTGCCGGCCGCCGCCGACCAGGCGAAGGCGCTGCCGAAGGGGCTCGAGACGACCGTCTCCGGCATCTCGCCGCTGCGCACCCCGACCGACACGTTCTACCGCGTCGACACCAACCTCGTCGTGCCCCAGGTCGACGTTGACACGTGGACGCTCGAGGTCGACGGCATGGTCGAGAAGCCCTTCACGATGACCTTCGCCGAGCTCGTCGCCATGCCGCTCATCGAGCGCGACATCACCATGACGTGCGTCTCCAACGAGGTCGGCGGCGGCTACATCGGCTCCGCCCGCTGGCTCGGCGTCAAGCTGACCGACGTCCTCGACCGGGCCGGCATCACCGGCAGCCCCGACCAGGTGCTGAGCACCGCCGTCGACGGCTTCACCATCAGCACCCCGCTGGCCGTCGTCCGCGACGGACGCGACGCGATGATCGCCATCGGCATGAACGGCGCCCAGCTCAGCGACACCCACGGCTTCCCCGCGCGCCTCATCACGCCCGGCCTCTACGGCTTCGTCGGCGCGACGAAGTGGCTGACCAAGCTCACCCTGACGACGTATGCCGCCGACCAGTCCTACTGGACGAAGCGGCAGTGGGCGACCGACGCCCCGATCAAGACGAGCGCGCGCATCGACACGCCCGCACCCCTGTCGACGATCAAGGCCGGCACGACCGCCATCGCCGGCGTCGCCTGGGCCCAGCACCGCGGCGTCGGCACGGTCGAGGTCAGGATCGACGACGGCCAGTGGCAGAAGACCAAGCTCGGCCCCGACGTCGGCATCGACTACTGGCGCCAGTGGTACCTCCCGTGGGACGCCAAGCCCGGACTGCACCGCATCGCGGTGCGCGCGACCGACCTCGAGGGGCAGGCGCAGATCACCGAACGCGCCACCCCGTTCCCCAGCGGGTCGAGCGGCATCCAGGAGGTGGTGGTGACCGTCGCGTGAACGCATACGGCCAAGAACCCGCGAGAAAACCTCTCCGACAAGCAATCCGGAGCCACAGCGGCACCGAATCCCAGATGACCGTGCACCACACAGCCACAAGGAGTGACTGACATGAAGAGCATGAAGACCCGTACCGGCCTCGTCGCCCTCGCCATCGCCCTGCCCCTGAGCCTCGCGGCCTGCGGCAGCTCCAGCGACAACACCGCCGCCGCCGCTGGTGGCAGCACGCCCGCCGCGACGTCCTCGGACGCCATGACGAGCACGCCGTCCGACACGATGACCTCGTCCGAGTCGATGGACGCCGCTGCGGCCGTCTTCGGTGAGGGCTGCGCCGCGGTGCCGAAGGACGGCGCCGGCTCGTTCAACGGCATGGCCACCGCGCCGGTCGCGACCGCCGCGAGCGCCAACCCGCTCCTGTCGACGCTCGTCACCGCCGTCAAGACCGCCGGCCTCGTCGACACCCTCAACTCGGCTCCCGAGATCACCGTCTTCGCGCCCGTCAACGACGCGTTCGCCAAGATCCCGGCCGCGGACCTCAAGAAGGTCCTCGCCGACAAGCCGACCCTCACCAAGATCCTCACGAACCACGTCGTGGCCGGCAAGCTCTCGCCGGACCAGCTCGCGGGCGACCACAAGACGCTCGCCGGCACCACGATCACGGTCAAGGGCTCTGGCGAGAACTTCACCGTCGGCAAGGCCGACGCCAAGGTCATCTGCGGCAACGTCCCGACCGCCAACGCCACGGTGTACATCATCGACGGCGTCCTGATGCCCTGATCGTCACCTGACCAGGCTGACGCAGACCACGACGACGGGCGACACAATGGACCCCATGTCACGGTTCTCGGTGGTTCCCTCCGGCGATGAGTCGCCGGAGGGACCCGCCCTCCCAGTCACCCTGGAGCAGCTGCTCCGCCGAGCAGCGACGGGAGACGAGACGGGCTTCGCAGAGCTCTACGACGCCGTCTCCTCCCGGCTCTTCGGTCTCGTCCGCCGGGTCGTGCGCGACCCGGCCCAGTCCGAGGAGGTCACCCAGGAGGTCTTCCTCGAGATCTGGCGGCACAGCGCACGGTTCGACCCGAGCAAGGGTGGCGCTCTCTCGTGGATGCTCACCATCGCTCACCGCAAGGCCGTCGACCGGGTCCGGTCGGCGGAGGCAGCCCGCCACCGCGACGAGGGATACGGCGCCAGCAACCAGGACGTCACCCACGACTCCACAGCGGAGGCCGTCGTCGAACGGCTCGATGCGGAGCGGGTTCATCGGGCGTTGGAGACGCTCACACCGGTCCAGCGGCAGGCCCTCGAGCTGGCCTACCTCTCGGGATACACCCATACGGAGGTGGCCACCATGCTCGACCTGCCACTCGGGACCGCCAAGACACGCATCCGTGATGGACTGATCAGACTACGAGACACGTTGGGGGTGACACTGTGAGCGAAGACATCCACGCACTCTCGGGTGCCTACGCCGTGGACGCCCTCGACGACGTCGAGCGAGCGCGCTTCGAGCGCCACCTCGCCGGCTGCACCGCCTGCCAGGCCGAGGTCGAGAGCCTCGTCGCCGCGGCGTCGGAGCTGTCGGTCCTGACCGAGGCCGCTTCGCCGGCCTCGCTCCGGGCCAAGGTGCTCGCCGAGATCGCGACCGTCCGCCCACTGCCGCCCCTCACGGCACCGCAGCACGACTCCGCCGACGAGGACGCCACGTCGTCGACGCCCCCGGAGCCGGTGCAGGCTCCGGCCGCCACCGCAGCCCCCGCCACCCAGGTCGAGCACGCCGACGACCTCACCGAGCGTCGCCGGTCCCGCTCCGCCCGTGGGCTGGCCCGCGGCTGGCGGGTCGTCGTCGCTGCCGCCACGGTGGCCGTGCTCGCCATCGGCGGTTTCACGGTCTGGAAGCAGATCGACAAGGACCCGTCCCGGGCCATCGCCGACCAGGTGCTCGCGGCCCCCGACGCCACGCGCTACGGGGCGCGGCTCGCCGGCGGCGCGACGGCCACGGTCGTCCGCTCCAACGCGCTCCAGAAGGCCGTCATCGTCACCTCCGGCATGTCGCAGCCCCCCTCGGGCAAGGTCTTCCAGCTGTGGCTCCAGGACGCGACGGGTCACATGACCTCGGCGGGCCTCATGCCCGGCGGCGGCGACCAGGTGGTCGTGCTGAGCGGCGACGCCAGCCACTCGAAGGGCGCCGGCATCACGGTGGAGCCCGAGGGCGGCTCCGACCAGCCGACCTCCGACCCCGTGGCCTTCATCGCCTTCGCCTGAGACGACCGGTCGCTCGCACGTCAGGCGGTCACGAGCTCGCTCCCGGCTTCCCCAGCTGGAGCTCGTGACCGCCCGACGTCCGCAGTCCGGCGGGATTCGCGCCTACCGCTCCCGGATCGGTCACCCCTGGTACGGCGGCGCGACGCCCCAGCCCCACCGTGGAGTGGGAGCGCGTTCGACCGGTTCGGCGCCGGGCTGGGAGTTCTCCATGGCGAGCCGGGTGCCCCACTCGAGGTAGCCGATGATCGCGGCCCGGAATTCCGGGTCGGCGGGCAGCTCGGCGTCGTCGGCCGCCAGACTCATCGTGGCTGCGAACCGGTGCCGTTGCGCTGGCGTGATGGCCAGCCCGAGGTGGCGGCGGAGCATCGACTCGTACCCCCCGTGCCGCTCCGTGTAGGTCTCAGGACCGCCGAGCACCTCGGCCCACCAGTCCGCGACGTGCGCTCGATGATGCTCCGACACCCCGCCCGGGAAGAAACCCGACAGGGTCTCGTCGAGCTCGACCCGGTCGTAGAAGCAGTCGATCATCCGGCGCAGCGGCGCGAGACCGCCCGCCCACTCGTACAGCGTCGGAAGCTCCGGTTCGTGGACTCCACCCATGACGCCAGTGCACCCCACCCGGCGGCCTGCCGCACCCGGATTGATGATCGTGAGCCGTCGGTTGCCGCGATGTCGGGACGTCGGTCGACGTGAGCAGCCGGCTCCGTCGGCGACTTCGGGCTGGTCGTCCCGGTACGTTCTCCTGCCATGGACCGGATCGAGGTGGCGGGCTTCCCCACGGGTGCCGTATGCGTGGCCCTCGTCGTGCGCGGACGATGACCGGGCGTCACGGGCACGGGCTCGTCATCGGGAAGTTCTACCCCTTCCACGCCGGCCACCAGGCGCTCGTGCGGGCGGCGACGAGCTCGTGCGACCGCGTCACCGTCGAGGTCATGGCGCACACCGTCGAGTCGATCCCCGTCGACGTCCGCGTGGGCTGGGTGCAGGCCGAGCACCCGACGGCGCGCGTCGTCGCGGCCCCGGACGACCACGACGTCGACTTCGACTCGCCGGAGGTCTGGGACCTGCACATGGACGTCATCGAGTCGCACCTCGACGCTCCCGTGGACGCGGTCTTCACGAGCGACGCGTACGGCGCGGAGATGGCCCGCCGGCTCGGCGCGACGTGGGTGCAGGTCGACCCGGGGCGGGCCTCGACCGCGATCTCGGGCACCGCCGTGCGCGCGGACGTCGCGGGCTCCTGGTGGGCGCTGCCGTCGCCGGTCCGGGCGTGGTTCGCCAAGCGCATCGTCGTCGTGGGCGCCGGATCGACGGGCGCGACGACGCTGGCCGACGCCTTGGGCGCGCACTACGGCACGACGGTCGTCCCCGAGTTCTGGCGTGAGTGGAGCGAGCGGCGAGCCGGCGGGCTGACCGGGCCGTGGCACGCCGCCGAGTTCGAGCTCGTGGCCCGCGAGCAGGCCGCCCTCGAGGACGCGGCGGCCGCCGCCGCACCGCGACCACTGCTCGTCTGCGACAGCGACGCCTTCGCGACGACGCTCCTGCACGAGCGCCACGTCGGCGCCCCGTCGCCCAGGGTGCGGGCCCTCGCCGACGCCCGCCCGACTCCGGCCCTCTACCTCCTGACCGGCGACGAGATCCCCTTCGTCCCGGACGGGATGCGCGACGGCGAGCACGGGCGCGCGTGGATGCAGGGTCGGTTCCGCGAGGAGCTCGCGGGCCGCCGCGTGCCGTGGGTCGAGGTGCGGGGCACGCGCGACGAGCGACTGGCCGCGGCCACCGCCGCCGTCGACGAGGTCGTCGCCGAGGGCTGGGACCTCGCCGACCCGGTGGGCTGACGGACCGGTCGCGACCCGGCTGGCAGAATCGCGTGCGTGCCCACGTCAGGGGAGCAGGCACGCACGGGGCTCGGCCACGTCTCGAGCCAGCACGTCGTCGTCGAGTCGGTGCCCGATGCGGCCGCCCTCGGTCCGGGCAAGCCGCGGCGGTTCGCGACGGCCACCTGTGGCGACTCGCCCACCCGAGGTCGCGGACGGCATACGCCATCGGTCGACGAGCGTCAGTGCGGCCGGCCGGCCGCGTCGGCCCAGATGTCGAGCGGCACCGAGCGGACGCTGCGGCCGTCGAGGTCGAGCTCGCGGCCCATCCTCTTGATCGAGCGGAGCACCATGGACCGGTCGTGGATCGTCATCTGCGGCACCTCCGCGGCGAGCCGCGCCTCGACGTGCGACAGCTCGGTCAGCGAGTGGGTCGTCAGGGCGATCATGAGGTTGGGGCGCCCGCCGGAGATGCGCCAGCACACCCGGATCCCCGGCAGGCGCCGGAGCGTCGTCGCCACGGCCTCGATGTCGCCGGCGTCGGCGTAGGCCCAGAGCCAGCTGATGACGGGCCAGCCCGAGTCGGGCAGCGCCATGTCGCAGCGGAGGACGACACGACCGTTGCCGACAAGATCGGCGAGCCGGCGCCGGACCGTGCTCTCGCTGAGGCCGGCGCGTGCGGCCATGGCGGCCACCGGCATCCGGCCGTCCTCGCCGAGCAGCAGGATCAGCTGCCGCTCGACGGCGTCGTAGCCGCGGGCGAGGTCGGTCTGCTCGGACGTCAGGCCGTCGAGACGCGGCTGCGGCGCCCGCATCATGACGGCGCGCTGCGAGGCGTCGAGCACGTGCAACTGCCAGTGGTCGCCCATCGAGTAGACCTTCGTCACCGCGTGGCTGCTCGTCGCGACGACGCCGGGGATCGTGCCGACCGACTCGAGGAGGAAGCGGGAGAGGAACGCGAGGTCGCGCACCTCGACGAGGATCGTCAGCGACCGGGGACCGCTCGTGTGCTCGACGCTGAGCACGTGGGGCAGCTCGGTGACCTGCCGCGCAATGGCCAGTGTCTGGGCAGCGCTGCAGCTCAGCTCGACGACGGCGAGGCACGACTCGGGGCGCCCCTGCCCGGTCGCCCGCCCGGACACCCAGGCGATGCCCGCCGACGAGAGTCGCTGCCAGCGCCGGGCCACCGTCACCGGGTCGACGTCGAGCGCCTCGCCGACGAGCGTCCACGACGCGCGAGGCTGCAGCTGGAGGCAGTTGACGATCGCCAGGTCCAGCTCGTCGGCGCGTGCGGCGGAATCCTGCGGAATCTCAGCACTCGTCACGAGATCCTGCGCAGTCGCGGCTCTTCGTGGCATGGCTGCCATTCTCGGTCACTGGTGCGGCCCGCTCAAGGCTTCCCGACGCCACACCGTCCTCAGCACGCACGACCGACACAGGAGCGACGCATGCCGCCCGAAGGCGCGACCCGCGAGATGACGCGACCGACCCAGCCGTCCGGTCTCGACTGGACCACGCGGCTCATGGAGATCGACACGACGAGCCGCGACAGCAACCTGCCGCTCATCGACCTCGTCGCCGCGCACCTGCGGGAGCACGGCGTCGAGCCCATCCTCATCACGAACGACGACGGGACCAAGGCCAACCTGCTCGCCACCATCCCGGCGGCGGACGGCACGACCACCGGGGGCGTGGTCCTGTCGGGCCACACCGACGTCGTGCCGGTCGACGGGCAGGACTGGGCCAGTGAGCCGTTCGTCCCCGAGATCCGCGACGGCCGTCTCTACGGCCGCGGCTCCTGCGACATGAAGGCCTTCATCGGTTCCGTCCTCGCCACCGTTCCGGCCCTGAGCACGACGCCGCTCCGTGAGCCGGTGCACCTGGCCCTGTCCTACGACGAGGAGGTCGGCTGCGTCGGCGCCGTCTCGCTCGTCGGCGCGATCGTCGAGCGCGGGCTGAGCCCCCGCGCCTGCATCGTCGGAGAGCCGACGAGCATGCGGGTGATCCGCGGCCACAAGTCGCTGACGATGCTGCAGGTGACCTTCCACGGCGTCGCGGCCCACTCCTCGCGGACGCCCTTCGGCGTCAACGCGATCGAGTATGCCGCCCAGCTCGTCCGCTTCGTCCGTGGCGTCGCCGACGGCTTCCGCACCGACGGCCCGTTCGACGAGCACTACGACGTGCCGTTCACGACGGCGACGGTGAACCAGATCGAGGGCGGGATCGCGGTCAACACCGTCCCGGCCGAGTGCTCGCTCACCTTCGAGTTCCGCGCGGTCGGCGCGGTGGACGTCGACGCGACCGTCGAGGCCTTCCGCGCCGAGGCGCGTCGCATCGAGGCCGAGATGCGGCGCGAGCACCCCGACGCCCGCGTCGAGGTGTCGATCGGCGCCCAGGCCCCCGGCCTCGACACCCCGGACGACGAGGAGGTCATCGACCTCGTGACCCGGCTCGGCGGCGAGGCCTCCACCGAGAAGGTGGCCTACGGCACCGAGGCCGGACTCTTCCAGGGGGCCGGCATCCCGACCGTCGTCTGCGGCCCCGGCGACATCGCGCAGGCCCACGCGCCCGACGAGTTCGTCGAGATCGACCAGATCGAGCGCTGCGACGCGTTCCTCGCCAACCTCCTGACCCACCTCAGCGCCTGACCTGCGCGCCCGACCTCCCACGCCGTCCCGAAGGAGCACCATGACCCTGACCGCCACACCGACAGACGTGACTCCCGAACGCCTGGCCGAAGCCCGCAAGGCGGTGCTGAGCAGCTCCATCGGCGCCGCGCTCGAGTGGTTCGACATCATCGTCTACGCCTCGTTCGCCATCGTCATCGCCGAGAACTTCTTCCCCGAGGGCGACCAGACCCTGGGCCTGATCCTGACGTTCGCGACGTTCGCCATCTCCTACCTCGTCCGGCCGCTCGGTGGGATGCTCATCGGGGGCTACGGCGACCGGCACGGACGCAAGAAGGCGCTGACCCTGACCCTCCTGCTCATGATGGTCGGCACCGTCCTCATGGCCGCAGCGCCCACCCACGCCATGGTCGGCGCCTGGGCCGGGGTCATCATCCTCGTCTCACGGCTCGTCCAGGGCTTCTCGGCGGGCGGCGAGTTCGGCTCGGCGACGACGTTCCTCGTCGAGACCGCACCCCACCGCAAGGCCTACTACGCCTCCTGGCAGGTGGCGAGCCAGGGCATCTCGATGTTCCTCGCGTCGGCGTTCGGCTACGTGCTCTTCACCCAGCTGTCCAAGGAGGACCTCTACTCCTGGGGCTGGCGCATCCCGTTCGTCATCGGGTGCCTCATCGGGCCCGTCGGCCTCTACATCCGTGCGCACCTCACGGAGCCCAAGGAGTTCACCGAGAACACCCCGAACGAGGCGCCGATCCGCGCGACCTTCACCGAGCACCTGGGACGGGTGGTCACCGGCTCGGCCTGCGTCGGCGTCGCCACCATCTCGGTCTACCTCATCCTCTTCATGCCGACGTATGCCGTGAAGAACCTCGGCGTCCCCGCGAGCGCCGCCTACCTCGGCGGCGTGGTCGCGGGCGTCGTGACGATGGTCGGGGTGCCGCTCGTGGGCCGGCTGGCCGAC
Organism: Terrabacter sp. RAF57; assembly: GCF_052113925.1. Classification (NCBI taxonomy): domain Bacteria; kingdom Bacillati; phylum Actinomycetota; class Actinomycetes; order Micrococcales; family Intrasporangiaceae; genus Terrabacter; species Terrabacter sp. RAF57. The sequence goes on along the minus strand of NZ_JBFRDT010000020.1, from coordinate 57,098 downwards.
CGCGTCGGACCGGCCCGGGTCATGGTGTGGGCAGCCGTGGGCGCGCTCGTGCTCGCGTGGCCGCTCTTCGCGATCGTCATCGCCTCGCCGACCGTCCCGGTCCTCGTCGTGTCGATCGGGCTCCTCGGCGTCATCATGGCCTTCTACTTCGGCCCTCTGCCGGCCCTGCTGACCACGCTCTTCCCGAGCGACGTGCGGGCCACCGGCGTCTCCGTCGCCTACAACGTCGGCGTCACGGTCATGGGCGGCATCGCCCCGCTCGTGCTGACCTGGCTCATCGGCCTCACCGGCTCGCTCAACGCCCCAAGCGTCTACTACATGGTGGTCGCCGTGATCTCGCTCGTCGGCCTGACGGTGGCCCGCCGACGCTACGGCGCCGCCTGAGCGCCCGCCGTCCGCGGCGTCGGCGTGCTCGCGCGACGTCGCGGACGGCATACGCCCCCGCTCTGGCGTGTCTCAGACGGAGGCCGGCCAGCGACGGGCGCGCCAGTCCGCCCAGGAGGCGAACCCCGCCGGAGGGTCGTCGACGGGTTCGCTGCCGTCGAGCTCACCGGACGTCGGGACCTCGATGCTCGAGGCCCACGCGTCGAGCTCCTCGTCGGACATGTGCCACGTCGTGTGCGACGCCTCGGCCAGGCGCAGCTCCAGACGACGACGCTGCTCGGCCCGGGTCAGCTCGAAGTAGTGGATCTCCACCCCCGCAGCCCGGTCGGCTGCAGCCTGCCGCAGGGCGGAGCGCTCGTCCCGGGCCCACAGTCCGTAGTCGATGACGACGTTGGTGCCGAGCTCGAGGGCGCGCAGGCCGACCTCGATGAGCCGGCCCTCGATGACGTCCTGGGCCGACGGCGGGTTGTCCTGCCCGTAGAGCGCCTTGACCCACTCGTCCTTCGTCAGTCGGAGGGCCCGCTGCTCGACCTCGAGGCGCCGGGCGGCGGTGGTCTTGCCGGTGCCGGGCAGTCCCACGGTCAGGAACAGGGTCGGGGGGCTCATCGATCACCTTCCGTGCGAGCGTTTCGTCCCATCATCGTCGACGCCTCGCCGGGGGTCGGCCCTGTCCGGTCAGTCGCCGACGACGCCGACGACGTCTCTCCCTCCGCGAGCAGCGACCCATGGCTAGTGTCGACATCGGAGCACCGGCAGCGTCGAAGGAGGTCGCGATGAGGTTCATGCTGATGATGCACGTGGGGCACGACGACGGTCGCGAGGTGCTGGAGTGGAGCCAGACAGACATCGCGAACATGATCGAGTTCCAGCGGTCGTTCGACCGGGAGCTCGAGGAAAACGGCGAGATGGTCTTCAACGCCGGGCTCGCGTGGCCCGACCAGGCACGGATCGTGCGCCACGCCGACGGGGCGCCCACCGTCAGCGACGGGCCGTTCCCCGAGGGTCGGGAGTTCCTCATCGGCTTCTGGGTCGTCGAGTGCGACAGCGAGGAACGGGCGTATGCCATCGCGGCGAAGGCGTCGTCGTCGCCCGGGCCGGGTGGGGCGCCGACGGACGTCCCCATCGAGGTGCGTCCGCTCGCCGGGCCTCCGCCCGTCGACGCCTGACCGACGGGCGGACCACGGACGACACGTGGACGTCCTTCCCGCACTGACGGTCGGGCAGTCCTCCGTGCCTTCCGGGCGCTGACGATCCCGCCGGGGCGCCGGGTCGCGAGGTACGTTGTCGCCATGAGCGACACCCCCGTGTCAGGCGGGTCCACCGGGCCGACGGGCCCGGACGAGCAGTTCACCGTCCCCGTGCCCAACGTGCCGCGCGGTCCGGGCGCCGGCGCGGCCGGACCCACGACACCTGCGGCTGCGGCGCCGACGCAGGCCATCCCCGTCTTCGAGCCGACGCGTGAGCTGCCGACGGCCGACCCGTCGTGGCCCTCCCCACAGCCGTCTGCTCCCCCCGTGCCGCCGAATCCGTATGCCGGACAGCCGGTTTGGCCGGCCGCCTCTGCTCCCAGCCGGGTCAACGACGAGACCGTCGACCCGCTGCTCGGGCAGATCGGTGTGGCGCTCTTCTGGATCACGGTCGGCTGGTGGCTCTTCGTTGTCATCCGCATCCTCGGCTTCCTGACCCGTCACGGCGTCACCGACACGATCCTCATCCGGACCATCGACCTCGGCGCCGAGGAGACGGTCGTCGCAGCCGTCCTGTCGGTCCTCGCGGCGCTGCTGCTCCTCCTCGGTCGCGGGCGGTCCGGCCGATCACCCCTCGGCTGGGCCTCCCTCGCACTCGCCGTCGTCACGGTGGGCGTCGCCGTCTGGCGCCTCCTGCCGTGACCGGGATCGCCTGAGCGCGAACGGGATCCGATGCTCACCCCCTCAGCGGCCCGAGAGGTCGCCGACGCCTACGGTCTCGACGGGACCGCGAGCCTGACCGGCCCGGTCGCGCGCGGCCAGCTCGGCCAGGTGTGGCGGCTCGACACCGGTCACGGCAGTCACGCCGTCAAGGAGTGGTTCGCCACGCCCGACCTCGGCGAGGCCTCGAGGGACGCCGACCTCGTCGCGGCCGCCCGAGAGCAGGGTGTCGTCACGCCGCGGATCCTGCGCACGACCACCGGGGACGTGGCCACGACCGTCGCCACCGCGGACGGCGAGACGGCCGTCCGGGTCTTCGAGTGGGTCGACCTACAGCCGCGGACCCGTCGGCTCGACCCGGTCGCGGTCGGGCGCACGCTCGCGGGGCTGCACCGGGCGGGCGAGCCGTCGGACGAGGCCGTCGACAACTGGTTCGCGACGGGCTTCGGCGAGCAGCGGTGGCGCGACCTGCACCAGCGGGTCCTCGAGGAGGGTGCACCGTTCGCCGGGCAGCTCGGCGCGCTCGTCGACGAGCTCGTCGCCGTCGAGTCGGTCGTCGAGCCGCACGAGTCGCCCATCGTCTGCCACCGCGACCTCTGGGCCGACAACGTGCTCGCCACGTCCGGCGGTGAGGTCTGCGTCATCGACTTCGAGAACCTCGGCCCGGCCGACCCGAGCCAGGAGCTCGCCATGGTGCTCTTCGAGTTCGGCGACGACGACCCGGCCCGCGCCCGGCGGCTGCACACGGCATACCGCGCGGCCGGAGGACCGGGGCGGGTCACCCGCCGCGGCCACTTCACCATGCTCGTCGCCGAGCAGGCCCACATCGGCCAGCTCGCCTGCTCGCGCTGGGTCGGTGCGAGCAGCGAGCCGGAACGCGAGCGCCTCGCCGCCTGGTTCCTCGAGATCCCCGACGACCCGGTGACGCTGCCGCGCATCGACCGGGTGCTCGCCGCCGTCACCTGACGTCGGAGAGCACCGCTGCGCGGCTGGGCTCAGGCGCGAGCGACCCTGAAGGTCCGCACCTCGAACGCGCTCAGCACGACGGGCACCTCGCCGTCGACGACCACCACCTCGCCGTCGTCGAGCGGCTCCTCCAGCAGGGACACGGTCGTCACCGCGGCCACCGGGAGGTCGAGCCGCAGCGTGCCCCGGGCGCGGCCCCCGAGCGACTCGTAGACCCGGACGACGAGGTCGCCGGAGCGGTCGGCGGCCTCCTTGACGCTCGACACGACGATGCCCTCACCCGTAGCGGTGACGAGCGGAGCGACACGGCGAGCGCCTGTCAGCCGCCGGGGTGGCGTCCCCATGAGCGCGCCCTCGCGCGTGGCGACCTCGGCGTCGGCGCCGATGACGAGCCCGTAGYGGTGGGTCTGCACGCCCTGGTCGGTCTCGGGGTCGGGGAAGCGCGGGGCGCGCAGCAGCGACAGCCGCACCGTCGTGACGACGTCGTCACCGACGACGTCGCGGGTCACGTCGTGGCCGTAGGTCGAGTCGTTGACGAGCGCGACCCCGAAGCCGCGCTCCTCGGCGAGCACGAAGCGGTGCATGGACGTCTCGAACTTCGCCGCCTCCCAGCTCGTGTTCGTGTGCGTGACCCGGCGGTGGAAGCCGAACTGCGTCTCGGCGGCGACGTGCTCGGCGCGCACGTCGAGCGGGAAGGCGACCTTGAGGAACGTCTCCGTCTCATGCCAGTCGGTCTCCTGCGAGATCTCGAGCAGCCGGGCTCCCGGTGCGAGCGAGAGCTCCTGTCGCACGGTCGAGTCCGCTGAGAGGTGACGCTCGACGACGACCCGCGCCACGCCCTCGTCGTCGACCGCCGCCGACAGCACGCTCACGTCGCGCAGGTCGGTGACCCGGTTGCGGTAGTAGCGGTCGACGTCCCACGCGTCCCAGCGGTTCGGGACGTCCTCGTGCAGCTGGAGGAGGTTGCCCTCGCGCCCCGGTGCGATGGCGTCGCGTGCCGTCGCGAGGTCGACGGCCGAGGTGACGAGTCCCTCGGCCGACACGGTCACCGCGACGACGCCGTTGTCGAGCACCCAGCCGCCGTCGCGCTCGCTCAGCGACACGGCATACGCCCCCGGCTCGTCGGTCCGCGACTCCCGCTCGACGGCGCCGCCGGCCGGCACCCCGGCACGCTCGAAGGGCGCGGCGTTGGCCTCGAGGGCCGTGTCGCCCTCACCGACGAGCGCCGCGAGGGAGCGCGCGATGATCGCCTCGGCCGCCTCGGTGACACGGGCGTACTGCTCGACCGCCTCGCGGTGCACCCAGGCGATCGACGTCCCGGGCAGGATGTCGTGGAACTGCTGGAGCAGCACCTGCTGCCACAGCGCGTCGAGCTCGTCGTGGGGGTATGCCGTCCCCGTCCGCACGGCGGCCGTGGCCGCCCACAGCTCCGCCTCGACGAGCAGGTGCTCGGTGCGGCGGTTGCCCTGCTTCGTGCGGTGCTGCGACGTCAGCGTCGCCCGGTGCAGCTCGAGGTAGAGCTCCCCGACCCAGACGGGCGCCTGCGACAGCTGCTCACGGGTGCGGTCGAAGAAGGCGTCGGGGTGCTCCCAGCGCACCCTCGGGCTGCCCTCGAGGTCGGCGAGGCGGCTCGCCTTGCCCGTCATCTCGCGGGTCGTGCCCCCTCCGCCGTCGCCCCAGCCGACGGGTGCGATCGAGCCGGTGGCGACGCGGCTCTCGCGGAACTGGCGCGAGGCCAGGGCCACCTCTGCGCCGGACAGCTGCGCGTTGTAGGTGTCCATCGGCGGGAAGTGGCTGAGGACGCGGGAGCCGTCGATGCCCTCCCAGAGGAAGGTGTGGTGCGGGAAGGTGTTGACCTGGTTCCACGAGATCTTCTGGGTGAAGAACCACTCGAAGCCGGCCCGGCGCATCAGCTGTGGCAGGGCGGGCGAGTAGCCGAAGCTGTCGGGCAGCCAGACGCCGCGGCACCGGATGCCGAGCTCGGTCTCGAAGAAGCGCTGGCCGTGGAGGAACTGGCGCACCAGCGACTCGCCGGACGGCATGACCGTGTCGCTCTCGACCCACATGCCGCCGAGCGGCACGAAGCGGCCGGCGTCGACGGCTGCCTTGACCCGATCCCAGACCTCGGGTCGGTGCTCCTTGATCCACGCGTACTGCTGGGCGCTCGACATGCCGTAGACGAAGTCGTCGGTCTCGTCGATGAGCGTCGTCATCGACGCGGTCGTCCGGGCGACCTTGCGGATCGTCTCGCGCACGGGCCACAGCCAGGCGCTGTCGATGTGGGCGTGGCCGACGGCGGAGATCTCGTGCGCGCTCGCCTCGGCGGGGCGGGCGAGCACGTCGACGAGGGCGGCGCGCGCGTCCCCGGCCGTCGACGCCACGTGCTGGAGGTCGAGACGGTCCATGGCCTCGTCGAGGGCCTGGAGCACCTGCATGCGCCGCGGTCCGGGCGGCAGCTCGGCCTGCAGCTCGAGGAGCACCTGGACGTCGAGCGCGAGCTCGAAGACGTCGCGCTCGAAGACCGCGAGGTCGAGGCGACCCGTCGTGTAGAGGCGCGTCGACGAGCTCGTGACGATGTCGCCCCTCGCGAGTCGGCACGAAGGGGTTGCCCGCGACGAGGATCGGGTTCGAGGCGGCCTCGACGTAGAGCTCGACGGCCTGCCCGGCCGCCGCCTCCTCGGCGACGAGGACCCACTGGTTGCGCGGGTTGAGCGACTTCACCGGCGTGCCGTCGGCGCGGTAGACGAGTCCCTCGCACTGGAAGCCCGTCATGTCGCGGTCGAAGCCGAGGTCGGCGACGACCTCGACGCGGCGTCCGGCCCAGTGCGCCGGCACCTCCCCGGTGAGCCGGAACCACGTCGTGCCCCAGGCGGCGCCCCACGGGGTCCCGACGGCATACGGCGTGTAGTCGAGGGCGAGGCCCTCGGCCGGCGACACCGGCTCGCCGGGCAGCTCGTGCCACTGGGCCGTGAGCGGCACGGACTCGGCATGGACGGCCGGGAGGATGCGCTCCGTGAGGACGCGCGTCACGCGCCCCACGGTCAGGGGGATGTCGTCGTGCATGGCTGCCTCTCGGGAGTGCGGGTCCACGGGGGTCGGTCCGTCGACACGACCCCGACGGATGCCCGCACGAGTGGCGACCCCCGGCATATCGTGACCGCGTGACGAACATCGGACGCCTCATGCTCGCGCAGGTCAGGTCGATCGGCTCGCGCAACGCCTGCCTGTCGGCGGGCGACGTGCCCGGCGGCCCGTGGGTCGCACGCGGTGGACGGACCTATCGCACCGGGGCGAGCGGCAGCACGAGCGAGGCCATCACCCGGGCACGCGCGATCCGCTCGGTCACGAGCGTGCGCGGCTACCAGGAGGTCGGCCGGGCCGACCTCTTCATCCAGGTCATCCCCTTCGCGTCACCGGAGGACGCCCGTGCGGCCCTCACCGAGCTGCGCGCGCTCCCGAGGACGATGCCGCAGAGCAAGGGCCTCTCCGACGTCGGCGAGCTGCGGGCGGTCGCGGCGCCCGAGGTCGCCGGCACGACGCACGTGGAGGCGGCCGAGCAGGCGTTCGTCCTCGATGGTGAGCACTCGCGCACGCTCACGGTGTGGTGCGTCGTCGGCAGCACGGTCGTCGTGGCGGCGCTCGGCGGGCGGGCCGAGGCGGTCCGTTGGCCGCAGCTCGCGGCGATCGTCGAGGCGCAGGCGGCCGCGCTCGGCTGAGCGGGTCGCGCCTGCCGAGGCGTGCCTCAGCCTCGACCGAGGATGCGGCTGAGGAAGCCGGGACCCGACGCCTTCTCGGACTCCGCGTGGCCCGGGCAGCGCTGGCCCGCGGGTACGTTGCGCATGACCTGGTCGACGTGCTGGCCGCAGCCGGCCCACGTCGTCTTGCCGCAGGTCTTGCAGGTGGCCGCTCGGCACATGTCGATCTCCTTGGTCGATATATACCCATGGGGGTATGCGTTCACGACCACGATAGCCGAGAGCGGGCGCGCGTCCAAGCCCGCTCGGCGGCGGGGTGCGGCTCGGCGCCGGGGCGTGCCCAGCAGCCGGCGTACGGCTCAGAGGCCGGGGTACGGCTCAGCAGCGCCGGAGCGCTGCGGGGTCGGTGAGCGGGAGCGGCGCTGCTGGGACGGGTCAGCGCTGCTGCCAGTCGGGGCCGAGGCGCACGACGTCGCCCACGACGACGACTGCGGGGGACCGCACGCCACGCTCGCGGGCGAGCTCGGCGATGGTGCCGACCGTGCCGACCGTGGTGCGCTGGTCGGGCCCGAAGCCGCGCTCGACGACCGCGACGGGGCAGTCGGCCGACCGGCCGTGCCGGGCGAGCAGCTCGGTCGTGCGGGCGAGCTGGGTGACACCCATGAGCAGGACGAGCGTGTGGTCGCCGCCCGTCGGGAGCACCGGGATGTCCTCGTGGCCCGTGACGACGGTGAAGCCGCGCGCGACGCCGCGGTGGGTCACGGGTATGCCGGCCGCCGCGGGCACGCTGACAGCGCTCGTCACGCCGGGCACCACCTCGACCCGAATGCCGTGTGCCTCGCAGGCGTCGCGCTCCTCGCCGCCGCGTCCGAGGACGTAGGGGTCACCGCCCTTGAGGCGCACGACGCCGAGGCCGCGCTGGGCCTCCTCGACGAGGATGTCGTTGATGCGCGACTGCGGCACCGGGTGGTTGCCGGGGGTCTTGCCGACGTCGATGACGCGCACCGAGGCCGGCAGCCGGTCGACGACGGCGCGGGGCGCGAGACGGTCGACGACGACGACGTCGGCCGAGGCGAGCAGCTCGTGGCCGCGTGCGGTCAGGAGGCCGTCGACGCCCGGGCCGCCGCCGACGAGCGCCACCCAGCCGCGACGGCCGTGCGTGCGGGTGCGGCGCAGGTCGAGGGTGCCCGAGACGAGCGCCCGCTCCACCCCGTCGCGGACCGTCACGGCGAGACCGGGGTCGCCGGCGGCATACGCAGCCACGGTGACCCGACCGTCGGGGGTCGTCACGTCGGCGCGGGCAGCGACGCTCGCGGTCGTGCCGACGGCGTCCGTGGCGTCGACGCACCAGACGCGCAGCGCCTCGGCGTCGGCGGCGACCTCGCGGTCGACGGACGGCTCGCCCGTCGCGGTGTGGGCGAACCACGCGCCGGCGAGGTCGGCCGGTCCGGCGTAGTCGCGCTCGAGCCACTCGACGCTGCCGGCGTCGGCCAGGTCGTGCAGGTCCTCGCACAGCCAGGGGGCGACGACCCGTACGACCGCGCCCTCGTCGAGGAAGGCCCGGACCCGGCGCGCGGACACGGGCCCGCCACCGACGGCGACGACGAGCCGACCGGTCAGGTCGAGGACGACCGGCAGGGCCGGTTTCAGATCTCCCATTCCTCGTCACCCTCGGGCTGCGTCGGGGCGTCGGCGGCCGTGGGCAGCGTCGCGCCCACCATGCCGGCGGCGACGGTGCGTCCGTCGTGCGCGTCGATGAGCAGGAACGACCCGCCGCGGCGCGAGGTCGAGTAGTTCTCGACGGGGACCGGCGCCGCCAGCCGGAGCGTCACGAGGCCGATGTCGTTGAGCGACAGGGATTCTGCGGGGACGGTGTGGAGTCCGTCGAGGTCGAGGGCGCCGTCGAGCGATCGGACGGCCGTCTGCACCGTGCGCGAGCCGTGCTTGAGCAGCAGGCGCTGGGCCGGACGCAGCGGCGCGTCGCCGAGCCAGCAGACGACAGCCTTGATGTCCTGCGTCGGCTCCGGGGCGTCGGCGGCCGCGGCGATGACGTCGCCGCGCGAGATGTCGATCTCGTCGGTGAGCCGGAGCGTCACCGACTGCGGCGCGAAGGCCTCCTGGAGCTCACGGTCACCGAGGTCGATGCCGGCGACGGTCGTGCGGCGGCCGGACGGGAGGGCCACCACCTCGTCACCGACCCGCACGACGCCGGAGGCCACCTGGCCGGCATACCCCCGGTAGTCGCGGTGCGCCTCGTCACGGGCCGCACCCTGGGGGCGGATGACGAGCTGGACCGGCAGTCGGAAGGACTCGCCCCCCGGGTCGTCCGACGGCGGGAGCGCCTCGAGCAGCTCGAGCAGGCTCGGGCCGGCGTACCAGGGGGTGCGTGGTGAGCGCTCGGCGACGTTGTCGCCGTCGAGGGCGCTGACCGGGATGGCGATGGCGTCGACGACCCCGAGCTCGCGGGCCACGGCCTGCACCTCGGACTCGACGCGGTCGTAGACCTCCTGCGAGAAGTCGACGAGGTCGATCTTGTTGACGGCGACGACGACGTGCGGCACCCGGAGCAGCGCTGTGACCGCGAGGTGGCGGCGGGTCTGCTCGAGGACGCCCTTGCGCGCGTCGACGAGGAGCACCACGACGTCGGCCGTCGAGCTGCCGGTGACGGTGTTGCGCGTGTACTGCACGTGGCCGGGGCAGTCGGCGAGGACGAACGAGCGGTTGGCCGTCGCGAAGTAGCGGTAGGCGACGTCGATGGTGATGCCCTGCTCGCGCTCGGCGCGGAGGCCGTCGGTGAGCAGCGCGAGGTCGGCGGCGGTGAGGCCACGGTCGCGGCTGACCCGCTCGACGGCGGCGAGCTGGTCGGAGAGCACCGACTTCGTGTCGTGGAGCAGGCGGCCGACGAGGGTCGACTTGCCGTCGTCGACCGAGCCGGCCGTGGCGAGCCGGAGCAGGGTGCCGCGGGCGGCACCGGCAACGGCGGCCGGGTCGAGGACGGGGGTCGTCTGGGTGGGGGCGGTCACTAGAAGTAACCCTCCTTCTTGCGGTCCTCCATGGCGGCCTCGGAGATCCGGTCGTCAGCGCGCGTGGCGCCGCGCTCGGTCAGGGTCGAGGCGGCCACCTCGACGACGATCTCGGCGTTCGTGCGCGCCGGGGACTCGACGGCCCCGGTGCACGACATGTCGCCGACGGTGCGGTAGCGCACGAGGCGCGTCTCGACGGGCTCGTCGTCTCGCGGCTGGCTCACCGRACCGACGGCGAGCCACATGCCGTCGCGCTGGAAGACCTCGCGCTCGTGGGCGTAGTAGAGCGGCGCGAGCGGGATGTCCTCGCGGTCGATGTAGCGCCAGATGTCGACCTCGGTCCAGTTGCTGATCGGGAAGACGCGCACGTGCTCGCCCGGTCGGTGCCTGGGGTTGAAGAGGTTCCACAGCTCGGGCCGCTGGTTCTTCGGGTCCCACTGGCCGAACTCGTCGCGGAGGCTGACGATGCGCTCCTTGGCGCGCGCCTTCTCCTCATCGCGTCGCCCGCCGCCGAAGACGCCGTCGAAACGGTGGTCGTTGATGGCGTCGAGCAGCGGCAACGTCTGGAGCGGGTTGCGAGTGCCGTCGGCGCGCTCGCGGAGCCGGCCGTCGTCGATGTAGTCCTGCACGCTCGCGACGACGAGCCGCAGGCCGAGGCGCTCGACGGTCTCGTCGCGGTAGGCGAGGACCTCGGGGAAGTTGTGGCCCGTGTCGACGTGCAGCACCGGGAAGGGGATCGGCGCGGGCCAGAAGGCCTTCGTCGCGAGGTGGAGCATGACGACGGAATCCTTGCCGCCGCTGAAGAGCAGCGCCGGACGCTCGAGCTCGCCGGCCATCTCGCGGATGACGAGGATCGCCTCGGCCTCCAGGGCGTCGAGGTGGGTGAGGCGGCGGTCGTCGGAGTCCCCCGCGGGGACGCTTGCGAATGCCGTGTCGCCCGTGGCGCGCTCGTCAGCGGTCACGCGGGTGGCGGGGGTGCTGGTCGTCGTCATGTGTGGAGTCCGCACTCGGTCTTGGAGAAGCCGGCCCAGCGGCCGGCGCGGGGGTCCTCGCCGGGCTCGACCCGGCGGGTGCACGGCTCGCAGCCGATCGACGGGTAGCCGTCGGAGAGGAGGGAGTTGACCTCGACCTGGTGCTCACCGGCATACGCGAGGAGCTCGTCGAAGGTCCATGCCGCGAGCGGGTTGATCTTGACGAGGCCGTTCTTGGCGTCCCACGTCACGAGGGGGGTGTCGGCCCGGGTCGGGCCCTCCTCGCGGCGGACGCCGGTGACCCAGGCCTCGTAGAGCGGCAGGGTCCGCGCGAGCGGCTCGACCTTGCGCATCTGGCAGCACAGTGCCGGGTCGCGCTCGTAGAGGCGGGCGCCGTACTTCTCGTCCTGCTCGGCGACGGTCAGCTCGGGCATGACGTTGACGAGCGTGATCGGCAGGTCCTCGGCGACGATGTCGCGGGTGACGATCGTGTCGGAGAAGTGGTAGCCGGTCTCGAGGAAGAGGACGTCGACGCCCGGCGCGAAGCGCGAGACGACGTGGGGCAGCACCGCATCGGCCATCGAGCAGGCCACCGCGAGGGTGCCGTCGAAGTGGAACGCCGCCCACGCCGCGACCTCGTCGGCGGTCGGCTCGCGCTCGGGGTCGGCGCCGAGCGTGGCGTTGAAGTCGTCGACGATCGCCTTGAGCTCGGCGTCGCTGCGCCGCCTGCGCGGGACCTTGGGCGTCGCGAGGGGAACTGCGGTCACAGGAGTGCTCCTTCGTCTGCTCGGCGGGTCCACGACGAGAAGCTCTCGCCGGACTCGCGCTGGTCGAGGAAGGTCCGCACGACGCGCTCGACGTAGTCGGGCAGGTCGTCGGCCGTCACCTTGAGGCCGCGGACGGTGCGTCCGAGGCCGGCCTCGTCGCGGTCGACGGAGGCGAGGCCGCCGCCGAGGTGCACCTGGAAGCCGGGCACCTGCTCACCGTCGATCGTCACGAGCTGGCCCTTGAGACCGATGTCGGCGACCTGGATGCGGGCGCACGAGTTCGGGCAGCCGTTGACGTTGAGGCTGATCGGGGTGTCGAGCTGCTCGGTGACGTCGGCGAGACGCTGCTCGAGCGCGGCGATCGTCGTCGCCGCCGTCGCCTTGGTCTCGACGATGGCGAGCTTGCAGAACTCGATGCCGGTGCAGGCCATCGTGTGCCGGCGGAAGGGGCTCGGCGCGGTGCTGAGACCGAGCTTGTCCAGGCGGGTGACGGCGCCCCGGACGAGGCGGCCCGGGACGTCGAGGACGACGAGCTTCTGGTGCGGGGTCAGGCGCAGCCGGTCGGAGCCGACGTGCTCCATGAGGTCGGCGAGCCCGGTGAGCACGTCGCCGCTGATGCGCCCGACGGTCGGCGCCGCGCCGATGTAGCGCTTGCCGTCCTTCTGCAGGTGCACGCCGACGTGGTCGCCGGGGCCGCTGGCGGGCGCCGGCGGCGGGCCGTCGGGGAGCTCGCGACCGAGGTACTCGTCCTGGAGCACCTGGCGGAACTTCTCGGGGCCCCACTCGGCGAGGAGGAACTTGAGGCGGGCCTTGTTGCGCAGCCGGCGGTAGCCGTAGTCGCGGAAGATCCGGATGACGCCGTGCCAGACCTCGGCGGCCTCCTCGGGCCGCACGAAGACCCCGACTCGCTCGGCGAGGCGGGGGCTCGTCGAGAGGCCACCGCCGACCCAGAGGTCGTAGCCGGCGCCGATCTCGGGGTGGATGACCCCGACGAGGGAGATGTCGTTGATCTCGTGCACGACGTCGAGGCTCGGGTGGCCGGTGATGGCCGACTTGAACTTGCGCGGCAGGTTGGCGAGCTCGGGGTCGCCGATGTAGCGGTCGAGGATCTCGTCGATGACGGGCGTCGGGTCGATGATCTCGTCCTGCGCCACCCCGGCGAGCGGGCTGCCGAGGATGACGCGGGGGGTGTCGCCGCACGCCTCGGTCGTCTGGAGACCGACCGCCTCGAGGCGACGCCAGATCTCGGGGACGTCCTCGACGCGGATCCAGTGGTACTGGATGTTCTGCCGGTCGCTGATGTCGGCGGTGCCGCGGGCGAACTCGTGGCTGATCTCCGCGAGGACGCGCAGCTGGGCGAGGCTGATCGCGCCGCCGTCGAGGCGGACGCGGAGCATGAAGTACTCGTCGGACAGCTCGGTGTCGTCGAGCTGAGCGGTGCGGCCGCCGTCGATGCCGGGGCGGCGCTGCGTGTAGAGACCCCACCAGCGGAAGCGCCCCGAGAGGTCCTGGGGCGGGATCGACGCGAAGCCCTCGCGCGAGTAGATCTGCTCGATCCGCTCGCGGACGTTGAGCCCGCCGTCCTCCTGCTTCCAGGTCTCGTTGGCGTTGAGCGGCTCGGCGCCGTCGACCTTCCACTGCCCGTTGGAGCGGCCGGCGCGGGGCGGGCGGGTGCCGGGGCGCACCGGGGCCGTGCCGGTCGCGGAGTCGGTGACGGTCATGTAATCGAATGTATAACCAGGGATTATCCTCGCCCAAACGGGTCCAGAGTGCGGCCCTTTCCCACCGAACCGGTGGGAATGCCGGGCACCCCGCGACCCGTCAACGGTCGAAAGGCCACGAACCGGGTCCCGGTTCGTGGCCTTTCGACGGTTGACGGGGTGGCGCGGTCAGGGGCCGGCGAGCTGGCCGGAGTCGACGGCCTGGACGATGCCGACCACGGTCGAGAGATACGCCTGCGAGTGGTTGTAGGAGAGCACCGCCGCCGTGAGGTCGGCCGGGCGCGAGAGGTCGCGACCACCGGCGCAGAGGTAGTTAGCGGCCGCGAGCGCCGCGTCCTCGATGTTCTGCGGGTCCTTGACGCCGTCGCCGTTGCCGTCGGCGCCCCAGATGCGCCACGTGCCGGGGATGAACTGCATCGGGCCGACGGCGCGGTCCCAGACCGGGTCGCCGTCGTAGCGGCCCCCGTCAGTGTCGCGGATCGCCGAGAAGGAGCCGCCCGAGAGCGCCGGACCCCGGACCGGCGGGACGGCGTCGTGCGACGCGTCGAGTGTCCGGCCACGGAGCGAGGACGACTCCACCTCGCCGATGGCGGCGAGCAGCATGACGGGGATGTGGCAGGCACGCTGCCGCTCCGCGGCGGAGGCGTATGCCGCCCAGATGATCTCGTCCTGGGTGCGCGCGGTCGGCCGCGTGGCGCCCTTGGGCGGCACGGTGACGACGACGGGGATCTTGATGACCGCCTTGGGTCGCCACGGTGTGGGGTTGGCGCTCGACCCGCCCCCCGGCTCGAGGGTCGCGGCGATGACCGGAGGCGCCTCCTGCGCGAGGGTCGCAGCCGCGACGCGGATCTCGTCGAAGACGGGAAGCACGAGATCGCCTGCGACAGAGCCGAACCCGCTGTCGAAGAGCTGCGGCGCCGGTGGCGTCGAGCCATCACTGCTGGACGTGGCCGCAGCGCCTCCCGGGACCAGCGGTGAGAGCAAGGGCGCCGGGGTCGGTGTCGGCACGGCCGGCGCGGTGTCGGCCACGGCCCGCGCTGCGGACCCGACCAGGGCCGTCGCCACGACGACGGAGGCGGCCACGGCTCGTGCTGCGGTCAGTCGTCGCCTGGTCGCCCCTGACATGTCCGTGTCCTTCCTCGGGCGCGTGGCCGCCCACTCACCAGTACAGCGCGAAATCCTCGACCGCGGCGACGAACGCCGAGTCCCACAGGACCACGGGCCATCCTGCCCTCCGGCCCGACTCGTCGCGACGGGAGGGCTCCACGGCCGTCACCGACTCGCGGCGGATCGTGGGGCGACAGCACCGGTCTCGTCCTGAGCCGCGTCGGTGCTGCCGGGGACGGCGGACGCCGCGGGCGCGGCAGCGGACGCCGCGGGCCGGGCGGCCCCGTGCTCGGCCACCGCGCGCGTACGACCCGGTGCCGGAGCCGGACGGCGGCGGCGCCTCCAGACCAGCCAGGCGGCCCCGAACACGGCGGCCACGGCGAGCGCGGCGGACGCCGAGGCCAGCAGCCCCGAGACGGGCGCCCGCGACACGACCGGGGCCGGGTCTGAGGAGCTCGGGCCGACGACCCAGTGCACGGTGCTGCGCACGTCGTCGAGACCGCGCCGGTGCACGACGACGTCGACGTCGACCGGTCCACCGGCCGGCAGCTCGAGCGCCGCCGACCAGCGCGACGGCGTCACGGCGGTCGCCGTCACCGGGGCCTCGGCCGCGGCGGGACGAGCCTCGACACCACCGGACGAACCGCCGCGGACCGTGAGGGAGACACCCGTGACCGGCCCGGGGGACGGGCGACGGGTGTCGAGCACGTCGATGAGGGCCACGCTGGCGCCGGGACGGTTCGGCCGCAGGGCGACGGTCTRCTGGAGGTCGGCAACCGGTCGGTCGTCGATGACGCTCGGTGCCTGCGCGCTGACGAGACGGGGAGAGACGGCGGGCTGCCCCGTGGCGAGGAGACCACCGAGGGCGGCGACGACGAGCAGTCCAAGCGCCTCCGCTGCGATGAGCCGCCGGCGGACCCGACCGTCCTGCAACCCCCGAGGGTGCAGGGCACGGGTGGTCGCGAGGGCGACGAGACCGACGAGACCGGCCAAGGCGACCTTGGCCAGCAGGACGCGACCGTAGGTGGTGAGCAGCACGGCATCGACCGAGACGACGACGTCGCTCGCGAGGTAGACGCCGGTGACGGCGACGACGACGACAGAGACCGTCGCGGGAGTGCGGAAGCCCCGCAGAACCGCGCGGACGTCCGAACGGGAGAGTCCCAGCCGCGCGGCGCGCACGCCGAGCAGCGCGAGGGCGGCCACCGAGCCCGCCCACAGGAGGGCGGCGACGAGGTGCGCCGTCGAGGTGACGACCCACGTCGGGCCGCCGCGGACCCCGAAGTGACCGATGCTCACGGTGAGCAGACCCGCGCCGACGAGCGCGGTCGTGGCTGCGAGGTCGCGCGACACCCTCCCCGGTGCCGGCCGGGCGGGTCGGAGGGCGAGCGCCGCTCCGAGCAGGGCCACCTCGCGCAGCCCCCACCGCAGCACGTAGCCGGGGGTGAAGGCCCCGCCGCCGAAGCGGACGAGATCGACGAGCGCAACCGCCAGGGCCGCGGTCGCCCCGACGACGAGGAGACGGAACGCCTGACGGCGCAGCCAGGCCCGCGGCATACCACTCGTCGCCTCCGGCACGCGGCGCAGCAGGCGCCCGACGACGACGGCGCCGAGCCCGGCCCCGATCCCCGCGAGGACGGCCCAGCGGCCGACGAGCTCGAAGAGGTCCGGGTTCGTCTCGCTCGGACCGGCCGCCTGCACCTCGCTCTGCACGCCGAAGGCGAAGATGCCCGCGGACTCGTGGAGGTCGTCGCTCGACAGGGTCCGCCAGGACACGTGGTAGGCGCCGACGCCGAGCGCGGGGATCGTGGCCACGACCGTCGCCGGGGCCTCCTGGTCCTCGTCGCTCTCGACGAGCGTCATCGCCGTCGGCGCCACGCGGTGGCCGTCCGGCTCGGTGACGACGATCTCGGTCGAGGCGAGGACGACGTGCTCGGTGAAGCGCAGCTCGATGGTGCGTGGGGCGGCCGCGAGGCTGGCCCCGTCGGCCGGGTTGCTCGACGCGAGGTAGGCGTGGGCCGAGGCGGGGCCGGCGCCGAGAGCGACGAGCAGGGCCGTGCCGAGCGTCACCGCGAGGGCCAGCAGGGCCCGTCGCAGTCCCACCAGGCCCATCAGAGCACCGGGACGTGCTCGAGGCGGAGGCCGCCGTACTCGATCGTCACGTCCTCACCGGCGCGGAGCGCGCCCCCGGTGTTCTGGTAGACGAAGTAGTACGTCGCGCCCGCGCGGTTGATGTGCCCCTGACGCATGACCGAGACGCGGTTCGTCGAACCGTCGCGGGACTCGCTGCGCAGCACCGGTGGGTGCCTGACATCGGCCTGGAAGCGGCTCGCCTTGTCCACGTCGAGGACGACGTAGCTGACGGTGACGAGGCCACCGTCGCCGACGACCGCGACCCGCGAGATGCGGACGCCGAGGGCCGTCTCCATCGCGGCGGAGTGCGGGACCGGTCGCCCCGGGTCGTCGCCGCCTCGCAGCGCACGGGCCCCGAGGAGACCGAGGACCGCGACGACGAGGACGGCGACGACGGCGAGCGCGACCCTGGCCCGACCCTGCCGACCCGTCCGGGTGGACGGGGCGGCGGGGCCGGAGGGACCGGCCGGCTGGACCGGCGGAACTGCTGTGGTGGTGCTCATTCGGACTGCCCTCCGATGCTGCCGGCCGGGGTCACGGGCAGGTGACCCCGGCACGAGGTGGGACCGGATCAGGGGATGCTGTTCCGGGTGGAGACGAAGCTGTCGAACCAGGCCGTGCCCGCCGTGGTCGACGTCGTGCCGGCGATGACCCCGAGACGAGCCGTCTCGATCTGCAGTGCCGTGCCGGTGTTGTTGCCGAGCCGCTGGTCACGCTGGGTGCCGTCGACGCGGAGGGTCAGAGACCCGCCCGTCCCCTGCACCCAGTCGATGCGGATCGTGTGGCTGCCCGTAGCCAGGCTGAGCGCGTTGCTCGTCGTGGCGCCGAACGCAGCGCGGTTCATCACGGTGCGGAGCGTCACCGCCCCCGTGCCGACGCGGTGGTACTGCACCGCGAACGACTGACCCGTGGCGCTGCGCCCCTCGAACACCGTCAGCCAGGCCGTCGTGCTGGTGCCCGACGAGAGCGTGTTGGCGTTGAAGGAGAACTGCGCGCGGTAGGTCGTCTCGGCCGACGGCGTGGTGTCGGTGACGTACGCCGGGGTGGCCGAGCCGGTGACGGCCATGCCGTAGTTGCCGGAGCCGAGCGGTATGCCGGCAGCCAAGGACGTCGTGACCGCTCCGTTCCGCACCGACCAGCTCGACAGCGAGTTGCCGTTGAACGTGTCGCTGAAGATCGCGTTGGGTCGGGTCACCTGGACCGTGACCGAGGACGCGTTGCTCCAGTTGCCCGCCGCGTCCTGGACGCGGAGGTTGAACGAGACGGTGCCCTGCTGGATGCCGGCCAGCGGGATCGCCGCGGTGACGCCGCTCCCCGAGTCGGTCACCTGGACCCGCGTCGCCTTGCCGGCGCCGGGGTCGGTCGTGCCGGTCCAGAACTCGGCGCCCTGGAAGCGCGGCCCGACGTAGGTCGCGACCGGGGCCTCCRTCACCGGCGCGGCGAGCGTGACCGTGGCCGAGCCGTTGGTCGGGTTCGGCGAGGCCGTCACGGCGCCGAGCACCGGTGCCGTCTTGTCGACGAAGAGGCGCACGAGGGCGTTGCTCGCGGTGAGGCTGCCCCAGTTGCCGGCGGCGTCCTTGCCGTGCACGTAGACCTTGTGCTCGCCCGGCGTCATCGCCTTGACCTGGGTCAGCGGGATGAGGCCGTAGACCTGCTCCGTCGGCGAGTCGAACGCGCCGTCGACGGCGATGAGACTGAGGCCCTTGCCGAAGGTCGGGGTCGTGCTCGTCGGGTCGACGAAGGCCTCGCCGGCGAGCACCGGGCTCTGGAGCCCGTTGCCGGCGTCGCGGTCCTGCAGCTCGGCAGAGATCACGAGGTAGCCGGGGTAGGACTTCGAGCTGAGCACCGCATTGGTCGGGTTGGGCCCGACGGTGGCGGCGTTGACGGCCGGCGCGGTGAGGTCGACGGTGAGGTCGACGGGCACGGCCGGGCCCCAGATGTTCTGGGAGTTGCGGCTGTGGACCCACACCTGCGCGGTCCCCTCGCCGAGCGCGAGGACGTCCGCGGCCGGGATGGTCCCGGTCTCGGCGACCTTCGTCGCGACCCGGTTGAGGGTCATCGCGTGGCCGGTGCCGTTGGCGCCGGCGGCCGCACCGAGGAAGTACTCGGCTCCGGTGATCGTGCCCCCGGCCGCGGTGTCGTCACCGGTCGCGTTGACCGTGACGGTGCCCTTGCCGCTGGCGGGCGACGGGCTCACCGAGAGTGCGACGGTCTGCGGGCCGGACTTGGCGACGTTGAGGATCACCGACCCGACGACGCCCCAGTTGCCGGCGGCGTCGAGACCGCGCACGAACACCGTGTGCTTCGTCGACGTCAGGCAGTGCAGGTCGACGGGAGGCACGGGCGCCCCGCAGTCTGCGGCGCTCGCCACGGCCGGGATCGTGCCGGTGACCGTGGTGGTCTCGACCCCCCAGGTCCCGGTCATCGGGACGCCGCTGCCGACACCGACGGTGACCGCGTCGTCGACGACGAACTCGGCCTGGCTGACGGTGCCGTGACCCGTGGTCGCGTCACTCACCGTCGCGGTGATGGTGACGGGGCCGGTGGCATCCGACGGGTTCGGGTCTGCCTTGATGCCGGTCGAGACAGGGCCGACGCCGTCGCTCGAGGGCGCGGGGGCGTTCGTGTCCAAGAAGGTCATCATCCCGCCGAAGGCCACCGACAGGGGGTCGTTCGTGCTCTGGCCGGCGTTGTCGAGACGAGCCGAGGACTCGTAGACCGCGACCTTCGACTCGGGTCCGGTGGGCACGGTGACGAGCGCATCGACGCTGACGCCGGGGTCGACCGGCACGACGACGGACGGCTCCGGGAACGCGAGGCCGTGCCCGTCGTGCGACAGCACCACCTGGTCGGCGCCGAGCGTGCTCATCGAGTGCAGCTCGGACCCGACGTTGACGTAGCGCAGCAGCACGGTGTGGCCCTGGTCGGTCGGCACGGGGTCACTCGACGGGAAGGGTTTGCCGTTGATGAGCCGGTAGGCCGGGTGGAACTCGCGCATGTCGAAGGTGGTCGGGTGCGCGTTGAGGGCGGGGTCGATCTCGCTGAGCACGAGCACCGCCTCGTCGTTGTACGCCTGGCCGTATGCCGTGCCGTCGCCGAGGACGACGAGCGCACCGGCAAGACCCATCGCCACCTGACGGGCTCCGCCCGAGGTGTGGCCGGCCTCGTAGAGGAACGTGCCGGGCCGGCCGGCGGTGAAGACGTAGCGTGCGGTGGCTCCCGGCGCGATGCCCGTCGTCGCGGCTGCGCTGGGCAGCCCCTCGGTGATGGACGCCGCGGGCTGCCCGGGCAGGGCGAGCGAGGTCGGCTCGTCGAGGCCGTTGTGCAGCGTCAGCACGACCCGGTCGCCCTGGCGGGCGATGATGGCCGGGCCGGGCGCGGTGGCCGCACCGGCCGAGGTCGTCGAGTAGCCCCAGATCGGGATCGGTTGTCCGAGAACCTGGTTCGTGCCGGGCTTGGCCCAGAGGTCGCACGCGACGATCTCCGGGTCAGGCGCGGACGCCGGCGTGACGGTGCAGCCGGGCGTGTTCGGGGTCAGCTTGCCGACCGGCGCCGCCGGCGCAACCGCGGGTACGACAGCCGTGGTGACGGAGGAGCCGACCGCGGAGGCCGACGTGGCCACGGAGGCCGGCGAGACGGCATACGCAGTCGTGGCGGCGAAGGGGACGGTCGCGAGCGCGGCGGCGACGGCGGAGACGCCGAGGCGGTGCCGGAGGCTGGGTCGAGAGGTCATCGTTGTCGTCCTCAGCTCGTCGGGCAGCCGGCGGGCGGGTCGATGCGGAAGACCGTCATCATGCCGCCGAAGGCTGCGCCGTAGTTGGTCGCCTGCTGGAGCGCGTGGCTGTGGGCCACGTGGTAGTACTCGCCGCACTCGTTGTTCACGGTGATGTTCGACGGGAAGGTGCCCTTGTTGCCGAGGTAGGGGCTCTCGCTGAACCACGTGTCGGCGCCCACGAGCAGCTGGTCGGTGATGACGGGCAGCTGCGTCGGGATCGGGTTCGTCGTCGCGTTCCACTGCTCGACGTCGCGCCAGTCCATCAGCGCGTCGACGGTCTGGCCGGGCATGACGTCGATGTCGTACTTGAGGTACGAGAGATCCTGTGGCGCAGTGGTGCTCGTGCCCTGGAGGGCATGGCCGTCCTTGTTGACGACGCGTTCGTCACTCCCGTGCGGGTGGAAGGGGTAGTTGCCGCGTCCCGCGTTGAGGTAGCGGATGACCGCGGGGAGCGGGTTGCTGGTCGGGTCGTACGGCTTGATGTGCACGAGGGCGCCGTAGGGCTGGCTCGGCAGCCACGAGGCGTTGTTGGGCGCCAGGGTGTCGGGCATGCTGCGGCCGTTGATGAGGTAGTAGCGCGCGTTGTAGGCGCTCCAGTCGACCGGCTGCGAGCGCTCGACGGCCAGGTGCACCTCGGGGTCGATCTCCGAGAGGAGGAAGACGTACTCGTGCTGTGGGTTGAAGGCCGAGTCGGCGCGGGCGTTGACCTGCCCAGCCGCCCCGGCGGGGCGCACGACGAGCGCTCCGTAGAGGCCCATCTGCTGCTGCTTCGTCACGTCGGTGCCGCTCGAGTACAGGTACGTCCCGGGCGAGCCCGCCGTGAAGGTGTACGTGACGGAGCCGCCAGAGGCACCGGCCGGCTGGACCATCGAGGTGAGGGAGCCGGCCGGAGCGGGGGCGTCGAACTGGGGCTGGGCCGGGTTGCCGTTCGCCTTGACCGCCTTCTGGCCCGGGAAGAGGATCGAGGTCGCCTCCGGCAGGTCGTTGTGCAGGATGACGGTGACCGGCTGGCCCGACGTGACGCAGAGGACCGGCCCGGGCAGCTGGAACTGTCCGGAGCTCATCCCGTAGCCCCACATGTAGATCGAGTTGCCGTCCGGCGTCGAGACGTAGCCCGGCCGCGCGGTGAGCGAGAAGGTCTGCTGCGGGTCCGTCTGGCAGAGCAGCCCCTCGGACGTCGCGGCCTGGGCACCGGCGGTCGAGCCGACGGCCACGGCGGCGACGAGGGCGCCGACGGCCGCGAGGATGCCCGTGCGCCGTCGGGTGCGCGCGGCACTCGCCGCGTCGCCCGGGTGGCGTCGTGATCGGTTGAGTCGCATGATCGTCCTCCGTCGGCTCGTCAGGTGTTGGGCTGGGTCTGGGGCCCGTAGGTGCCGGGCGCGCCGACGCGGAGGACGGTCATCATGCCGCCCCAGCCGGGTCCCCCGCCGTTGCCCAGATAGGCGTAGTTGCGGTCGTAGAGCAGGTACTCGCCGGGCTGGTGGGGTGTGACGAGCACATCCCGGCTCTCGCCGGGCCCCACGTCGACGGTGTTGGTCTCGAGGTAGTTCGTGTAGCCGTCGCGACCGCGGAGCAGGGTCGCGTCCTTGGCGATGACCTGCATGTCGACGTTGTCGAGCGTCAGGGCGTGGTTCTGGTAGCCGAGGTTCGACATTCGCAGCAGCACCGTCTCGTTGACGTTGCAGGTGATGAGAGAGCTGATCGGCTGGTACTGCAGCCGGCCCGCCGCCGTCGACGTCGGGTTGCCCCCTGGCGCGATGGTGTCGGGGTAGCCGCGGCCGTTGAGCAGCCAGAAGCTGGGCGCGTAGTCGGTCCAGTCGCTGACCTGGATGTGGGCGTCGCGGTAGTGGGCGGCCGACCACAGCTCGGTGATCATGAAGGCGAACTCGCGGTCGTAGCGCGTGCTGCCGTCGCCGTCGTTGTACGCGTACGTGAGACGTTTGCCGACGGGAACCGTGCCAACGCGCGTGCCGTTCTGCTTCGGCCGCACGAAGACCATGCCGGTCATGCCCATCTGCACGTGCTCGACGTCCTCGAAGTGGCAGTGGTACATGTACGTGCCGGCGTCGCGGGGGCGGTAGAAGTAGGACAGGTCGCGCCCGATCGGCACGGCGAGGGAGAGCTCCGGCACGCCGTCGAAGAGCGGGATGGCGTTGACGAAGCCGTGCCAGTGCAGCGTGTGGCCGTCGAAGAGGTCGGGCCGCATGACGAGTCCGAGGTTCGACAGCGTGATCGTCACCTCGTCCAGCTCGTCGAAGGCGAGCATCGGCGCCGAGATCTGCGCCTTGCCGCGCGTGGCCGCCACCTGCGTCGCCGACATCCCCGTGACGTCACGGAAGCCGAAGACGTACGTGTCGAAGGGCGACGGCGCGAGCGAGTCCGGGAAGAAGGGCAGGTCGTCGGGCGAACCGGCCGGCATGCTGACCCAGCCGTCGGTGCCGGCCAGGTGCACCGTCTTGGCGGGGCCGGTTGCGGCGGCCTGCACGACGGTCGGGCGGGCGGCCTGCTGTCCGAAGCTGAGGCGCGTGCCGAGGAAGACGCTGCCCACGGCGCCCGCCCCACCGAGCATGACGGCTCGCCGGCCGAGACCTGAGCCCGCCGTGCGCCGTGCGGCGTCTGAGCGTGATTCGTCGGTCATGAGGTGCTCCTGAGGTCGGTCCGGCTCCTGGGCCGGACGGGTGGTGAGTGGGTTGGCCCCCGGGGCCCGGGGGATCCAGTGGGAGTGACTGGGGTGCCCCGGGGGCCGGACTGGGGGTTACGGGTAGTACTGGTCGGAGCCGGAGTCGTACCGTGCGGCAGTCCCGGATCCGGTCGGCCTCGCCTGGTTGTCGATGTCGCGCGCTGCGGCCTTGACGGTCGCGGTCCACGGGACAGTGGTCCGGATGACCGTCTGGGTGCCGTAGGTGACGGTCGTCGTCCCGCGTCCCTTGGCGTATGCCGTGGCTGCCGTCCCCGAGAGGTGGTAGTCCGCCCGCAGGCGCGGGGGCAGCAGGGCCGTGACGATGGCCGCCTCCCGGAAGGCCGGGAAGGTGCGTGCGGCCAGGACGGTGACCGTCAGCTCGGGCGTCGGGTCCTTGAAGCCCGGCGTGTCGCTGATCGTGACGTGGTCCCCACCGTCGGTGCCCGTCGTCGTCTGGATGACGCCACCCACCGGGTGGAGCGTGCCCGGCCCGCCGACGACCGCCATGTCCCAGGTGTCGACCGAGTTGGTCGCACCGTCGGGCAGGGTGCCACCGATGCCGTAGACGTAGCCGCCGACGTAGGTGCCGGCACGGTTGTCGTTGAAGACGTTGTCGAGGAGCACCGGCTTGCTGAACGTCGACTGATCGGTGACCCTGACGATCGCGAAGGCACCTGGGCCGCCGCTGTTGAGCCTCGCCATGAGCGGGTCGCTGTTCGGCCCGGTCGCGAGGCCTGCCGGGGCCGGGAGACCGTCCGAGGTGACCGCGGTCGCCGTCGTCATGTTGCCCGCGACCGTGTTGTCGACGAGGTTGACGAACGGCGCGTCGTCGAGGGCGATGCCGCCACCCTCATGGGCCGACACGTTGTTGGTGACCGTGTTGTTCGTGATGGTGATCGGCTGCGGGTCGGACCGGGTGACGTGCGTGCCGGCCACCTGGAGCAGTCGGATCCCGCCGCCGTCGTCGCTCGCGAGGTTGGCGTCGATGACGTTGGCGTCGATCGTCGCCTCGCCCGTGCCGGGGCTGAGGCCGCTGGGGCTCGACGGCAGCTCGCCTGCGAGCATCACGGCGCCACCCTCGTCGTAGGAGCTGTTGAACCAGATGGTGTTGCCGGTGATGGTGCCGCCGTCGCTGCCACCCGTGTTCGACATGTAGCCGAAGGCCGTCATCGCGCCGCCGTACTCCGCGGAGAAGTTGCCGCAGATGGCGTTGTGCTGCACCTTGTAGCCGTCGCTGCCGGTGAAGAGCCCGATGCCGCCGGCGAGGTTGGTCCCGCCGTTGTTGAGCACCTGGTTGTCGGCGATGAGGGTGTCGTAGTTGCGGTTGTCGCCGGTGTAGGGCGTGCCCACGCGGATGCCGCCGCCGTAGCTGCCGCTGTTGCCGACGATGACGTTGTCGGTGATGCGCACACTGCGGTTGTTGTTGTGCAGGTAGATGCCGCCACCCTGGGTGACGAGCGCACCCGACGCGCCGTACGGCGTCGTGACGCCGCCGGTCAGCACGTTGACGTTGCCGGGGAAGTCGGACTGGGCGCCGCCGGTGACCTGCAGCCCGTCGATGGCGACAGGGTAGGACGGGTCGTTGACGGGGGCACGCGGGTCGTCGAGCACGGTGATCGTCGCGGCGTCGGGCACGTCGAGCTCGCCGCTGTAGGTCAGCGTGCCGAGTCGGGTGATCCACGCCGTGCCACCGGGCAGGTCGGGGCTGAAGCCGGACCCGTCGATGATCGAGCCGGGCACCCACCGCTGGGAGCCGTCGGCGTTGGTCGTGAAGCCGCCCGGGCCGACGCCCTGGATGGCGACACGGTGGTGGACGAGGAGGTTCTCGTTGTACTCACCGCGCGGGTTGAGCGCTGTCGTGGCGCCCGGCCACACGACGACGAGCCAGTGCCGCCTCGTCGAGGACGGCGTGGCCGCCTCGAGCGCGGCCTGGACGGTGGCGTACGGCTTGTGGGGGCCCACCTCGACGACGTTCGGGTTGTAGGTCGTCGAGGCTCCCGAGGCGGGGGCCGCCGCGAGGTTCCAGACGGTCAGGCCGTTGTACGTCGAGCGCTTCGCCGAGTTCGTGACGCTGACCTTGAGGGGGCCGCGGGCGGCCGTGGCCGTCGCCGTGAAGGACGGGACGGTGAAGGTGATGCTCGTGTCGGACCACGGCCCGTACGTCGTCACGGGGACGTTCGTGCCGGCGCTGTTCGTCAGCGTCACGGTGCCGGTTCCACGGGTCGCCCCGAAGCCCGTGCCCGTGATGGTCACGGTGCGGTCGGCGGCCGCCGACGAGGGACGCACATACGGCCGGCTCACGGCGAGCAGCTGCGGGTCCGTCGTGCCGAGGTTGCAGCGCGCCGGGTTCGACGCGGTGGTCCCGGGCGCGAGCACCGTCGCGGCGGCCTGGGTGGGCGCCGTGTCGGTCACGGTGTAGAGACCGGGCCAGCCCTGGAAGTTCGTGCTGATCGTCC
Source organism: Terrabacter sp. RAF57 (assembly GCF_052113925.1). Classification (NCBI taxonomy): domain Bacteria; kingdom Bacillati; phylum Actinomycetota; class Actinomycetes; order Micrococcales; family Intrasporangiaceae; genus Terrabacter; species Terrabacter sp. RAF57. The sequence continues at coordinate 31,513 of NZ_JBFRDT010000020.1, read as the reverse complement.
GGTAGGCCGGGTTGTAGTCCGGGTTCGGGTCACCCGGTCCTCCGGGGTCGTTGCCCGTGAAGCGATACATGTTCGGGCAGGGACCGGCCGGGACCGGGCAGTTGTACGTCCCGGTCGAGGGCTCGAGGGCCTCGTAGAAGCCGTTGAAGTCGGTGTGCGTCGTGTCGACGAGACGGCCGCTCCAGTCGTAGAGGCCGACGGGGACGTTGGGCAGGCCCTGGGCCTCGCCGTAGTTGGCGCTCCGCTTGTCGAGGGACAGGCCGAGGTCGTTGATCGTCAGGCCCCAGAAGTGCGTGGGGATCGGGACGGGCGTGTAGAGGTTGAAGTTCGGGGCGACGGTCTGGCCGCTGCGGACGGTGATGAGCTTCGAGTCGCACAGGGGCCGGTCCTGGCCCTCGAAGGGGCTGCCGCCGCCGTCGAGGAAGGCCGGGTTCGTGACGCGCACGGTGTGGAGGGCGCCCGCGCAGCCCGAGATGATGCCGGCTCCCTGCGACGGGGGCTGGGTCGGGGGCAGCGGGTCGTTGCCGGTGCCGGGGCCGTCGGAGGCCGCCTCGGCCACGGTCGGCGGGAAGTTCTCCTGGGAGAGGTAGGTGTCTCCGTCGAAGACGTTGACGTCCTCCTCACGGGTGACCTGGTACATCGGCTTGCCGTCGACCGGGTCCTTCGGCACGTCCACGGCGACGATGTAGTCACCGGCGTCGAGGCCGCCGAAGCCGTAGTTGCCGTTGACCGTCTGGCCGGCGGCGCCGGGGGTGTTGTCGGACGGACCGACCTGCACTCCCATCATCGGCGCCTCGACGCAGAGGTTGTTCGCGTCGGGCCCGGACTCGGGCAGGGCGAGCTGGTCGGTCAGCTCGGTGCCGTCCCACTGGCGAGCGGTGCAGCCCCGCGGCGGGGCCCACTCCTCGCTCGGGTAGTGGTCCTGCACCTCGGCGCCCTTGACGAGCGCGCCGCGCTCGGGATCGGGGTTCGCGATGGTCGCCGGGGCGGTCGGGTCGGTCTCGTGGGCCGGGTTGGGCACCGACAGCGGCACGATCGCCTTGCCCTGGCGGCACGCGTTCGCCTTCTCCTCGGCCGTCGCGGCCGTGCAGGGCACGGAGGCGTAGACGTGGACGTTCACGTCGGGGATGCCCGGCTGGTAGTCCTCGCTCACGGCGTCGGCCGGGTCGAGCTCGTTGCGCGTCACGTCGTACGACACGGTGGCGGCGATGCCGCCGTTCTCGTTCGTCGCGTACGGCTCGACGCCCCAGTCGATGCGGCCCGAGAGGCCGATGACGGGCAGGAAGTCGATGTCGACGAGCCCGCCGAGGATGGTCGTCGGGGAGTCCTCGTTGTCCGCCTGGTAGGTCACGCCGGTGGTCCGGTAGCGGGTGTTGAACGCCTCGAGGACGAGCCACTTGCTGAGCGGGTACCCCTCCTTGATGTCGTAGACGCCGTCGTCGCCGGTGTTGACGAGGTTCGTGTACTGGTCCATGAGCGAGTTGTCCCGCTCGCGGACGGTCAGCGTGAAGCCGGGGACCGGAGCCTCGCCCGGGTCGCGCTTGCCGTTGCCGTTGTCGTCGACGAAGACGGTGCCGCGCACGTGCGTGAACCAGCCGACGAGCATCTTGTTGCCGACGTCGACGAGGTCGCCGCCGGACACCTCGACGTTGAAGCTCCAGAGGATGTAGTCCTGCGCGTCGTCCCAGAGGGTCAGCTGGTAGGTGCCGTCAGGGACGTTCTTGATGTCGAAGGAGCCGTTGGCCGCGCCCCGCCCGACGTAGACGGCCGCGTCCCCACCGGTGAGGTCCGAGAGCGCCACCCACGGTGACGCGATCGGGCCGGCATACTTCGAGCCGGCCCAGCCGGTCTCGGGGACGACCTGGCCGTTCTGGCCACCGACGTAGGGCAGGCCGGCGACGGCGACGCCCTTGACCTCACCGGTCGCGGTGGACCTGGGCATGGCCTTGACGCGGACGAAGCCGAACTGCGTCGCCGGCACGGGCTCCGCGCCCTTGATGAACTCGGTGTCGAGGCCGGTGTCACCCTCCTGCACCCAGATGTCGTGGTCGTGCCCGCCCTCGAGGGTCGTCGTCTGGACCCAGCCCGTCTGGCTGGCAGGCGGGGACACGGTGGCGCCGTAACGGTTCGGGCCGAGGTTGGGGATGGTGATGACGCCCGAGGCGTCGCTCGTGCACTTGCCGGTGGAGCGGGTCGTGTCGACGAGCGGCTTGCCGGCGCTGAAGCGGATCCGGCCGGCAGCGTCGTGCAGGTAGGCAGTGCACAGGGCGTTGCCGTAGTAGTCGACGGTCACCGGCCCGAGCACGTCGGAGAGGTTGCCGGTGAAGCCCGACAGCCCTCGCTCGGCGTCGGCCTCGTAGGTGCCGTCCGCGGGGACGTTGTCGTTGAAGACCTGGATCTTGATCGTGGCGAGCGGCAGGGGCAGCGGCTGCATCCTGACGTCGACGAGGCCCTTGAGCCCCGCCGTGACGGTGAAGTGCGCGCCGTCGATCTTGTAGCCGTCGGCCGTGACGGAGATGAGGTACTTGCCGGGAGCCAGACCCTCGAGGACCTTCGCGGAGTCGAGGTCGGCCTCGGAGCCCTGCGCGACGATCTTCGAGAACCCGGACGTGGGCCGCACCGACGGCCACGGGCAGCTGTCGGCATAGGGCTCGGTCGGGTCGCCCGCCTGCGGGTTGGCCGGCTTCGTGCTGCCGCCGGGCGCCCGCGACGGCAGGCACCGGTCGAGGAGCGGCGCGTCAGCCGTGCCCGGGTCGCCGGTGCTGTCCTCGTTGACCATCCACTGGTAGGCCGTGACGGGGTCGCCCTGGTGGATGAAGCCCGCGCCCTTGCCGACCGAGCGTGCGCTCGCCACCGTCAGCGTGATGCAGCCCTTGCCTGCCGCGGTGGTCGACGGGCAGGGTCCACCCGTCGGGGTGGTCACCGCCGGTGCCGCGGTCGGTGCCGCGGCGGCGGGCGCCGCGGGCGCGACCGCCGGTCTCGGCGCGGCTGCCGCTGCAGCCAGCGGTCCACCGACCTGGGCCACCCCCGCGATGGCGAGTGCGGTCAGTCCGGCGATGATCGGGACGCAACGCCTACGCAGCCTTGGCATGTCCACGGCAACCCCCACGTGATGCTCTACAGGGCTCGGTGCGAGCCCGTCGTCCCGAGAACGTCGCACGCGCCGTCACGGCGCTCTGCCGAGATGGGTCGACGGCTCAGGCAACTGTCATCGACGGGGTTGGTCTCGGCTCAGGGACCTGTCATGCCGTTGCCAGCCCGCCGTCATGTTCCTGTCATGTTGGCGCCCGATTTGCGCTGATAGATCCGGGTCTCGACCACGGATTTCCCAGCTCTGTGACCTTTCCCACTCCGCCGTCACACGCTCGGATCCATACTTGGCGACAGATCGGGGAGGGGGGACTTTCATGGCAACTGTCATGGTGGTCGACGACGAGGAACGCGTACGCACGTTGCTGGCGAAGTCGTTGTCGTCCCAAGGACACTCGGTGGTGACCGCTGCCTCGGCCAACGCCGCGATAGACCGGCTCGCGTCGAGGGACGTCGATCTCGTCGTGCTCGACCTCGTGATGCCCGGGCTCAACGGCCTGGCCGTGCTCAACGCGATCAAGGAGCGCAAGCAGACGACGCCGGTGATCGTGCTGTCGGGCGTCACCGACGTGGGAGCCCGGGTCGAGGCGCTCGACCGCGGAGCCGTCGACGTCGTGTCCAAGCCATTCAGCCTGACCGAGCTCATGGCTCGCGTCCGACGCAACGTCGGGGCGGCGCGCGCTCCCGCTGACGACGGCTTCCTCGAGGTGGCCGGCATACGCCTCGACGTCGGGCGCCGCCGGGCGACGTTCAGGGCGCGCAGCGCCGCCCTCACCGAGCGCGAGCTGAGCCTGCTCGCACACCTCATGCGGCGCGCCGGCCAGGTGTGCCACAAGGAGGAGCTGCTCCACGACGTCTGGCACCTCGACTTCGACCCGGGCAGCAACGTCGTCGAGGTGTGCGTCGGCAGGCTCCGCGCCAAGCTCGGCCAGGACATCCCGGTCGAGACGTTGCGCGGCGTCGGCTACGGGCTCTACGAGGACGCCTGATGGTGCGGCACCGGATGGTCCTCGTCTGGAGCGTCTTCGCGGCGCTCTGCTCGGCCGCGATGATCGCGCTGCCGGGCAGCGAGACGGTGCCGTACCACATCGCCTGGGCGGCCTTCGCGCTCTGCTTCGGCCTCGAACAGTGGAGCCCGCGGTCCACGTGGGTCGGCCTCGGCGTCTTCACCTTCGTGACCGGCGCGATCCTCGTCTACCGCGTCATGACCAACGTCCTCGAGTGGCAGGAGACCACCGAGATCCCGCTCATGCTCCTGCTCATGGCCCTCATGATCTGGCACGTGCGCCGTCGTCAGCAGGCGCTCTCGGATCTCACGGTCAATGCGGCCCGGGAGCGCGCCGACTCGACGATGCGTGAGCTGCTCACGCTGCGCACGTCGCACGAGATGCGGTCACCGCTCATGATCTCCCGCGGCTACCTCGAGATGCTCATGGACCGGACCCCGCCCGGTGAGGACCTCGCCGACCTCCAGGTCGTCGACGAGGAGCTCGAGCGGCTCACCCGCGTGTGCGAGCGGCTCGTGCGGAGCATGCGCGTCGGGTCCGATCTCGAGGTCACCGAGGTCGAGCTCGACTCGGTGCTCCACCAGACGGCCGAGCGGTGGTCGGCGGTCGCCCAGCGGAACTGGAAGGTCGAGTCGTCGGCGCTCACGCTCCACTGCTCGAGCGAGCGGCTGCGGGCCTGCCTCGACACCCTCATCGAGAACGCCTTGCGCTACACCGCGCACGACGACGACACCGTGCTGCTCTACGCCCGACCGATGCGCGACGCCATCGCTCTCGGGGTGGCCGACTCGGGGCGCGGCTTCACCACCGAGATGCTGCGCTCGGCCGCCGGTCAGGCTCTCCTGGGCGGCGTGCTCGACGGGGTGCGTGACGACCTCTCCCAGACCGGGCTCGGCCTGTCCCTCGTGCGTGATGTCGCGACGCGACGCGGCGGGTGGGTCCAGCTCGGGGTGTCCGCGTGGGGCGGTGCGGACGTCGCGATGATCCTCCCGGTGCGTCCCGCGGTGCCGGCCCTGCCCGTCGCGCGCCCGACAACGGTCATCGCCCCGGAGGCCGCCGAGCAGATGTCGTTCTGGCGCTCCGGAGTGCGGCGAGAGCCGGACACCGGGACCGGGGCACGCAGCGCCTGAGGATTCAGTCCCCGCGCGACCACCGCAGCCGCACCCGCTGGCCGGGGCGCAGCTGCGCGGCGAGCGCGATGGCTCGTGAGGTGAGCACGGCGACGACGGGGTAGCCGCCGGTCACGGGATGGTCGGCGAGGAAGACGACGGGCTCGCCACCGGGGGGCACCTGCACCGCCCCGGGGACCATCCCCTCGCTCGGGAGCTCGCGGTCAGCATACGCGGGCAATCGTTGGATCGTGTTGCCCTCCAAGCGGATTCCCACCCGGTTGCTGCGCGAGGAGACCGCCCAGGAGGTCTCGTCGACGCCGGTGAGGTCGCACCAGCCGGCACGGGGGCCGGGCCCGACGTCGAGCACGACCTCGCCGTCGGTGAGGCTCGGTTGCGGTGCCACCTCGACGACGGGGAACGTCGCCGGTGGCGGCCCGATCGGGAGCAGGTCACCGGCGCCAGGCAGCGGCGGACCCACGCGCGCCAGGGTGTCGGTTGCGCGTGAGCCCAGCACCGGCGTGACCGTGACGCCGCCACGCACCGCGAGCCACGTGCGCAGGCCGGCAGCAGGCACCCCGAGGGTGAGCACGGCCCCGTCGACCAGCGCGACGGGGGCGCCGTGCGGGACCGGCCGTCCGTCGACGTCAGCGGGGCAGGGCGCGCCGGTGAGCGCGACGAGCAGGTCACCGTGGGCGCGCACCGAGAGCCCGCCGAGGGTGACCTCCAGGGACGCGGGCGCCGGCCCGCTCGTCTCGTGGGGGTCGAGCAGGTGCCCGACGAGCCGCAGACCGAGGAGGTATGCCGTCGGGTCGGCCGCCCCGGAGCGACCCACCCCCGCGTCGGCGAGGCCCGGACGGCCGAGGTCCTCGACGAGGGTGAGCGGCCCGGTGGCCAGCACCTCGAGCCCCCGCTGCCCGATGTCCCCACCCACCCGAGACCCCCCGGAGTCGAGTGGCCCCGTCGTCCCACCCATCCCCGTGACGGGTGGGGCGGCATGTGCCAGGTTGCTACTCGAGGAGGTCTGGTCGGCGTCGACGAAGCGGACCGACGTGCCCGGCGCGAGCAGCGCGGGCGGGTCGCGGTCGACGTCCCACAGCACGGCGTCGGTCGTGCCGATGAGCTGCCACCCGCCGGGGGAGTCCTGGGGGTAGATGCCACTGAAATCGCCTGCGAGAGCGACGGATCCGGCTGGGACACGTGTGCGTGGCTCGCCGCGACGCGGCACGTGCAGGCGCGGGTCGCCGTCGACGAGGTAGGCGAAGCCGGGTGCGAAGCCCCCGAACCCGACCCGCCACGTCGTGCCGGTGTGGGCGCGGACCACCTCGTCGCGGGTCAGTCCGGTGAGGTGGGCGACCTCGTCGAGGTCGGGCCCGTCGTAGCGCACGAGGACCTCGATCACGACCTCAGCCGCGTCGGCCGGCGGGGCGACCGCCACGGTCAGGCGGTTCGCCTCGTCGAGGCACTCCCGGCCGACGTCCGACCGCCGCCCGGGGTCCCGGAGCACGACGAGGACGGTGCGCGCCCCGGCCACGAGGTGGTCGACGGCCTCCCACACACCCGTGGCGCGCTCGGCGAGGGGCCCCAAGTGGGCACGCAGGGCGAGCGCGGCATCGGTGTCGGCCACCTCGACGAGCAGGGCTGCGCCGCCCATCGGCAGCAGCCGGGCCTCCACGCTCAGCCCGCGAAGGGGCGGATCTCGACGCCGGACTGCTCGAGCGCAGCGCGCACGGCCCGCGCCATCGCCACCGCCCCGGGGGTGTCGCCGTGGATGCACACCGACTCGGCCCGCACCTCGACGTCGGTGCCGTCGACGGCGGTCACGAGGCCCTCCTGCGCGAGCCGGACGACGCGGGCGGCCACCTCCCCCGGGTCGTGGAGCACGGCTCCGGGCTCGGTCCGCGGGACGAGACGGCCGTCCGGCGTGTACCCGCGGTCGGCGAAGGCCTCGGTGACGGCGCGCAGCCCCGCGTCCGACGCGAGCTCGAGCACGAGGCTGCCGGGCAGGCCGAGGACGGGCAGCGACGTGTCGACGGCCACGACGGCGTCGACGAGCGCCCGGGCCTGCGCCTCGTGGTGGACGACCGCGTTGTACAGGGCGCCGTGCGGCTTCACGTAGGCGACGTCGGTGCCCTCCACCTGGGCGATCGCGGAGAGGGCGCCCAGCTGGTAGATGATGTCGGCGGTCAGCTCGTCCGGAGGGACGTCCATGAAGCGGCGCCCGAAGCCGACCAGGTCGCGGTAGGCCACCTGCGCGCCGACGACGACACCCCGCTCGGCGGCATACCGGCACGTCGTGCGGAGGGTGAGCGGGTCGCCGGCGTGGAAGCCGCAGGCGACGTTGGCGCTCGTCACGACGTCGAGCACGGCGGCGTCGTCGCCGAGCGTCCAGGCCCCGTAGGACTCGCCGACGTCGGCATTGAGGTCGAGTCGCACGACCCGATCCTCCCCCACGCCGGCCGGCTCCGCGGCGGCGTTCACCGCAGGCCTGCGTAGTGCTCGGGTAGACGCGCCGAGTATGCCGTGAGCACCTCGCGCGCGACGGTGACGGAGTCGACGAGCGGGTGAAGCGCAAAGGCTTGCACCGCAAGCGATCTCGACTGCTCGACGGCTGCCCGGATCACGAGCTCGTCGACGGCCTTGACCTGCTGCACGAGCCCGAGAGCGTGGCCGGGGAGCGGGCTCACGGTGACCGGAACCGGGCCGGCCGCGTCGACCCGGCACGGCACCTCGACGACGGCGTCGTCCGGGAGCCCCACGACGGCGCCGCCGTTGCGGACGTTGAGGATGAGGCGCGCCGGCTCGTCGCGCGCGATCGCGGCCATGAGCGCGAGCGCCACGCCCTCGTAGCCCCCTCCCTCGACATCGGCCTCGGCGCGCTCCTGGGTGTGCCCGTCGTCGCTCTCGCGGGTCTCCTGCATGTAGGTCGCGTTGCGGTCACGTCGCACGGAGTCCCAACGCTGCCAAGCCTGCTCGGGCTCGTCGGTCACCCCGGCGTAGAAGTCGGCCTGCTGACCGACGAGGTACTCCCCGCGCGTCTGCGGCGCCCCGGTGATCTGGGCGATCGCGTCACGGGTGAAGTAGTAGTAGAAGAGGTACTCGTTCGGCAGGGAACCGAGCGTCCGCAGCCACTCGGTGCCGAAGAGCTGGCCCTCCTCGATGGCTCCGAGGGCGACGTCGTCGGCGAGGAGGTCGGGGAGCAGGTCGCGGCCCTCGTGGCGCAGCCCGGTGAGCCAGCCGAGGTGGTTGAGCCCGGCGTAGTCGATCTCGAGGTCGTCGAGGTCGTGCCCGAGGGCCCCGGCTGCGCGCTTGGCGAGGCCCAGCGGGGAGTCGCAGATGCCGACGACCCGCTCACCGAGCACCGACTGCATAGCCTGGGTCACGAGCCCGGCCGGGTTGGTGAAGTTGATGACCCACGCGTCGGGCGCCAGACGGCGTACGCGTTCGGCGACGTCGAGCGCGACCGGCACGGTGCGCAGGCCGTAGCCGACACCCCCGGGGCCGGTCGTCTCCTGTCCGAGGAGGCCGAGGTCGAGCGCGATCCGCTCGTCAGCGGTGCGGCCCTCGAGGCCTCCGACCCGCATCGCGGAGAAGACGAAGTCGGCCCCCGCGAGCGCCGTGTCGAGGTCGGTCGTCGCCGTGACCGTCGGCGGCGCGGTCGCCGCGCCGGAATCCCGGGCAAGCGCGGCCCGGGCGGCAAGCACCCGGCGCATGACGTCGAGCCGCGCGCCGTCCGTGTCGTGCAGGAGGACCTCGGTGACGCGCGGGTCCGCGGTGTCGCGCAGCAGCGCCCCGTGGACGAGCGGCACGCGGAACCCGCCTCCGCCGAGGATGACCAGCTTCATGGCAGCACCACCCTCGGACCGTACCAAGGTGTGACGGCGGGGCCACTCGACGCGGGCGACATGGGACGAACTGCGCCGACACGGCATACGACCGTGGAAAAACCCGGCGAGTCGCGGACGGCAGTGCGGGATCATGGGGGCGTGCCGCCCCACCACACGTTCGACCCGCTCGCGGCTCGTCGCACCGCCGACGAGCCGGCTCTCGACGTGTTCGTCTGGGGCACCGTCTTCCTCGACATGATCTTCGCGGGGCTGCCGAGCGCGCCGAAGCCGGGCACCGAGGTGTGGGCCGAGGGGCTCGCCTCGTGCCCCGGCGGCATCGCCAACCTCGCCGTCGCCACCCGTCGCCTCGGCCTGCGCACGGGTCTCGCGGCCGCCTTCAGCGACGACGACTACGGCGACTTCTGCTGGCGCACCCTCGAGGAGCAGGAGGGCATCGACCTCGCCCGGAGCCGCCGCTTCGCCGAGTGGCACAGCCCCGTCACCGTCTCGATGTCGGTCGACCGCGACCGCAGCATGGTGTCGCACGGTCACCCGTCACCCGTCGCCGCCGCCGAGCTCATCGGGACACCCCCGCGGTCTCGCGCGGTCATGGTCGACCTCGGCGAGGACGAGGCCTTCGGTGCGAGCGGCCGGACCTGGGTCGACCGGGCGCGCGACGACGGCGCGCTCGTCTTCGCCGACGTCGGCTGGGACCCCAAGGAGGAGTGGTCGCCGCACGTGCTCGACCGGCTCGAGCGCTGTGACGTCTTCATGCCCAACGCCGTCGAGGCGATGGCCTACACGGGCACCCGGTCGCCCGTCGAGGCCGTCTACGCCCTCGCCGACCGCGTGCCCGTCGCCATCGTCACCGACGGCGCCAACGGGGCGCTCGGCATCGACGCCCGCACGGGCGAGGAGTCCCAGGTCCCGTCGCTGCGGGTGCAGGAGGTCGACCCGACCGGCGCCGGCGACGTCTTCGGGGCCGCCCTGCTCGTCGGCACGCTCGCGGAGTGGCCGCTCGAGCAGCGGATGACCTTCGCCAGCCTCTGCGCGGGCCTCGCGCTCCAGCAGTACGGCGGCTCCCTCGCGGCACCCGGCTGGGGCGACCTCGCCGACTGGTGGACGGCCCTCGTCTCCGACACGAGCGGCGACGCCTACCACCGCTCGCTCCGGCGCCGGTTCGGCTTCCTCGACGAGATCGTGCCGCGCGTCCCGGTCACGGCGTGCCGTCGCGCGACCGCGACGATCGCCAAGCGCGCCGATGTGCAGGACCTCGACTGACCGTCGTCCGCTGCCACGCGGCACCATGGTGACGTGACCGACCTGCCCGCCGAGCTCCCAGCGGAGCTGCCCGTTGACGTCAGCGACCTGGCGGCCCTTGACCTGCGTGCGGCGCAGGTGCAGCACTGGTCGATCGCCGGCGACTCCTTCACGTGGATCCTGCTCGCCGGTCACGCCGACCGGGGACACGAGCTCGCCACCATCACCTACGTCGGCGCGGTCGTGCTCCACACCAACCGCCGCGACCTCGACCGTGCCGTCGCGGCCGCCGCGGAGATCGAGCGGTCCGAGGTCGTGCCCACCACCGACGGCGGCTTCGAGCACCGGGTCACGCTCGTGCCGGCCTACCCGCTCGTCGTCCGCTTCTGGAGCGTCGAGGTGCGTCGGATGCCGGCACCCGATCACCTGCGGCGCCTGCGCTGACCCGGAGACCGCGCCACCCGGCATACGCCATCAGGGGCGACGGCACCATCGACGACCGGGCCCCGGGGTGCCATGGTGAGTGGATGGAGAAGTCGTCGTTGACCGCCCTCGCCCGGGAGCTGCTCGAGCACGCCAGGACGACCTCGAGCGGTCGCGGCGCCGACACGGTCTACGGGGGCCACGAGCACGTGCTGCGCCAGACCGTCGTCGCGCTGGCGGCAGGTCGGTCGATGACCGAGCACGAGAACCCCGGCGAGGCGACGGTGCAGGTGTTGCGCGGACGGGTGCGCATCAGCACCGCCGACGCGGCCTGGGAGGGCGCGCCGGGTGACCTGCTCGTCGTCCCGCAGGCGCGCCACTCGCTCGAGGCACTCGAGGACTCTGCCGTGCTGCTCACCGTCGCCAAGCTGCCCTGACCCGGGCTGCACGGCCCACGCCGTGGGTGGCCGTCACGCGGCGGTGCGCGGTGGATCACCGGCAGCACACGCCGGCGATCCACCGCACTCAGTCGCCGCCGATGCCGGTGCGCTCGACGCCCTCGACGATCCAGCGCTGGAGGAAGAGAAACATCAGCAGCAGCGGCACGATCGCGACGAGCGCGGCCATGAAGAGCTGGCTCACCTGCACCGACTGGGCGGTGAGGAAGGTCGACAGCGCGATCTGCACCGTCCACGACTCCTGGTCGCGGCCGATGACGAGCGGCCAGAGGAAGGCGTTCCACGAGCCGATGAAGGTGATGGTGCCGATGGCCGCGACGAAGCCGAACGAGTTGGGGACGACGATCTTCCAGAACGTGCCCCAGTAGCCGAGCCCGTCGATGAAGGCGGCCTCCTCGATCTCCTTGGGGAAGCCGAGGAAGAACTGCCGGAAGAGGAACGTCGCGAGCGCCTGGAAGAGCCCGGGGATGATGAGGCCACGCAGCGTCGAGATCCACCCGAGCGTCGACACGAGGACGAAGCTCGGCACGAACGTCACGGCCGCCGGGATGAGCAGCGTGGCAGTGATCGTGTAGAAGACGGCGTTGGACCAGCGATAGGGGATGCGGGCGAGACCGTAGCCGGCGAGCCCCGAGACGACGAGCACGCCGACCGTCTGGGTGACGGCGATGAGCCCCGAGTTGAGCAGGCTGCGCGCCATCGGGATCGCCGGGTTGTCGAAGAGTCCGGTGAGGTTGGAGGTCTCCCAGACCGGCGGCAGCCAGTGGAAGTCCGGCGACCCGAGGTCCTGCTCGCGCATGAACGCGCTGCGCACGAGCAGGTAGAAGGGGACGAGGAAGAGCAGCGCCGCCGCGACGAGGGCGCTGTAGCGGGCCCACCCCGTGATCCGGGACTGCCGCTTGCTGCGGACGATCGCCATCAGTCGCCCCTGTCGCCGAGTCGGAGGATGCGGCCCTGCACCACGGCGACGATCGCGATGATGAGGGTGAGGATGACGGCCCCCGCCGACCCGTGGCCGAAGTCCTGGCCCGAGCCGAGCGCCGTGTAGTAGAGGTAGACGAGCGGCGGCCGGGCGTACGGCGGGTAGGTGCCGAACGTCGACAGGATGTTGTAGAACTCGTCGAACGCCTGGAACGCGTTGATGAGCAGGAGCAGCAGCACCGCCGTCGACGTCGCGCGCAGCTGCGGCAGGGTGATGTGCCGGAAGACCTTCCACCCCTCGGCGCCGTCGATCGCAGCCGCCTCGTAGAGCGTCGGGCTGATCCGCTGGATGCCGGCGAGGAAGAGGATCATGTAGAAGCCGACCTGCAGCCAGAGCCGCGCGGTGACGATGACGAGCCAGTACCACGGCGGGTCGGCGAGGCTGAGCCACGGGATCGAGTCGGCGCCGAACCAGCCGAGCACCGCGTTGGCCAGGCCCGAGCGGATGCCGCTGAAGATCGACATCTTCCAGACGAGCGCGGCGACGACGTAGGAGCACGCGGTCGGCAGGAAGAAGACCGACCGGAAGAACGACTGCATGACCCGGGTGCGCGCGACGAGCAGCGCCGCCCCGAGCGAGATGACGAAGGTCGTCGGCACGATGAAGACGGCAAAGGCGAGGAACGTGACGAGGCTGTTGCGGAAGGCCGGGTCGCGCAGCATGTCGAGGTAGTTGCCGACGCCGACGAACTTCGTGGGCGTGACGGTGTTGTAGGACTCGAAGAACGACAGGTAGATCGACCAGGCGATCGGGATGTAGACGAAGACGATCAGCCCGATGACGAACGGCCCGACGAAGACCCAGAACCACAGGTTGCGGTCCTGGCGCCCGCGCAGGCGCCGACCGAGCGACGGCCTCCCCGCGGTGGGGGGCGGCGTCGCCCGGTCGGCTGCCTTCCGCTGCGCGGCGCTGTCGTATGCCGCCGGGTCGGCCTGCGCTGTCAGGCGAGGACCCGCTTCAGCTCGGCGTCGGCCACGGTCTTGACCTTGGCGATCTCACCGGCCGGGTCGGCGCCCTCCTTGACGATGCGGTTCATCGCGTCACCGAAGGCCGTGGCGCACTTGGGCGTCCACAGGATCGGGCTCTGCGCGTGGCCGACGTCGGTGGCGAGCTTGGCCGCCTCGGCCGCCTGCCCGCTCGTGAGCGTCGAGGCCTGGCCGATGAGGCTCGTGCGCGACGGGATGTGGAAGCCGTAGGCCGTTGCGAAGTCGAGCTGGTAGGCGGTCTGGTCGATCCACAGCCACTTCGCGAACTTCTTGGCGGCCTCGACGTCCTTGCTCTTGGCGCTGACGCACGAGCCGTAGGCGCCGACGGGGACCGACGCCTTGCCCTGGCCGTCGAGGGCGGGCCAGGCCATGACGCCGAAGTCGTCACCGAGGCCCTTCTTGAGGTCGGGGAAGGTCCAGAGGCCGGTGAACTGCATCGCCGTGAGGCCGGCGGTCAGGGCCGAGGGGTCGAACCAGTCCTTGGGCGCCCCGAGGAGCAGCACCTTGGCGTCCCACATCTCGCGGAGCTTGCCGAGGGCGGTCGCCGCGCGCGGGTCGTCGAAGCCGAACTGGTTGTCCTTGGTGAGGTAGTCGAGCCCGGCCGACCACAGCATCGGGCCACCCATGAGGCCGGCACCACCGTCGTTGCCGAGGAAGAGGCCCTTGACGTTGCCCTGCGTCAGCTTCTTCGCCGCGTCGATGAGCTCGTCGATGGTCTGGGGTGGCGTGATGCCGGCCTTGTCGAGCATCGACTTGCGATAGACGAGCAGCTGCATGTCGACGACCTGTGGGATCGCATACGTCTTGCCCTCGTAGGTCATCCGCTCGAGGATGCTCGGGTTGAAGTCGGACTTCGTGTCGCCGATGAGGTCGGTGAGGTCGACGACCTGTCCGCCCTTGATCATGTCGATGGTCGGGCCGTTGCCGTACTCGAAGACGTCGGGCCCGGCGTCCGTGAGCAGCGAGGCCGCGGTGGACTGGTCGTAGTCGCCGGGCTTCCAGCTGACCTTGACCGTGGCGTCCTTGTAGGCGGCGGCGTACTTCTCGACAGCCTGCTGCGTGCCGGCCTCGCCGTACTGGTGGTACCACTGGTTGAGCGTGGTCCCGCTGCCGCCTCCGGTCGCGCCACCGGTGGCTGCCGGCTCGCGTCCCGTGTTGCTGCCGCACGCGGCGAGCGCACCCGTGACCGCAGCGGCACCGCCGAGCGCGAAGAGCGAGCGCCGGGTGAGGTTGGCCCCGAGGGCCTGGCCGATCTCGCGACCGATCTGCTTGTCAGACATAGGGTTCCCCTGCGTCCTTCCTGCCCGGGTGTGCGGGCACCGTTCACGACGGGGCGGGCGCTCGGCCAGTCTGCTCGACCTCGCCCACCCGCCGATCGTATGCCCGTTACCTCCGCGTATGCCGGATGGGCCACCCCCGGAGGTCAGCGCGGCTCAGATGGTGGCCGGGGAGTTGAGCGGGTTGTCGCTCAGGGTCTCGGGGGCCGTCTGGAGCAGCTGCTCGACGAGGAGCAGGGTCTGCTCGTCCTCGAGGGTCATGCGGCGGCCGAAGTGGCCGCGGGCCAGGGCCACGCCCGCACCGACGCGCAGGATGCTCGACCGGACGTCGGTCCGCGTGTCGGGGTCCATGCGTTCGAGCAGCCGGCTCACGGAGAGCAGTCCGGAGACGACCGGTCGGCCGTCGAGCTCGAACTCGTCGAAGAGCCAGAGGCGCTCGGCTGCAGCGGTGCCGAGCAGCTCGCGCCCGGGACCCTCGCTGCGCAGGGCTGCGTCGGTCACGGCGTCCCAGAAGGCGCCGCGCTCGTCGTCGTCGAAGCGGATGCGGCCGGCCAGGGCGCTCAGCACCCACACGGGGGCGAGCCGGAGCGTGAACCACTCCTGCTCCGACCACTGCTCACGCCACTGCGACACGACCGCCACCGCCTCTCACGCGCTCGGGGCCCCTCCAGCGTACGACCGCCCTGCCCGTCAGGTCGCGGAGTCCACCGCTCGTAGACAGGAACCGTGCTCGACGACAACGCCGTCCTGACCGCCCCCACGGTCCTCACCCTGGTGGGCAGCTCAGGGCTGTCCGCCGAGGTCCTCGCCCACGGCGCCCTGCGCCGTCTCGAGGCCTTCGGCACCAGCCTGCTGCTGCACCCCGCGACCGTCGCAGAGGCAGGTCTGACGAACGTCCACCTGCGCGTGCACCGGCCGGACGGCATCCGTCGTCGGGCCCTGCTGGGCCCCGGCAGCGGCTCGGTCGTCACCTCGGTCGACGGCGCCGTCGTCGTCACCGGCCGCCACGAAGGCCTCGACTACCGCCTCGTCCTCACGCTCGGCGACGGTTCACCCGAGACGCCGACGTGGCACTGGGACCTCGAGCTGACGAACACGACGGGCGAGCCCGTCACCGCCGATGCGGTGCTGACCCACGACCCCGCTCTGGCGCCCCTCGGCAACGTCCGGATCAACGAGTACTACGTCAGCCAGTACCTCGACCTCACCCCGGTCGCGACGGACGGCCACGGCACCGCGGTCGCCGTTCGCCAGAACATGCCCGGTGAGCGCGTCCCGTGGCTCATGGTCGGGACGACCGGCACGGGCACCGGCTGGGCGACCGACGCCCTCCAGCTCGCCCGCCGCACCGCGCACGGTGTCGACTGGGCCGGGCTCGACGCCGTCGACCTGCCGAGCGCGCGCCTCCAGCACGAGCACTCGCTCATCGCCCTGCAGGACGCCCCGGTCGAGATCGCACCCGCCGACACCCACCGCACCGGCTTCTGGGGCATCGCCCTCGAGGACCACCCCGAGGCCACGTCCGACGCCGACGCCCGCTGGGCCGACGCCGCGATCGCGGCCACCCCGACCCTGTGGGCGCCGGCGGGCGACGGCGCCCACGGCCAGGCCCTCGACGGTGCAGACGACGCCGCGACGCCTGCGACGCTGTGGTCGTCCAGCCCGGCCTTCGCGTCACGGCCACTCGACCGCGCCGAGCTCGGCGACGCCTGCCTGCTCGAGCACCGCACCGACGTCGAGACGGCCGACGACGGCACCGAGCTCGCGTGGACCGTCCGCGGCGGGCAGCTCGTCACCCTCGCCAAGGAGCTCGCGGTCCTGCGCCCGCACGGCCACCTGCTCCGCACCGGTGACACCTTCACGCCCGACTCGCGCTCGCTCGCGTCGACGGTGTGGATGGCCGGCACCTTCCACTCGCAGATCACCCGCGGCCACGTCGGCCGCGACCCGGTCGTGACGGGCCGCCGCACCTACCTCGGCCTCCAGCGCGCCCACGGCGTGCGCCTCTTCATCGAGGACGCCGACGGCACGTGGAGCCTCCTCGAGACCCCGAGCGCGTGGTTCACCGGCCTCGACCACTGCACGTGGTGGTATGCCGCCGCGTCGGGTCCCGTGCTCACCGTGACCTCGAGCGCGCCTGCCGACGAGCACGCCCTGACGCTCTCGATCGGGCAGCACGGCGCGGCTCCGCGACGGGTGCTGCTCGCGCTGCAGGTCGCCGACGACCTGTCCGACGCCCCGTCGGTGGCGACCTCCATCGACCACGTCGACGTCACGACGGCGAACGACCCACGGCCGTGGCGCATCTCGTGGACCGGCCCCGGCGACCCGGAGGTCGGGGACGCCCGGCTCCAGGCCGACGGCGTCGGCCGCGGACCGGGCTGGCTCACCGTGCTCTTCGACCCGAGCGGGCAGCTCGAGGTCGTCGTCCGCTCCGCCCCGGGCGCCGGTGAGGCCGCGGCCGGCGAGGTCGTGCCCTCGGGTGAGCACCTCGGAGCATCGTTCTGGGACAAGGCCGGTCACGCCGTCGCCCTCGACGGCTCCGCGCTCGGCGAGGCCGGTTACCAGGCCGCGAACCTCTCGGCGGCGCTGCCGTGGTTCACGCACAACGCCTTCGTCCACTACCTCTCGCCGCGCGGGCTCGAGCAGTTCTCGGGCGGCGCGTGGGGCACCCGAGACGTCTGCCAGGGTCCGGTCGGTCTGCTCACGGCGCTCGGCCGTCAGGACGCCGTCCGCGACGTGCTGCTGCGCGTCTTCCGCGCCCAGAACGCCCGGGGTGACTGGCCGCAGGCCTTCGAGTTCCTCCCGCCGCTGCCCGAGACCGGCCAGCAGGACTCACACGGCGACGTCATCTTCTGGCCCGTCCTCGCGGCCGGCGACTACCTGCGCACGACCGGTGACGCGAGCCTGCTCGACGAGACGGTCGCCTTCGTCGGCGACGACGCACTCGGCGAGCCGGCCAGCGTGGCCGAGCACCTGCGTCGTGCGGTCGCGCGCATCGCGGAGTGCACGGTCCCCGGGAGCCCGCTGCCGGCATACGGCCACGGCGACTGGAACGACTCGCTCCAGCCGGCCGACCCGCACCTCGCGGCCCACCTCGTCTCCACGTGGACGGCGGTGCTCCAGACGCAGTCGCTGCGCACCCTCGCCGAGGGCCTGCACGCGGTCGGTGCGCCCAACGGCGCCTCGGCCCTGGCCGCCGACGCGGACGAGCTCGCCGAGCGCACCCACGACGCGCTCCTCGACCAGCTCGCGACCGACCCGGTGCTTCCCGGCTACCTGCTGCAGCACGAGGACGGGCACTTCGAGCCGCTCGTCCACCCGAGCGACGAGCGCACCGGGCTGCACTACGGCGTGCTGCCGTGGATCCACGCGATCGGCGCCGACCTGCTGACGCCCGAGCAGGCCCGCCACCACCTCGACCTCATCGAGGAGCACCTCCTCGGACCCGACGGGGCGCGGCTCTTCGACCGGCCGGTCAGCTACGTCGGCGGGCCGATGGCCGTCTTCCAGCGGGCCGAGGCGAGCACCTTCTGGGGTCGCGAGATCGGGCTCATGTACATGCACGCCCACCTGCGCTACGCCGAGGCATTGGCCCGTGTCGGTGACGGCGCAGCCCTGCTCACCGCTCTCGCAAAGGCGAGCCCCGTGGGCCTGGACTCGCTCGTGCCGCAGGCCCGCCCGCGCCAGACGACGTGCTACTACTCCTCGTCCGACGGCGCCTTCACCGACCGCTACGACGCGTCGGAGCGGTATGCCGCGCTCATGGCCGGCGACGTGCCCCTCGAGGGCGGGTGGCGCGTCTACTCCTCCGGCCCCGGCATCGTGCTGCGGCTCGTCACCGAGGTGCTCCTCGGCATCCGCCAGCGCGGCGACGACGTCGAGATCGACCCGGTCCTGCCACCGAGCGGCGACGCCGGCGCCTCCGAGCTGACCGCGCGGCTGCCGCTGGCCGGGACCGACCTCACGGTCCGCTACGTCGTCGGGCCCGTCGGCCACGGCGTCCGCCGCGTCACCGTGAACGGGCGCGAGCTGAGCCTGCGACCGCTGACCAACCCCTACCGGCGGGCGGGTGCGGCCGTCCGGACCGCCGACCTGCTCGGGCTCCAGACTGCCCAGACTGCCCAGACTGCCAAGGCCACCGACGCCACGGCCCCGACCAGCGAGATCCTCGTGGAGACCCACTGACATGACCGACGTCACCGCCACGCCGCCCACCCAGCAGCGGCCGTGGCTCGATGCCACCCTGCCCGTCGAGGAGCGCATCGACCTTCTCATGGCCGAGATGACCCTGGCCGAGAAGGTCGGCCAGACCCACCAGGTCGCCAACATCAACCCGGACGACGACGCCGCCGAGATCGCGTCGGGCCGGATCAGCTCGAGCCTCTACGCCTCGGGCGCGACGGCCGGCAACGAGCGCGACGAGGGCGTCCTCGTCGGCAACATCGACGCCGCCCAGAGGCATGCCGTCGAGGGCAGCCGCCTCGGCATCCCGCTCCTCTTCGGCCGGCGAGCGACCCTGCCGCGAGGTCGTCCAGCTCTACTTCCGCGACCCCGTCGCCCAGGTGACCCGTCCCCTCGTCGAGCTGACCGACTGGGCGCTCGTCGACCTCGAGCCCGGCCAGGCACGCGAGGTCACCTTCGACGTGCAGGCCTCGCGATTCGCATACGCAGGCCGTGACCTCACGACGCGTGTCGACGAGGGCGAGATCGTCCTGCTCACCGGGCCCGACGCGGCCCGCCTCCAGTACGTGTCGGTGACCATCACGTCCCCGAAGGCCTCCTCATGATCGAGACCGTCCAGCGCCCGATCCGCATCGACGGCGAGCCCGTCATGGCGCCGTGCGTCTCATCAACAACAGTCATCGTCGACGCCCTCCCGATCGAATTGGTCCAGGGGAGCGGGCGCTCCGCCCCCGAGAGCGACGGCGCGGAGAACGGCCGGGGGCGCGACAAGAGTTCGCACCCCGGCCGCTCTGCTGCTGACCAGCGGACCGAGCGCGAGTAGCGCATTCCGCCGCGAGTTGACCCCGCCCCGACCCGCACACACGTCTGCACGGACGGGGTTCGACACACGTCAGCTGCACGAAGGGTTCAGGCGCTCGACAACCCAGCCCGATGTCGGGCAGCGTTGGCAGTATGGCTGAGACGAAGAAGAACGCGAAGAGCGGGTTCAGCGCGGAGGAACGCGCCGCGATGAAAGCGGCCGCCGCTGAGCGCAAGGCGTCACAGAAGCAGCAGGACCTGGACAAGGCCCTCGCAGATGTGATTGCCCAGCTCCCGGAGGATGAACGAGCGATGGCAGAGAAGATCGATGCGATCGTGCGCGAGCACGCTCCGGAACTCGCGTCCAAGACGTACTACGGCATGCCCGGATGGGCACGCGACGGCAAGATCTGCGTCTTCATGCAGCCGGCGACGAAGTTCAAGGTCCGGTACTGCACGATCGGCTTCGATCCGACTGCGAACCTTGACGACGGCAACATGTGGCCGACCTCCTTCGCCCTGCTGAAGATTGGACCTGCTGAGGAGGAGAAGATCATCGCTTTGGTGAAGCGGGCCGTCTCCTGACGCGCCGCTGCGGGACTGTGCGCTTGGGCCCGGCCTTCTTGCTTCCCGGGCGTGGAGCGGCCCCCACTCCTGAGGTTCAGGAGTGGGGGCCGCTCGTACTGGAAGACGGCGCTAGGGGCTGACGAACCCCCGTGCCGGCCGGGTCACCGGGGCCAGAGCGTCTCGTCGAGGTGGGGCAGGGTGCCCTTCGCCAGGTTGTCGGTGTCCTTGGCGGTCAGGCGTCCGGGAGCGAAGCCACTCATCGAGCCGGAGACGGGCAGGTTCAGCCGCGTGGAGCGCAGGTCGACGGCATACGTGCCTGAACTGGTGTCGACAGCGATGACACCGTTGCTCGCTCCACTCACGACGAGTCCCAGCTGGTGTCCGGCCGGGACGACGATGTCGTTCGCGGCCAGCTCGACGGTGACCTGGTGCTTGCCGGCGCCGTCGAGACGGGCCCAACCGCGGGCCAGCACCTGCAGCTGGGTGGTCTGCAGGCGACGCGTGACGTCCTTGTAGCAGGCGTCGTCGGTGGCGATGGACTCGCCCCAGCAGGTCTCGGTGGCCAAGGTCAGGGCACCGTCACCGGTGGTGCTGACCCGGTCCATGGCGCCGTAGTCGACGAGCATGACCGACACCTGCCCGACCGGAGCCGAGTGGGTCACGGTGAGGTCGACCGTCGGCGTCCCGGAGATCCGGACGTCCTTCGTCAGCCCTCCGGTGAGGAACTGCACCCGGTTCGGGTTGGCGGCCAGCGAGACGGCGTTCGTCTCGGACAGGCGGGAGTTGTTGACGTAGGACGCTGTAGCCGTGTCCCGCTTGCCCAGGGCCAGCGTGCCGTCCTCGCGCGGGTTGAGCGACATCGTGCGCGCGGACTGGATGGGCCACGTCTTCGACGTCTCCCACTGGTTCGGGGCGGTCTCGACGCGGACGGCCGGCTCGCGGTCGATGCCGTTGTCGATCCCCATGAGCTCGTGGTCGAACCACCGGTTGAGGGTGGTGACCCACTCCTGCCGGTCGTGGTCGAACGGGTCGACGTGGCCGAGCCGGCTGAGCCACATCTTGCGCTCGACTCCACTCTGCCCCAGCGCTTCCCACCACTTGGAGGCGTTCATCGTCTTGACGTTGGTGTCCTGGAGCCCGTGGACGATGAAGACGCTGGCCTTGACGTTGGACGCGTCGTAGAAGGTGCCGTCGCGATAGTCCCGCTCGGCCCAGAAGTCCGTGTAGGCGCCGGTGGAGTCGGCGTCGTTGGCGTCCATGTATGCCAACCGCGCCGAGCAGTCCGTGGGGATGGTGCGGCGCTGGGCGATGGTGCGCGAGAGGCTGCTGGCGTAGTGGCGCGACTTCACGGCGCCCTGCCAGCGGTTGTAGTCGTACCACGAGCTGATCGCGCTGATCGGAACGACGGTCTTGAGCCCGTCCACGCCGGTGGCGGCGACGCCGTTGGCGAGCGTGCCGTCGTAGGACTTGCCGATCATCCCGGTGCTGCCGTTGCTCCAGGTCGCCTGGACGAGTGCGCCGCTCGAGTCGTGGGCGCTGCCCTTGCCGTTGAGCCACTCGACGACCGCCTTGGCCGACTCGACGTCGGAGCGGCCACCCTCGTCGGTGCACCCGGTCGATCGGGCCGTGCCGGCCATGTCGACGGCGACGAACGCGTAGCCGCGCGGAACGAAGTAGTTGTCGTAGTAGAGCGGGAACTTCGTCGGGCTGCCGTCAGCCGCGTACTCCTTGAACTCGCCGTCGTTGCCGCGGCCGAGGCTGAGGTAGTAGGGGCTGGCGTCCATGATGACCGGCACCCGCGCGCTGCCGTCGAGTTCGCGCGGCCGGATGATGTCGGTCGCGATCCGCTCCGCCTTGCCGTCCCCGTCCAGGTCGGGCGTGTCGACCCAGACGGTCTCGCGGATGGCGGTCGTGTAGTCGTACCTCGACGAGGTCATCCCGTCGACCAGAGTGACGGGCGGGGCGTCGGTGGCGCTGGTCGGTGCGGCGTTGGCCTCCCCGACAGTCCCGAGGGCCAACGGTGCGGCCACGGCGAGTGAGCTGGCGAGGGCAAGGATCCTGGCTTTCATGTGAGTCCTTCCTGCCCCCGGGACCGGCGACGTCCCTTGAGGGTGAGGGGCTTTCACAACGTAACGAGCAAATGCCCGGAAAAGGAGGGCACGACGAACTAGATGCCTCGTTGTCCGAATTCCTGTCTCACTGTCAGCCCACTGTCTCGCACCTGACGGGGCCAGCGGCCTCGCAAAACCCGCCTGGTCGGCACGCCGAAGCCGGCACAGCAGGTGATGCCGTACCGGCTCCAGAGTGCAGATCAGATGTCCGCGTGCGACGCCCGCTTCGTCAGGCGAGCACCTTGTAGGTGACGACGAGTCGCACGTAGCTGATGTCGTAGTCGTTGTCGTAGAAGTCGTTCGGCACATACAGAGTCGTCTCGACGGCCCGTGAGGAGTTCACCAGCCCGGACGCGGACACTGAACCGATGGTGCGCCACGCGCTCGCCGTGCCGGTGTAGATCTCGGGGGTGAACGCGTAGTTCGAGGTGCCCCACTTCGTGAAGCCTGCACCGAGCGTCGACGTATCCATCGAGAACCCGTAGGTCTGCACCTTCAGCGAGCCGTAACTGACGGCGGACGGCACCGAGAAGCGGTACACGGCTCCGGCAATCTGGTAGCCGTCGTAGGACGCGCTGCACGTGTTGGCCAGCCACAGACCGTAGGGGTTGAAGTACGACAGACTCAGGCTCGCTCCGGCGCAGTAGTCGTCGCTGCCGCCGGCGCTGTAGAACTGGCTGCCTCGCTTGTCGAGCGTGGCCGTCTTCGTCACGAGCCGCTTGCTGCTCACGGTGACGGAGTACTTGGCGCTGGAGCGCCGGTTGCCGGCTGGGTCCTGAGCGGTCAACGTCCAGTAGTACGTGCCGCCAGCGACGAGGGAACCTGCGTTGTTACGACCGTTCCAGATGATGCTCGCCCGGCCGGTGCCTCGAGTGCCGCTGACGGATCGAACAAGGGTCCCGCCGCTGGTCCGGACCGTCAGCGTGATCGTCGCCGCCTCGCTCAACGTGAAGGCCGGCGCGAACGTGTCACGGTAGGTGTCCGGGTACGGGTAGAACCCGGAACCGCTACCCGTGATGGAGCTCATCGTCGGGGCAAGCTGGTCCACGCGGACGTTGATCGTGGCGAGGCCGCGCAACGTGCCGGCACTCGTCGTCCGCGTCGTGACGAGCTCGACCTTGTAGGCGCCGCTCGTGGCGCGTGCGCCGCCGTTGAGCAGACCGTTCCAGACGAAGCTGCGGGTGCCCGCGGCAAGCGTGCCGAGGCTTCCGGGGCCGCGAACCACAGTGCCGGCAGCGTTGCGGACCTGGTACTTCACCGTCTCGCTGTCGGGCAGGTAGTACGTGAGCTTCGTGCTGTCGGAGCGACCGTCACCGTTGGGGCTGAACACGCTCGGGCTGACCCCCGTGAACGTGGGGTGCAGTGACTGGTTCTTGAACGACACCGCGGTCGAGGTGGGGCCACTGCAGGTGCCGCCAGTTGTGCAGCTGACGGCCTTCACGGTGTGGGTTCCATCGGTGAGCGCGCTCACCGGGTAGGTCAGGGCGTACGGCGCGCTGGTGTCCTGCCCGCGGCGTACACCGTCGATGAAGAAGGCCACGGCGCCGCCCGGCGCGGTGGCGGTGAACGTCGCGGACCCGGAGACGAGCTGCGACGGCCGCGGCGAGGTGATGACGGGCGCCGCGTTGCCCAGCGCGACGGCGACCTGGGTGCCCGCCGTGTTGCACAGGTCTTTAAGGCTGCAGTCGACAGCGCGCAGGGTGTGGGCGCCGTTGGCCAGCCCCCACGTCGACCAGGTGGTCGTGGCGGTGCCGCTGTTGCTGGCCACGGGCGCACCCAGGGGAGCGCCGTCGACGAAGAAGCGGACCTTGGGTGCGGTGGAGGCTGCGGTCAGGGTGACGACGCCTGTGACGGACGACGCGTCGGCGGGGTTGGTCAGCGCAGGCACGGTGTTCGGCGCGACCGCGTCGAGAGCGGCGCGGAAGTCGACCTGTCCTGTGCCGAGCCCGAGACCGGTGTAACCGTGCGCGGTCGTCACGATGGCTGCACGGATGTCGGCGGCCTTCGCGCTGGGGCTTCGCGACCACAGCAGTGCCGCCTCAGCGGCCACGAGCGGTGCGGAGAACGAGGTGCCGTCCGCGGTGTCGTAGTCGAGCTGGAAGCCGGAGCTGGCGCTGGTGGGCGAGGTGCTCGTGATGGAAGTGCCTGGGGCGGCCACGGTCACCCAAGAGCCGTACTGGGAGAACGACGCCCGGTGGCCGGCGGCATCGGTGGCTCCCACGGCGACGACGCTGGGGTAGGCAGCGGGGTACGCGGGGAGCGTGTCGGCATCATTGCCGGCGGCGGCAACGACGAGGACGCCCTTGCTCACGGCGTACGCGACCGCGTCGGACTCGACCTGGTCGGGCGTGTCGCCGGAGAAGCTCATGTTGATGACGTTCGCGCCGTGGTCGGCAGCCCAGATGATGCCGGCGGCTTCGGTGTCAGTGAACACCTGACCGTACGGGTCTGCGACCTTGACGGCCATCACGCTTGCGCCCATCGACGCGCCGGCGACGCCGATCCCGTTGTCGGCGGTGGCGGCTGCGACGCCCGCGACGAAGGTGCCGTGGCCGATCTCGTCGACGACGTCGCTGCTGCCGTCGAACGCGTTGTAGGTACCGACCACTCGGTCGGTCAGGTCGGGGTGGTTCACGTCGAGGCCGCTGTCGATGACGGCGATGCGCACGGCAGCGTCACCATGCTGCACGTCCCACGCGGACGGCGCGTTGACCGCCTCGAGATAGGGGGCGCTGGCCGAGTACTTCTCGTCGTTGGGCACGAACGTCAGCGTTCTGCGGCTGACGATGTCGACGTGCTCGACGTCAGGGCGTTGACGCAGGGCGGCGGCCATGGATGCCGCATCAGCCTTCGGGACCTCCACGGACACGGTGGCCAGCTGGCGCATCATGCGCCGCTGGACACCACCTTGCGCTGTGGCTGAACGTGAGACCTCGGTCAGGGCCTTGGCTGCGCCAGCACCGCCTCGGACCTTCACCGACAACACGACCCGGTCGGAGTCACGCTGCGCCGCAAGGCCGCCCAACCGACCGCCTGCTCCGCGTCCCGTCGGCGCCGGCGTTCTGACGGGCTGGCCGTGCAGCTCCTCCAGCCGCTCTCGCTTCGTGGTCGGCGAAGGGCTGCCATCAGCCGCGGTTGCTGCTGATCCCGTCGGGACGAACAGGCCTATCGCGACGGTGGCAGCAACGAAGCATCGGCGACGAGCGCCCATAGAAGAACTCCCCTGTATGGCCCGCGCGGCCCGGTGGGCTGACACGCGGCATTGATCTCCCGCGCAGGACTGCAGCGGGCCGAGATCGGAATGTATCGGCGGATTTGTCCCTCCGAGGGACGAATCGCAAAACTCGGGCGCCGGCATCCCGCTGCTTGTGGGGGGAGCCCCGGGGACGCGCCAGCGGCGCCGGCCTCGGCAGAGGCGAGTGGACCGGGAGCTCAGCCCACACTCACACGGTTTCGCCCGCCGGGCTCAGCGGCTGGGGCGGGCCAAGGGGGTGCCATCCAGGGCGTAACGGAACGCAACCAGCGAGTCGAAGACCTGCAAGACCCCGGCTTCCTGCAGCTCACCGACGGAGAAGCCGCCGGTGCGGACCCCGAGGGTCGGGATGCTGAGCTTGGCCGCTGCCTGGGCGTCGTAGATCGAGTCGCCCACCATGATGGCGCTGGCGCCATCGACCTTGGCGAGCGCCGCTGACACGATGTCCGGCTCAGGCTTGCTCTTCTCCACGTCGTCCGAGGTCGTCCAGGCATCGGCGAGGGACTTGCCGTCGATGAGGTCGAGGAAGGCCTCGACGTGCTGGGTCTTGCCCGAGCTGGCGAGCACCAGCCGGAAGCCGCGCTCCTTGACCTCGGCCAACAGCTCGTGCGCGCCCTCGAAAGGCTGGATCTCGCCGATCAGCTCGTCGAACTCCTCCGCCCACGCCTCGCGCAGGTCGTCCCCGTGGGCTTCCTCGGCCTCACGACCGGCGACCGCCGAGACGAACTGGTCGCCACCCATCCCGATGCCGCGATGGATGCGCCACATCGGCCGAGTGATGTCGTAGCGGCGCAGGGCGCGGAACCACGCCAGCGCATGCTGGTAGTTGGTGTCCACGAGAGTGCCGTCGACATCGAAGATCGCCGTATCCGCCATGCCATCCTCATACCCCGCAGGGCAGCAGTGACCAGCCCGCGCGCGGTTGACGATGGACGCGGGGCCGGCCGGAGACCGTCGGCTCAGCGCTGCCGGCCTACGTCCCCGTGGGACGCGTCGACGGCCCGGAGCCGTGGTGTCGACGATGACGGCGAGCTGCCCAGCGGGCTGCTTCGTTGGCAGCAGCCGCCGCGGCGACCGCCAGCGTCAGTGCCGTCAGTGCCAGGTCTCCCTTGTGGTGATCCCGCAGACGCATGCCTCCACCATGCCCGCTGTCGCGTGCTGCAAACGCCCTCTCTCGGCCGGAGAAGCTCGGGACGTCTGCCGCGACCCCCGCTGGCCCGGCGATGGTGCCAGACACCGACGCGGTTGACGGCATACGGAATCAGTCGTTGGACGCGCCCAGATGACGGACGAGCTCGATGCCGACGGCGAGCAGCAAACCCAGGAAGCCGCCGATCGCCATGAGACCGCCGGGGTTGTAGAACGTCTGATCGCCCACGCTGACACATTCCGTCTCGAACCCAGCCAGCTGACACGGGCCCTTCAGGACGAACCACAGCAGGAGGGCGAGCACTCCACCGCCTATCGGCGCGCTGAAGAAGGTCACCGCCGTCTGAGAGTTGGACTCAGCCATTCCTCGACGGTAGGGCGCGAGCAGAGCGCGCGCAGGCGAATCGCACACGTCACCGCGTCCAGGTCGACAGGTGCGCCGCAGCAGGCGATTGGCATGGCTGGGGTCGAGCGTCACCACCGTCCGAAGGGCGACATCCCACCCCTGACCGTCGAGAGACGATGGGCCCTGAAGGCCGCGCCTCAGGCCTCGAAACCGGTGGGTCGGATGACTCGGGCCGGGACTCCGGCGGCGATGGTGTCGGCGGGGACGTCCTTGGTCACGACCGCTCCGGCGCCGACCACGGCGCCGTCGCCGATGGTCACGCCGGGCACGACCGTGACGTTTGCTCCCAGCCACACGTTGCGGCCGATCGTCACGGGGGCCGGCTCCATGTCGGCGCGCCGCGCCGGGTCCATCGAGTGGTTCAGCGTCGTGAGCGTGCTGCCGTGGCCGATCAGCGACCCGTCTCCGATGGAGATGCCGCCGGTGTCCTGGAAGCGGCAGCCCATGTTGATGAAGACGCCCTCGCCGAGCGTGAGGTTCTTGCCGAACTCGGAGTAGAACGGCGGGAAGACCGTCACCGACTCAGCCACCTCCCGACCGGTCAGCCGGGAGAGCAACGCCCGCACCTCGTCCGGCGAGCGGTAGGCGCCGTTCAGCTCGGCGAGCGTCCGCAGCGCCTCCTGCGACGCCTCGTGCATGAACGCGTGCGCCGGCGAGCCGCCCTCGATGAGGCGTCCGCTGTTCACGTGGTCGAGGAACTCCTCCAGCGTCACCGCCATCACCCCGCCTCGACGGTCACCGTGACGGGACCCTGCTGGTCGGCGAACTGCGCAGCGACGCCCTCGTCCAGGCGGCCGAGGATGACGATGCCCGGGAAGTAGGACTGGTCGCCGTAGTAGAGGACGAGGTCGTTGCCGGGGGCGTAGTAGCCGACGTCTCCGACGTCCGGGTCCGCACCCTCGGGCTGCCCGTCGAGCGAGAGCGGTGACGGCAGCGGTCCCGTCTTCTCCACCCCGCCGTGGTCGACCATGTCAACGGTCACCGGCAGCTGTGCGAGCAGGTCACGCGCCGCGGCGCTGTCATCGTCGAGGGTGGCGCCGAGGCGCTGGCCCCCGAGCGTGATGACGATCTTCACCTGTTGGTCCTTTGCGTGGTCGGTCGACGGAAGTGGTGTGGATGGCGTATGCCGTGTGGTGGCGGTCGCGATGGTCTGCGCGCGGCCGGGCGCCTCCCGGGCGTCGACGGTCTCGACCGTCGAGCCACAGCCCGCGGTCAGGACCGTCGTCAGCCCGAGGGCCACCATCGGGCCGTGCGTCCTTCTCGAGAGCAAGCCCACACTCACAACGTCAGCAACACCTTGGTCGCCCGACGCTCGTCCATCGCCGCATAGCCAGCGGCAGCCTCCGAGAGCGGCAGGGTGAGGTCGAAGACCTTGCCGGGGTTGATCTTCCGGTCCCAGATCAGCTGGATCAGGTGCGGCAGGTACTCCCGAACCGGTGCCGGTCCGCCGTGGAGGTGGACGCCGGCCATGAACAGCTCGTCGCCGGGGATCGCGACGTCGTGCGACACCCCGACGAAGCCGACGTGCCCACCGGCCCGCGTCGAGTGGATCGCCTGCATCATCGCCTCCTGCGTCCCGACGGCCTCGATGACCGAGTGCGCCCCGAGCCCGTCGGTCAGCTCCTTCACCCGCGCCACGCCGGCCTTGCCGCGCTGCTCGACGATGTCGGTGGCACCGAACTCGCGCGCGAGCGCCTGACGGTCCGCGTGGCGGCTGAAGGCGATGATCCGCTCGGCCCCCAGTTCCCGGGCGGCCAGAACGCCCATCAGTCCCACCGCGCCGTCGCCGACGACGGCCACCGTCGTGCCCGGGCCCGCCTCGGCGGCCACCGCGGCGAACCACCCGGTGCCGAGCACGTCGGAGGCCGCCATGAGCGAGGGGATCAGGTCGGCTTCCGGCTGCCCCGGCGTCGCCACGAGGGTGCCGTCCGCGAGGGGGATCCGCGTCAGCTCGGACTGGGTGCCGATCGTGCCCATGAGGACGCGGTGCACGCAGTACGCCTGGTAGCCGGCCCGGCAGATCTCGCACGTGTTGTCCGACGCCCAGAACGACCCGACGACGAAGTCGCCGACCGTGACGGTGCGCACCTCCGAGCCGACCTGCTCGACGACGCCGACGTACTCGTGCCCCATGACCTGGTGGTCGACCGGTTCCGCACCGCGGTAGGGCCACAGGTCGCTGCCGCAGATGCACGTCGCCGTCAGGCGGATGATCGCATCGGTCGGCTCGATGATCTGTGGATCCGCGCGATCCTCCACCCGCACGTCGCCGGGCTCGTACATGACCACTCCACGCATCGCGTGTTCCTTCCATCGTCTCGTCGCGAGCCCACGGCCCGCCGGGCCCGACGGCCCACCACTCGAGTGAAGCCGCCGGCGAGAGACCGAGGAAGTCCCTGTCGAGGCACGTACTGACAGGGCACCTCTCACGGCTCGGCCCACCCCTCGACGCGGCCTAGTCTCGAAGGCGTGGACAACCGCCAAGAGGTGCGCGAGTTCCTCATGACCCGCCGCGCCCGCATCACCCCCGACCAGGTCGGCCTGCCCGTCAGCCGCGGCCGACGCGTGCCCGGTCTGCGCCGCAGCGAGGTCGCGACCATCGCCGGGCTCAGCGTCGAGTACTACGCCCGCCTCGAGCGAGGCCAGATCGCCGGCGCCTCGGCCGGCGTCCTCGACGCGCTCGCTCGCGCCCTGCAGCTCGACGACACCGAGCGCGCGCACCTGCTCGACCTCGCGAGGGCAGCGGACGGCATACCCACGTCCGGGCGTCCGCGCCGACGCGCGGCCGGCAAGCCCGCGTCCCGGCCCAGCCTGCAGTGGGCCCTCGAGTCGATCCGCGACGCCGTCGCCTTCGTGCGCGACCCCCACCAGAACCTGCTCGCGACCAACGCGCTCGGCCGCGCCTTCTACTCGCCGGTCATCGGCGAGGGCGGCCGCCTGCCCAACCTCGCCCGCTTCCAGTTCCTCGACCCGGCCAGCCGCGACTTCTACCCCGACTGGGAGCTCTTCGCCGGGATGTGCGTCGGCATCATGCGCACCGAGGCCGGCCGCGACCCGCACGACCGCGGCCTGCAGGACCTCGTCGGCGAGCTCTCCACGCAGAGCGAGGTCTTCCGGCGGCTCTGGAGCGCCCACGACGTGCGCACCCACGGCACCGGCACCAAGCGCTTCACCCACCCCGTCGTCGGCGAGCTGACCCTCGCCTACGAGGAGCTCGCCATCACCGCCGAGCCCGGACTCGTCCTCATGGTCTACACCGCCGAGCCCGGCTCGCCCTCGGCCGAGCGCCTCCAGCTGCTCGCCTCCTGGGCCGCCGACACACCGAGCCCCACCGCGACCACCGACACTGCGATCCCCAACAGTCAGAAGGAAACCCATGCAGATCACCCGTAGCTCCGTCGACACCGTCAAGGGCCCGAGCGACTGGTTCACCGGCGACGTCTACATCGACGCGGTCGCCGCCGCGCCGGCACCGTCGCGCGTCTCGGCCAACCTCGTGCACTTCATGCCCGGCGCCCGCACCCACTGGCACCGTCACCCCCTGAGCCAGACCGTCTTCGTCACCGAGGGCGTCGGCCTCTGCCAGCGCCGCGGCGGCCCGATCGAGGTCATCCGCCCCGGCGACCGCGTCCTCTTCGAGGCCGACGAGGAGCACTGGCACGGCGCCGCGCCCACCCGGCTCATGGTGCACGTCGCCATCAACGAGGGCGACGCCGACCACGACGTCGTGCACTGGCTGACCCCCGTCTCCGACGAGGAGTATGCCGCCGCCCCCTCCCTCTCCGACTGACCGACCCAGCCCTGCCGTCGACACGAGCGGCCCGGCCCGGGACGCCCGCAGGCCTGCGGAGGCGGCCTGTTAGACGGTCTCGGGAGAGCCCTCGAAGGAGCGCTCGAGGGAGGCCAGGGTGTGTGACCGCTCCCTCGTCACCATTCGCGCGGCCACCGGCTTGAACACCCGAGCCACGCCGTAGAGCTCCGCCTCGGCGGTGTGGTGGACGACCGTGGAGTCGCCGTCGACCTCGAGCACGTAGCGCGGACGCGCCTGGGTGAGCGGGTGGCCGAAGATGCTGAACGTCTCACTGAACGCGAGGCGCGTCGACGGCACGTGCTCGGTCACCTCCCCGACGAAGCGGCCCATCCGCGTCCGGTCGACATACGTCGTGCCCGACCGCACCGGCAGCGCGGACGTCAGCTCCGTGCCGCCGAACACGCCGTCGCGGTGCATCCACTGCCGATAGCCGGGGAGATCGGCCAGCCGCTCGAACACCTCGCTCGCCGGCCGACGGATCACCGTCCGCGCCTCGAACCGAATCACGCTCCCAGCCATGAAGCCTCCTCGATCGGTGCGGCGACCACTCAAGCCTAGGCAGGTCGAGGTGATCTGCCTACATCATCAGGTGCCACAGCTGACGGCACGTCCCTGACGCGGCTGCGGTTGCCGGGCAGGGTCAGGACTGCCGTTTGCGGCGGTGCGACGCTCCTATGCTTCGTCAAGCACCTGTCGTGGTGTTTTCGAGTAGGCGATAGAGGTCGCGGGCGACGTAGCGGGCTAGGCAGCGTTTGATCTCTCGGCCGGTCTTGCCTTCGGCAGTACGGCGAGCGACGTAGTCGCGGGTGGC